>CP007628.2:1020571-1360761 GCA_000688775.2 Streptococcus sp. VT 162
ACATGCATGGACGTTTTGAATACGTCAGTCTTCAGACCATGGAGCGTGCGGTGGATACCATCATTGGTATTGTAGCTTATAAAGACTAAAAAAGACGAGGTAGCTCAGCTACTTCGTCTTTCTTTTTATTCGTTTGGTTGAGCACTTGGCTCAGTCTCACTTTTCTCTTGCTTTTCGCTTGATTGAGAAGCAGTTGTTTCACTGCCTTTCTCAGACTTAGATTGACTGTCAGTTTCACTTGCTTTTGAACGAAGTTCTTGGTTCAAGCTAATGATTTCTTTAGCTAGAGTGAGGAGACCTTCTTTATCACTACTTTTAGCTGCGAGTTGATCAAAAAGGGCATCGACACGTTCAAAGTCAGCATCAGATCCTTTGTTATCCTCTAAGTACTTGTGAAGGGAGAGCAAGATATTATAGAGTTTTTGGTAGATAATCACCGTTTGTGGATCTTGTTCTGCTTCTTTTTTCTCTCGTTGGATAGTCGCTGCAATACGATTTAAAAGATCCTCAAGTTGTGTTTTAGCTTCGTCAAGGTCTGCATTTTCCTTTTCAGTAGCCGCTTTGATATTAGCTGCTTCTTCAGCTAGGGATTGTTTGACACCATCTTCTTTGACACGTGCTAGGAGTTGGGCAGCTTTAGTTAGGAGAGCATCCACTTCTTCCTTCTTAACATGACTAACCCGCTCTTCTGGCATAAAATCACCGTAGAGTTCTTTTAGGAATTCATAGATGGCGGTCTTAGCAGTTTGACTATCTACTTTTTCCGTATCTAGAATAGTCTTACCAACTTTTGTAGAAACGGGTTCTTCTTTGAGAGCTTCTTCTACTTCTAACTTAGTTTGGTAAATAGTTGGGAATAACTTGTTCAAGTCGGTTGCTTTGAGGAAAGATTGTGACTGGTAAAGTTCCCATGTCAACTTGGCAACACGGTTCCGAAGTTCTTCTCTCAAACGACCATCAGACACATGTTCGTAGAAGTACTTGATGTACTCTACTGTTGTAACCCCTGTCCGATCTCGGAAATCTTGCAAGGCCTGCAGTTTCGCTTCAATGACAGCCAACTCTGTCTCATCCTGTGCTAGTTTTGCTTCCTGCAAATGTACCAAAAGATCTTTCTTAGGCAAGCCATAAGTATCTGTATCCAATGTATTGATCTTATCTACTAGAGCTTGGTACTTCTTATCTAAAGGTGAAGTTTCAACCGGTGCCACATTTTGGTCCACATGGATATACTGTTTATTAAAGAGATCCAATGCTGCTAGGTATCCAGCAGTTGAGTTTGTTGCCAATTTTTTCATATTTTCGGTGAACTGCCCCAAAGCAAGTTCAACCCGTCTCTGCATGATTGGCTGGTCTTTGTAGAGACTTCTGCTATCTGCTAAAAGTTGATCCACCTTAGATAGAACTGTTTGTTCATCAAATGCTCCAGGTTGATAGGTCGATTGTAGGGCCGGAATCTTATTTTTCAAAGCTACTTCATAGCCATTTGTCTGAACCTTAATGTAGTGATTGTGATCACCGTGAGGAATCACAAAGCTACCATTCTCTACTTGCAAACTATAAGGAGACACCCCATCACGTAGGGCAGTCGTATAAAGTTCATTTAGGAAATCCAGTTCTGGATTTCCAGTTTGGAGAGGAATACGAACATGTTCTTTTCGAACAGCATAAGGATGGATATGGGTTGGATCATAGGCTTGATCCGGATTTCCAAAGACAAAGAAGCCGTTTGAAATACGAATCGCTTCGAGCGGAACCCCGTAGGTCTGTGAGATATACTTGATTTTTTCTTCATCGCTAGCATCTCTTGAGAAACTTTCCACAGTCTTTGCAAGTGGTTGAACGTGCTGAGACTGATGATTTTCTTTCAAGTGATCTTGGGCAGCTTTGATTTGGGCTGCAGTCAAGTCCTTCTTAAAGAAATAATGAGCGTGATCTCCATGAGAAACTACAAAACCTTGCTCATCTTCACTAATAACACGGTCAGCTGCAAAACCATGATCATGTTCTTCACCGTGGTGGTGGTCATGCTCCTCTCCATCATGGTCATGGTCTTCATGGTTGGTATCCTGACTTCCATGGTCACCGTCTTGGTCATGATGATGATCTGGTTGAGCTGGATGTTCTGCTGGTTTGCTTGGATTTTCCAAAGGTGTTGGCTTCCCACTGTCGCTAGATAAAGGAATCATACGTGCAATCTTTTCTTCCAAGGCAGAAAGTTTTGTATATGGGATGAAATGATAGTGATTTCTGTGTGGAATCGCTACGCCACTTGGTGTTCTGCTCGAAATCTTAGCAGGGTCAAAAATCAAGCCATCTGATTCAGCATAACGTTGACTACTTGGAAGAGCATAGAGTTGCTGCAATAGACTTTGAAGACTCTCAGCTTGATTACTTGGTGTTTCAGCCTGTTGACTTGGGTTGGTAGTTTGACCAGTTGCGTTTGGACTAGGACGATAGTCCGTCACAGTCGGTTGTTTTCTAGTTCCAGAAAGGTAAGCTTGAGCAGCAGCTAATTCGCTAGCAGACAAGGAACTCTTTGGAATGTAGTGGTAATGTCCACCATGAGGAACGATATAAGCATCACCAGTATCCTCTATAATATCAGATGGATTAAAGATGTAGCCATCGTCGGTAGTATAACGGCCTTGTGATCGCGCAAGTGTCACTGCACTGTTAGAAGTTGGTGCATCGTGAGTATGACCTTGTTTTTGGCGTTCAATTTCGTCCTTCGTACGAATATTATCAGCATGAGCCGCATCTTTAAGGTAGACATAATACTTACCATCAACCTTGATAATGTAGCCACCTTTGATTTCATTGACAATATCAGCATCTTTCAGTTGATAATTGGCATCTTTCATCAACAGTTCTTCGCTGAAAATCGCGTCAAAAGGAACTTTACCATTGTAATAATGGAAATGATCACCATGTGAAGTCACATAACCTTGGTCTGTGATTTTCACGACAATTTGTTCAGCCTGAATGTCTTCTTTTTTGCTAACTTGGTCTGGTGTCTGGGTCTCTGTTTTTTGAGAGTCTTGCTTCCCATCGACATAAGACACACGATTTTTATCTTTGTTTCCTTCTACCTGGTGTTGGTTCAATGCATAGATGCAAAGGCTTAGGGAAAGGACAAGAGCCGATCCTGCTGCAAGGTATTTCTTCTTCATTTTCATCATCTCCTCATTTTAATTCTTCTGCAAGAACATTCATGTTTTCTTCTAGATTTTCTAAGTAAGTTTTGTCATTTTCAGGATCTGCTTCTAAAGGATTGAGGGTCTTTAGGCTAACTCCTGTTGATTTGACCAAAGTCTCAGCGACTTTAGAAGAAGCATTGCTCTCAGTAAAGATGGTTTTAACCTTATAAGTCTTAACGAATTCTTGAATTTCTGTTAGTTGTCTCGGACTTGGCTCTTGTTCAGGTGAAATCCCTGCTATACCAAGTTGTTTCAAACCAAAGCGTTTAGCGAGATAAGAAAAGGCTGTGTGTTGTGTAACAAAGGTCTTTTGACTCGCTTTTTCAAAAATAGGCTGGTACTTCTTAGTCAATTCTTGGGCTTTAGCGATAAAGTTTTTAGCATTCTTTTGATACGTCTCCTTATTAGCACTGTCAATCTCCGAAAGTTTATCCGCAATAATCTGCGCCTCTTCGCCTGCTTTTTCAGGATCTAACCAAGTGTGAGGGTCATAGAGCGTTTTTTCATCAATCCCGTCACCAGCTTCTACATCTTCCAAACCCGGTACACGCTCCAACGTCATCCCTTCAGAAGCTTCTAAAACCTTAACTTTTGAATTTTTCAAGTTAGGATCTAGACTTCCAGCCCAAGATTCGAGCGTATGAGAGTGATAGACAAAGACATCCGCATCATAAATGGCAGCAATGTCATTTGCTGATGGTTCAAAGGAGTGAATCCCACTACTTGACTGAATCATCCGTACATCATTCAAGTCACCTGATACCTCTTTGACCATGGCATAGATTGGGTAAAAACTTGTGACAATCTTCATCCCTTTTGATTCTTGTTTTTCTTTTTGGCTACATGCTCCTAAGACAAGAATCAACAGACTTGCCATTAATAGTAGAATTGTTCTTTTTTTCATCATTACTCCTTAACTAGTATTTAACCATTTAATTAACTAGTAAATAGTTTATCTTTATTTACACTATATGTCAAGATATTTTTCACATTTTCATGAAAAAAATGAGAACTAGAACTTACATTCTATTCTCATTTTCGATTTTAACTTTTCTAGTTCTCCTATCCTGTTTTTAGGATCTAGAAAATGCTTCTACCTTTACTTGCTCTCCTTTAATAAAGCCAACAACTTTTCAGCTTCAGCCATAATGGTATTGTTATCCTGAGCACCAAATAGCAGGTTATTTTTTAAGCCAGTGAGAGTTTCTTTGGCATTGGACTTGATAATGGGGTCTTGGATCTTTGCAAGTAGCTCTTCAGCCTCTCTCAACTTCGCTTCAACCTTTTCAGTCTCGACCTGAGGTTCTTCTGGTTCCTCTGGTAATTCTTCTTCCGGCTCCTCAGTTGGTTTTGGAGATTCTGGTTTCTCACTTTGAGGCTTCTCTTCGCGCGGCTTTTCTTCCTCAGGTTTGTCTGCCCGAGGTTTCTCTACTGATGGTTTATCCGTATGATTGTTATCAGCTTGACCATTTTGGTTTCTTTGAACATGGTCACTTGCATTTCCCCAACCACTATCTGAATGCGGACGTTCGTTTGGATGTTCGACATAGTACTTCACAGTCGCAAAGAGATCTTCTAGACTATACCCCTTAGGTGCCTCATAAAGTCCTTCGTCAAACCACTCAAATTTGATGTTATGGTAATGATCATAATGAGGAATGATTAAACTACCGTTTTTAACTTCCACGGTATGTTGGAGATTGTAAGGCATACGATCAAGAGGCACCTTCTTAGCTGCTTTCACGCGGTTGTAGATAGCTTCTGCTCCTTTAGTCTCTGTATTTCCTGTCGAAGGAGGTGTTAAACCTTTCTCTTTAGCATAAGCCTGGGCTGCCGCTCTTTCGGCTTCAGACAAACTATCTTTCTTAATCCAATGACTATGGGTCATATGTGGAGTTACATAGGCATCCCCCTCATCACTGGTGATATCACGGGGATCAAAGATATAGCCATCTTCTGTTGTATACTTGCCTGCCAACTTGGCTACCTGAATCTCATCATCAGTGTAGGCAATTTGCGCATTTGGTTTTCCTAAACGTTCTGGATGACGAATCGGTGCGAGAAATGCAAGTACATCTTCGACCAACTTAACTTTATCACTGCTTTCATCATTTAAACGTTCCAACAGTTTATCCAAAGCGTCAAAATCAACTTTACGACCTTTATTAGCAAGTAAGTCCTGATGAATTCTTGCTAGTAAATCATAAGCCTTATTGTAAAATCCTCGATCACCAGATGGGAGATTGGTTTTCTTAGCTCCGAGCTTATGAGCTAAACTTTCTTGCTTGGCTAGCTTACTATCAATGGCTGCAGCAGTTTCTGCTGAAAGTTCCTTGGCAGGAATATAACGTGAGGTTCCATTCTCCTCAAAGACATAGCCGTCAGCTACTTTTCGAATCGCCTGTTTAACCAATTTTTCGTCAATTGGATTGCTTGGAGATGGTTGAGGATTTGGTGCAGGTTGCGGGCTTGGACTAGGTTCCGGAGTCGGTTGTGGACTTGGTTGTTCTGGTCTTGAATCCGGCACCCTATGGTTCGAACTGTACTGTAGAGGAATAATACGAGCGATTCGTTCTTCCAATTCAGACATCTGTGAATAAGGGATGAAATGGTAATGGTTCCCATGAGGCACAGCAACTCCTCTAGCTGTTCGACTTGTAATCTGTGCTGGGTCAAAGACAAGGCCATCAGATTCTACGTGTCGTTGGCTGAGTGGCAAGGCATAAAGTTGTTTCAGAAGGCTATCAATATCCTCATCACTCTGACTTGCTTGGTTATCGTCGCTACTGTTGTTAGCTGTGTTCGTGTTCGTATAGCTATTGCCTTGATTATTATAGGATGGAGTCCATCTATCTACATCGCTGCTGGTACTGTTGTTATTGGTACGGCGATAAGTAGGCGTATTTGATTGGCCACTTCTACCAGATAGGAAGGCTTCTGCGGCAGCCAATTCGCTGGCTGATAACTCACTCTTAGGAATGTAATGGTAATGGTTGCCATGAGGAACGATATAAGCATCACCAGTATCTTCAATGATATCGGATGCATTAAAGATATATCCATCATCCGTGGTATAGCGTCCCTGTGAACGTGCCAAGGCTACCGCACCATCGTTTGCTGAAGTTCCTCCTTCACGATGCTGACTATGCTCTTGTTTTTGCCGATTGATTTCTTCTTTCGTACGGACATTATCCGCATGGGATGCGTCCTTAAGGTAAACATAGTATTTTCCATCTACCTTGATAACATAACCACCCTTGATTTCACTGATAATATCCTCGTCCTTGAGCTGGTAGTTTGGATCCTTCATCAGCAACTCTTCACTGATGATAGCGTCATAAGGGACTTTGCCATTATAGTAATGATAGTGGTCGCCATGCGAAGTGACATAGCCCTGGTCTGTTATCTTGATGACGATTTGCTCCGCATTGATGCCTTCTTTCTTGCTAACCTCATCAGGAGTCAGATTCTCCGTTTTTTGTGCCGCCTGTTTTCCATCTATATAGGAAACACGATTATTTTCTTTGACTGTTCTAGCTTGATACAGTCCCAACTCGTAAGAACAGACACTTAAAATTAAAGCTGCCGCAGAACCAGCAAGGTATTTTTTATTAATTTTCATTGAAACTCACTTTCTTTTTTGATATTTCTATTTGCAATTCATTTCTAAATTGCAGAAACTCCTCTCTATTAATTAACTGGTTAATAGTTTACTCCTAAATTTGCAACTTGTCAAGAATTTTATGAACCAGTTAAGTATTTTTTTATTCTTCACCGCTACTTTCTCTAGAATGGACTTTATATAAAAAAGATTTTCTTGAAAATTCTTTAAAAAAGCCCCTGCAACTGAGTTGCAAGGACTTTTCGATTAATCAAAATTAACGTATTCTTTTTGAAGTTCAAGGACTTCTTCCATTGTTGAGCATTCTGTAAGGGCACGGTTTGCGTACTCTTCCATCTTAGCTGTATCCAATTTCTTCATCAAGCTACGCGTACGAAGTACAGATGTTGCTGACATAGAGAACTCATCCAAGCCCATTCCGACAAGAAGTGGAACAGCTTGTTGATCACCAGCCATCTCACCACACATTCCAGCCCATTTCCCTTCAGCGTGAGCTGCTTTGATCACATTGTTGATCAAGCGTAGGATTGATGGGTTGTATGGTTGGTAAAGGTATGAAACTTGTTCGTTCATACGGTCTGCTGCCATTGTGTATTGGATCAAGTCGTTTGTACCAATTGAGAAGAAGTCAACTTCTTTAGCAAATTGATCTGCAAGCATGGCTGCTGCTGGGATTTCGATCATGATACCAACTTGGATATTATCCGCAACTGCAACACCTTCAGCAAGAAGGTTTGCTTTTTCTTCGTCAAAGACTGCTTTCGCTGCACGGAATTCTTTCAAGAGCGCAACCATTGGGAACATGATACGCAATTGACCGTGAACAGACGCACGAAGAAGGGCACGGATTTGTGTGCGGAACATAGCATCTCCAGTCTCAGAGATAGAGATACGAAGGGCACGGAATCCAAGGAATGGGTTCATTTCGTGAGGCATATCGAAGTAAGGAAGTTCCTTATCTCCACCGATATCCATTGTACGAACGACAACAGGTTTACCGTTCATTCCTTCAAGTACAGCCTTGTAAGCTTCGTATTGCTCGTCTTCTGTTGGGAAGTCTTGAGAATCCATGTACAAGAACTCTGTACGGTAAAGACCAACAGCTTCAGCACCGTTGTCATTGACACCTTCAACGTCTTTTGGAGTACCGATGTTGGCAGCCAATTCAAAGTGTTTGCCATCAGCAGTTACTGTTTTAGCATCTTTCAAGAGAGCCCATTCAGCTTTTTGTTTCGCATAAGCTTCACCAGCAGCCTTGAATTCAGCCGCTTGCTCATCAGTTGGATTGATAATAACCTCACCTGTGATACCGTTAACGGCAAGAATATCACCGTCTTTAACGATTTCAGTGATGTTGTTTGTTCCCAATACTGCTGCAATTTCAAGTGTACGCGCCATGATAGCAGAGTGGCTTGTACGTCCACCAATGTTGGTTACAAAAGCTTTTACAAAGTTTTTGTCCAATTGAGCTGTATCTGAAGGAGTCAAGTCATGCGCAATCACAATCACTTCTTCATTGATAGAAGCTGGGTTTGGCAATTTTTTACCAAGGAGGTTGGCCAATACACGTTTTGTCACGTCGCGGATATCCGCAGCGCGTTCTTGCATGTATGGGTTGTCTTCCATGCCTTCAAAGATAGTGATAAACATGTCTGTTACTTCTTTCAGACCTGCTTCTGCATTCACTTTCTTCGCACGGATTGTTTCCTTGATTTGGCTGATCATTTCTGGGTCAGCAAGAACCATTAAGTGAGCGTCAAAAACTTGAGCTGCTTCTTCACCGAGCGTACCTACTGCTTTCTCGCGAATAACAGAAAGCTCGTCTTGTGATGCCTGTAGAGCGGCATCAAGGCGAGCTTCTTCTGCGTTTGTATCTTCGACTGTAATAGTCTCAAATGACAAATCCGGTTGAACGAGTAGATATGCTTTTGCAACTGCAACACCGTCAGATGCTGCGATTCCTTTAAGCATTTCTGTCATTTTCCTTATGCCAATCCTTCTTTTTCCATAGTTTCAGTGATAGCAGCGATTGCGTCGTCAGCATCTGCACCTTCAGCTGAAATTGTAACGTCAGCACCTTGGCCAACACCAAGACTCATAACACCCATGATAGATTTAAGATTTACTGATTTACCTTTGTATTCAAGAGTGATATCTGAAGCAAATTTGCTAGCTGTTTGAACCAACAATGTTGCTGGACGCGCGTGAATACCTGTTTCTGCCACTACGTGGAAATCTTTAGAAGCCATAGTTTGACTCTCCTTTAGTTATTTCTTTTTTGAGTTATATGTGATAACCCTTACAAGACTGTATTATATCACCTTCTAGATAATTTTTCAAGTATTTTATGGACTTTTACTGAAAATGAAATTACTTCTTTTTCTATTAAATGAGCACTCTAGTAACTAAATAGCATATCTAAACACTAATTGTTCAAAGAATGTCATCATCAAAATTCAATTTTCAAAGCTATTTTCCCTTAATACCAATCAGAGGACAATCCTAGTAAATAATGAAATAATACTATTTAACTATAATTAATATAACTCAGTAAATCCATTATTTGAAAAGACTTCATCAAATCCTGAAATTCTAAAACCTACTCTTACCATCAACAGTAGAGAATTTATCCAATTTGCTACTTAAAGTAAAATAAGTTTGTAGCCCCTAACAGTAAAAAGGTAGATATATCTAAGTGGTATAAGTAGAACTAAAACTTTGATTGATTCCATTCAAATAAAGTATCCAACCAATCAAAAACGACATTATGGGCGAGTCTTAGATTATTGACTTGGCAATGAGCGTCCGCACCACTTTCCGCCTCAAATACTTGAAGTTTAGTTTGTTGATTTTTAGATTTAAGTTCTTCATAAATCACCTTAGTTTGATGCTGCAGTTCAGCACCCTCACCCTTTCCCATGATAAAAAGGCATGGGCATTGAATTTTTTGGTAATCCACAATCTTTGCATGGTTAAATACATCATCAATAGCACTCTTAAAATCAGAAGTACCAAACTGCCATGCATACTTTTTAAGATTTAAATTTGCTGATTCATTCCAATTTCCAGCTAATTTTAAAATGGCATTTATTAACCAACTAGGTGCTTTCAAACTTGATCCAAATTCTTTTCTGAAAAGTTCTGCAACGTCGTAAATAGGGGTACTAGCAATCCAAGCATGAATTCTTGGATCCTTTTCGACAGCTTGTGCAGTAAAATATCCCCCTCCGCTGACACCATAAATAGCTAAATAATTTAGTTTAGGATTTCTATTTTCCAACCAGTCTATGCATAATGAAATTGGAATAGAAGCATCCACATCAAAGACCAGCCCTCTACTAGGATTGCTCCCTTGACCAGGAAGATCAACCATTAAAACATTATAATTTCGTATCCATCCAGGATATCCTGCAAAGTAAAATAAATCTTCGCGATAAGTATCACCTCCACCAATCATGATTATCGTTGGGCAATTATCGTCGCTATGAAGATAATAACCAGGCAAGTAAGAACCCTGATAGGGAATAGTTAATTTTTCAATCGGTGCACCTAGTGAATGAATTGCACTAGAAAACACCTTCTCCATTTGACGAACGGTCGGTAAATACTCTTCAGAAAATGGATCGGTAAATTGGATTGCCGAGCGAAGTGAGTAGGTCTGTGCAAGATAATACTGCGCCTTTGTTTGTTCACTCAATCCTGAATTACTTGCTTCTTGTTCAAGGTAGTTTACATGCGATAAAAATACATTTTTCCAGTCATCAGGCTTTGGTGAGTTCCCCAATCTTTGAGCAAGATAATAAAGCTCTCCATGAGAGAAACCAAAAATTTCACCGATTCCTAACAACCAATTGAAGAAAAAATCCGTATCACCATTCTTAAAAAATATTTGAGTCGATTGCCGTTTTAAAATAACATCATTTTCTTTCACCACGCGCCTCCTAATTCTGTGTTCTTTCATTCATTTAATCTAATTATAATCTGATAACATTCTCTATCAAACAAAAGCATTCAGATATCCATTTTTTAATCTTATAATCACAGATAGTGTATCACATAAAATGAACTTTTTCAAACATTGTATTTATATACTCCTTATGAAAGGATACGAAACTCATAAGTATCCTATATAAAATTAACCAATGATCCATTTTTATGAATACATCATAATCTGTCATTTCCACTTTGGTTATATTTTAGATATTCTAATACAAAATATTGGGACATCTTGTGTAGAAAATTTCTTTTTTTCGTAAATATTACAGTTTCTATTTTATTAAAGTATTGTCTCAGCTAGACTTATTCCTGTTCTTACGATTTTTGCTATTTTCTTCGTTTTCCTTTCTGATAACTTGCTGAAAATCTTCTATTTATCTTACCAATATACAGTATATAGTTTTTTTGTTTTGATAAACTTTGATAGTTCAATGAAAACCCAATTTTACACTCTGACAAAACACTATATCTTGTGCTTTGTTTTTGAAACTGTAACTTTTTAGCACAAGATTTAGTTTAAAAAGTTTGACAAAGTTTTTTTTTCTGATATACTAAGAAAGTAATCTATTTTGAAAGAGGAGTTACGAAAATGGTAACCGTTTATTCTAAAAACAACTGTGTCCAATGTAAGATGACCAAGCGTTTCTTGGACAGCAACAATGTCGCTTATCGTGAGATCAATCTCGACGAGCAACCAGAGTACATCGATCAAGTTAAAGAGCTCGGTTTCAGCGCAGCTCCTGTTATCCAAACACCAACTGAAGTCTTTTCAGGCTTCCAACCAGGAAAACTGAAACAATTAGCATAATCTTAGTACATCATCCAGAAGAGATTGCTTCTAGGGCTAACTTAGAGGCCTTTCTTTTGTAATTAGATAAAGGAAATTTTATGGGATTAAAACATCTTGAGGACGTAACTTACTTCCGTCTCAATAACGAAATCAACCGTCCTGTCAATGGACAAATCATGCTTCATAAAGATAAGGAAGCCTTGGATGCCTTCTTTAAAGAAAATGTAGTTCCAAATACCATGGTTTTTGATTCAATTACTGATAAAATCAACTACCTTATTGAACATAACTACATCGAAACTGCATTTCTCAAGAAATACCGTCCAGAGTTTTTGGAAGAATTGCATCAATTTATCAAGGACCAAAACTTCCAATTCAAATCATTCATGGCTGCCTATAAGTTTTACAACCAGTATGCCTTGAAGACTAATGACGGTGAATATTACCTTGAAAGTATGGAAGACCGTGTCTTCTTTAACGCGCTTTATTTTGCTGACGGGGATGAAGCGATTGCGACTGATATTGCCAATGAAATCATCCACCAACGCTATCAACCAGCTACTCCTTCCTTCTTGAATGCTGGTCGTGCTCGTCGTGGAGAGTTGGTATCTTGTTTCTTGATTCAAGTAACTGATGACATGAACTCTATCGGACGTTCCATCAACTCAGCTCTCCAACTTTCACGTATCGGTGGTGGTGTGGGAATTTCCCTCAGCAACCTTCGTGAAGCTGGAGCTCCTATCAAAGGTTATGAAGGTGCTGCTTCTGGTGTCGTACCAGTTATGAAGCTTTTTGAAGACAGCTTCTCTTACTCAAACCAACTCGGGCAACGTCAAGGTGCTGGGGTTGTCTACCTCAACGTCTTTCACCCAGATATCATCGCTTTCCTTTCAACTAAGAAAGAAAATGCCGATGAAAAAGTTCGTGTTAAGACCCTCTCACTTGGAGTTGTGGTGCCCGATAAATTCTACGAATTAGCTCGTAAAAATGAAGAAATGTATCTCTTTAGCCCTTACTCTGTAGAGCTTGAGTATGGTGTACCGTTCAACTACATCGACATCACTGAGAAATATGATGAATTGGTTGCAAATCCAAATATCCGCAAGACAAAAATCAAGGCGCGTGATTTGGAAACTGAAATTTCTAAATTGCAACAAGAGTCTGGTTACCCTTATGTAGTCAACATTGATACAGCCAACCGTGCTAATCCCGTTGATGGTAAGATTATCATGAGTAACTTGTGCTCTGAGATTCTTCAAGTTCAAGAACCAAGCTTGATCAACGATGCTCAAGAATTCCTTCAAATGGGAACGGACGTTTCATGTAACCTTGGTTCAACCAACGTGGTCAACATGATGACTTCACCTGACTTTGGTCGTTCTATTCGCGCTATGGTTCGTGCCCTTACTTTCGTTACAGATAGTTCACACATCGTAGCTGTCCCTACTATCGACCACGGAAACAGTTTAGCTCACACCTTTGGTCTTGGTGCCATGGGGCTTCATAGCTACCTTGCCCAACAACTGATTGAGTACGGATCACCTGAGTCAATTGAATTTACAAGCATCTACTTTATGCTTATGAACTACTGGACCTTAGTGGAGTCAAACAATATCGCTCGCGAACGTGGTATTACCTTCCACAACTTTGAAAAATCAGACTATGCTAACGGTAGCTACTTTGACAAGTATGTGACAGGCGAGTTTGTTCCAAAATCAGACCGTGTTAAAGAACTCTTTAAAGATGTCTTTATTCCAAGTGCTACTGATTGGACTGAACTTCGCGAAAAGGTTCAAGCAGATGGACTTTACCATCAAAACCGTCTAGCTGTTGCTCCAAATGGTTCTATCAGCTACATCAACGACGTTTCTGCTTCTATCCACCCGATTACACAACGTATCGAAGAACGTCAAGAGAAGAAAATCGGTAAAATCTACTATCCTGCTGCAGGTTTGTCAACAGATACTATCCCTTACTACACTTCTGCTTACGACATGGATATGCGTAAGGTGATTGATGTTTATGCTGCTGCAACAGAGCACGTGGACCAAGGGCTTTCGCTCACTCTCTTCATGCGTAGTGACATTCCAAAAGGTCTTTACGAATGGAAGAAAGAAAACAAACAAACGACACGTGATTTGTCTATTCTTCGTAACTATGCCTTTAACAAGGGAATCAAGTCCATTTACTACGTCCGTACCTTTACAGACGACGGTGGGGAAGTTGGTGCTAACCAATGTGAAAGCTGTGTGATTTAATGGAAAAAATTTTTACTACTTGTTTAAATAGTAAATGGGGGCCAATTTACGTTATACTTTTTCTTGGCCCTATGACATTTATTGCTTACTCCGCAATAAAAAAATATGATACCATTGAAATAGGTCCTATAAAACTAAGCAAGGCTGCATAATAATTACTATTACATTGGAGAAATACACCTTATGGAAACTTACTACAAAGCCATTAACTGGAATGCCATCGAAGATGTCATCGACAAATCAACTTGGGAAAAGCTGACAGAGCAATTCTGGCTCGATACGCGTATCCCCTTGTCAAATGACCTAGACGACTGGAGAAAACTATCAAACAAAGAAAAAGACTTGGTTGGAAAAGTCTTTGGTGGTTTGACCCTTTTGGATACCATGCAATCTGAAACAGGGGTTCAGGCGCTTCGCTCAGACATCCGTACACCGCATGAAGAAGCTGTGTTTAACAACATCCAATTTATGGAATCTGTCCACGCAAAATCTTACTCTTCTATCTTTTCAACCTTGAACACCAAGGCCGAAATCGAAGAAATCTTTGAATGGACCAACACTAACCCCTACCTACAAAGAAAAGCGGAAATTATCAATGAAATCTACCTCAATGGTAGCCCACTTGAAAAGAAAGTTGCCAGTGTTTTCCTTGAAACTTTCCTCTTCTACTCTGGTTTCTTTACACCGCTTTACTATCTTGGTAACAACAAACTAGCCAATGTTGCAGAAATCATCAAACTGATCATTCGTGATGAGTCTGTTCACGGAACTTATATTGGTTACAAATTCCAACTTGGTTTTAACGAATTGCCTGAAGAAGAGCAAGGAAAGCTCAAAGAATGGATGTACGATCTGCTCTACACTCTCTACGAGAACGAAGAGGGCTATACAGAAAGCCTCTATGACGGTGTTGGTTGGACTGAGGAAGTTAAAACCTTCCTTCGTTACAATGCTAATAAGGCTCTTATGAACCTAGGACAAGATCCACTCTTCCCTGATTCAGCTGATGATGTCAATCCAATCGTTATGAACGGTATTTCAACAGGAACTTCTAACCACGACTTCTTCTCTCAAGTCGGAAATGGTTACCTCCTTGGTGAAGTTGAAGCCATGCAAGACGAGGATTACAACTACGGTTTGGACTAATTTGACCAATCATTCAAAATATCATGGTTTGTTTAAAACAACCATGATATTTTTGTTTTTGTTTTATTTTGTTTTTTTCTATTTGATTGATTGAGCGTTTTATGGTAAGATAATAATAGTAGAAATCGAGGTGATAAGGATGCTAAAGCAAGAAAAACTAGATAGTATTCTAGAAGCAGTAAATACAAAAGGCACTATTACTGTAAAAGAGATTATGGAGAGTCTTGATGTGTCAGATATGACAGCTCGCCGCTATTTACAAGAACTAGCAGACAAGGATTTGCTGGTTCGTGTGCACGGTGGCGCTGAAAAACTTCGTACAGGTTCTCTCTTAAACAACGAACGCTCAAACGTCGAAAAACAAGGCTTGCAGATTGCTGAAAAACAAGAAATTAGCCGTTTTGCAGGGCATTTGATTGACGAAGGTGAAACTATTTTTATCGGGCCAGGAACAACCTTAGAATGTTTTGCTCGTGAGCTCCCAATTGATAATATTCGTGTTGTAACAAACAGTCTTCCTGTTTTTCTCATCCTAAACGAACGAAAACTAACAGATTTGATCTTGATTGGCGGAAATTATCGCTCCATCACTGGTGCTTTTGTAGGGACACTTACCTTACAGGATTTGACCAACCTTCAGTTTTCTAAGGCTTTTGTGAGCTGTAATGGTATCAAGGATAAAGCTATTGCTACTTTCAGCGAAGAAGAGGGCGAGGTACAACGAATCTCCTTGAACAATGCCAATAAAAAATACTTACTGGCAGACCACAGCAAGTTTAATAAGTTTGATTTTTACACGTTCTACAATATCTCAGAGATTGATACCATCGTTTCAGATTCCAAACTGAGTCAGGAGACATTTGAAGACCTGTCGAAACAAACAACCATTCTTTTATCAAAACCATAAAAATTCCCCTGCCTTTTGGCGGGGAATTTTTGTTGAATTTTATTCAATAAGTTGTGTCTCAGCTAGTTTCTTGTACCAGTGAGCTGATTTCTTAGGATAACGTTCTTGAGTTTCAAAGTCTACATAAAAGAGACCGTAGCGTTTTTCATAACCGTTTGACCAAGAGAAGACATCCATCAATGACCAGATAAAGTAGCCTTTGACGTTGGCTCCATCAGAGATTGCATCTGCAATCACTTCCATATGTTTCTTAACATAATCAATCCGTCCATCATCGTAGACTGTTCCATCCACAAACTCATCTTTGTATCCGAGACCATTCTCTGTGATGTAGATTTTTTTGTAATTTGGGTAATCTTTCTTCACGCGCATGATTTGATCATACAAACCTTGAGGGTAGATAATCCAATCCCAATCCGTACGTGGTACATAATCAGGAGCTACACGACGACCAACACCTTTGATTTGGTATTTAGAGCTTCCTTTCTCACCTTTACCATTATGGATAATTTCAGTTTCTCCATCAAAGGCTTGCATCCAATCACTCATATAGTAGTTAATGCCGAGGAAGTCGTTCAAGTCTTTTGCAGCTTCTAATGCTGTGAAATCTTCTTCACGAAGATCTAAGCTACCACCATTGATGGATAAAATATGGTTGACGCCTTCCATGGTTTCTCCGGAATATCGTCCAAGATAAGTTGCATCCAAGATAAATTTATTGTGGATGATATCTTCCAACTCAGCAGCGCGAACATCTGCTGGATTATTTGGATCCAGAGGATACTTAGTAGGCAGGGCATGAACCACACCAATTTCACCTTTATAGCCTTTAACCTTATATAGCTTGACTGCACGCGCATGCGACACCATCATATTGTGATGAGATTGAAAGACTTTGGCAAGGTCGTACTGAATACCTGGAGGGAATTTCCCAACTAAATACTGACCATCTCCTATCGGCCCAATTTCATTAAAGGTTGTCCAATAGTTGACTTCAGGAAATTCTTCAAAACAGAAGGCTGCATAATCCACAAAGTGATCAATGTTTTCTCTGTTCAGGAAATCTCCATTTGAATGAAGTGCTTCTGGCGTGTCAAAGTGATGAAGAGTTACAAAGGGCTCAACATGCCGTTTGTGACATTCTGCAAATAGATTATGATAGAACTCAACTCCCTTGGCATTGACTTTCCCGTAACCAGTTGGAAAGATACGTGACCAAGCGATTGAAATACGGATACCATTGACACCATACTCTTCTGCTAGTTTGAGGTCAACTGGGTATTTGTGATAGAAATCACTGGCTGGTTCAGCAGTGTACCAGTAGTTATCTTTGAGGTATTTATCCCAGGCAACTGGTCCTTTACCATCGGTATTGGTCGCACCTTCTGCTTGATAGGCTGCTGTTGCCCCGCCAAAAATAAAGTCTTTTGGAAGTGTTTTTGTCATTTGATTCACCTTTCAAGAAATAGAAATGAGATGGAGATAGAGTCGGGAGGAATTCCTCCATCTCACTTCTTCGCTATTTACCTTTTATTCTTCAAACTGCGCTTGAACAAAGGCAAGAGCGCCTTTTCCATCGCGAGTCAATTTAATGTATTGGCCACCTTCTGTCTTGGCAAGTTTGATACCAAGTTTGTCGGTTTCGGCCTTCATGTCTTCAAAGTTTGAAGCAACTTGAGGAGCAAGGATAACCAGATCAAACTCAGGCAACATTTCACGGTGAGCACCATAGCCACCAGCTGCTGCTTTAACAGGAACTTGGTACTCTGCAGCTGCCTTATTTAGAGCATTTGCAAGAAGACCACTTGTACCTCCTCCTGCACAGAGAACGAGAACATTAGTTTCTTCTGTGATTGTGTTTTGCGCTGTTTCTACACCAGCTTTTTCAAGAATAGCATCTGCTTTGGCAGTATTGAAGTTTGCTGCTACTTTTTCTTTCAATTCATCATTGGCTTTACCTGAACGCTCTTCTTCAAGAATTTGTTCATCATAAACCTTGAGGAATGGATAGTAAATGGCTACGTCTACAAGAATTAACAAAGCAGCAAGTACAAATGACAAGAATTGGAAGTTTGTACCGAGAACAATACCGAGAGGACCTGGTGTTGTCCAAGGAAGGTTGGCAGTAAATGAGTTCATGCCAAGCGTTTCAATAAAGAATTTAAAGATCCATACGTTAGCAATTGGCGCAAAGATAAATGGAATAAAGAAAATCGGGTTCAATACAAGCGGTGCACCAAACAAGATTGGTTCATTTACACCAAAGAAAGTTGGCACTACTGAAGCACGTCCGATTGCACGATTTCGTTTTGATTTAGTTAACCACATGAACATGAATGGAACAACCAGTGTTGCACCTGTACCACCCATGGTAACAATAAACATTTGTGTACCTGAAGTAAGGATCTTGTCTGCATGCATCCCTTGTTGGAGAAGGTTCAAGTTGACTTCGGCATTTGCATAGGTAATAGCTGCGATTGCTGGTTCAACGATAGATGGACCATGGATACCAACAAACCAGAAGAAGGCAAAGGCACCAAAGATAATCGTAATACCTAGATAACCATCAGCAGCAGAGAATAACGGTGCAAAGAATTTACCGATTGATTCAGCTACGCTTGCACCAACAAAATGACGAGCTAGTAAATCGAGAGCATAAAGAGAAACCACTGATAGAGTGAATGGAATCACATCTTTAAAGACTTGTGAGATATTTGGTGGAACTTCGTCAGGCATACGAATAGTGACGTTGTTCTTAACACAAACCTTATAGATGGTTACAGTAACAAAGGCAGCAAGGAATGCTGAAAGCAAACCTTTTGTTCCAAGGAAACCTGTCGCAAAGCCACCTTCAATCGGATCAGCTGCTAACATCAACAAACCAACAATCGCAGCTAAAAGTGTTGACATATAGTTGATTTGGTTCGTTTTCTCCATGCTACGGTTTACTGAGTCGGTCAATGACTTAGCTGTTGTACCAGCTACCAAGAGAGCTAGAATCCCCATTGAATAGCTATAAGGTTTCATAAGGAGATTTACAACATCATCAGACCATTTAAAGCCCCATGAGTTTGGTACAAAAGCAATCAAGATAAAGATACTTGAGAAGAGAATAACTGGCATACCAGCAATGAAACCATCACGAATAGCGCGAAGGTAGATATTACGAGACAGTTTTTCAAAGAAAGGCTTTCCTTTCTCGATAAAAGAAATTAGTTTGTTCATTACTTAACTCCTCTCTTGTAGAGTTCGATTAAATGGTGCATCAAATCTTTTAACAAAATGGTAGTCATCAAGTGATCCTGACCGTGCATCATGGTTACACTATAAGCCAAATCTTCACCAGCTGCCTCCTTAGTCAAAAGGCTTGTTTGCGCGTGGTGTGCCTCCGCGATGCAACCACCAGCTTCCTCTACGAGAGTATCAGCTTTCGCAAAATCGCCAGCTTCAGCAGCCTTTAAAGCTTCCAATAGTTTTGATCGAGCATCGCCAGCATAGGCAACAATTTCAAAACCTAACAATGTTACTTCTTCTCTATTCATGATAGAATTCTCCTTATGTATTTTTAATTAAATTTTTATGACAATAAACGTTGGATATGTAGAACTAGATAAACTCGTTCACTTTTATACAAATCAAGACCCGTATGTTGCGTAATCACATCATAGATTTTGGAACCGATCTCAAATGCTTTTGGATAGGATTGTTTAATATGATCTTCCATATCCAGAAGTGATTGGTTATCATCTCTAGATCTGTCTAAATAATCCAAGAAATAATTCAAATGAATCATAAAGCGATCATAGAAATGATTATTCTCTTTGGTTCGTTGAATTGCATAACCCTTTAGCACTTCTTCAACATTCCTGAGAATTTCTTTCCTCTTATCAATCGACTCCACAAGTTCCACTTCATTTTCACCTTCGGCATTAATGAAATGATAAGCGATCCGAATAATTTCATCCTCAGGGAAATGATCTGTCAACTTCTGACGATAGATTTCAAAGGCTTCCTTTGCGATTTGAAAAGCGACAGGATACTTAGTGGAAATATCTGGCAGATTACTATCCTTGTACCTTCCTTGTGCTAGAGCTTGGTAAGAGCAGTAAATATGATCTGTCAAGGTTACGTAGAGATACTCTTGAATCGGATAATGATATTTCTTTGATAGCTTATCAATGATTTCATAAGTCACTGTGATAAAATCAAGCGGAACATCTTTGAGGAGAGCCATAAAGTTTTCTCTTGACTCTTCGGTCTTCATCCGAAAGATTTTCTCAACCTTATTTTCAGCAATCAAATCCCCCTTCTTCTTTCCGAATGCAATCCCCTTACCAATTACAATCACCTCTTCTCCTTTGTCATTTCTGACAAGTGAAACATTGTGATTCATTGGATTTAGAATTCGATACATGTCAACCTCCTTTTATCTCTTAAAGGTATATGAGTACAAAAAATGACCACAAATGAACTAGAAAATCTATTGATTTCTAATCCACCTGTGATCATGCCTAATATTACTTAGTAACACTCACCTTGTATTAACTTGTGATTTAAGTATAGCACAAGTAAGTTTTTTTGTAAACCTTTACATTCAACTTTTTTTAAAATTTTTATTTAGATCAATGTTCCTAAGATTAGGGGGGAAAACTTATACACGTTCAGTCCATGAAGTCGCTGTGGTTTGGAGAACTTTGTTGAGTTCATCAATGTTCTCAAATCCAGTTGTGCGTAGCCATTCACGAGCTGCTACTTCACCGTCTTTGATGTAGGCTTCAACTGATCCAGCCCAAGTTGCACGGCCGCAAAGAACACCGTTGAAGTTTGCGCCTGATTCGTGAGCAAAGACAAGGGTTTCTTGGAAGAGTTTAGCTGATACACCTGCACTTAAGTAGATGTAAGGAAGATTTGTTGCTTCGTCTTGCGCTTTGAAGAAAGCTGCTGCTTCTTCTCGTGTATGCACGATTTCACCATCACCAAAGCCTTCAACGTATTTCACATTGACTGGAACTTCCACTTTCAAGACGTCGATGTTGAAGCGTGGGTCTGAGAAGACCTTCATGGCACCGATAACCTTCTGTGGTTTCACTTTTGCGTATTCTGCAGAACCTGCATCAGCGATTTTTTCATCGTAAGCGAGGATTTCAAGGAAGAATGGAATGTCTTCTGCCACGCATTCAGAACCAATGCGTTCGATGTAGGCTTGTTTTTGTTGATTGAGTTCGTCAGAGCTGTCTACATCATAGTAAAGCAAGAATTTGACAGCATCTGCACCTTGTTCTTTGATGCGTTTGGCAGACCAAACATCCAAGCAGTCTGGCAAGCGTTTGGTGCTTGTTGTGTCGTATCCTGTTTTTTCATAAGCAAGGAGAAGACCAGCATTTGGAGCAAGCGCTTTTGTAGCTGGGAGACCATACTCAGGGTCGAGAAGCATAGAGGATGCGTATTTTGTCAATTCATCTGCAACCAAAACCTTGAGTTCTTCCATTTGAGTCACTGTTGGTTCTTCTGTTTGGTATTGAGCCATAAGACGTTTCAAAGCACCACGTTGGTCAAAGGCAAGAGCTGAGATAATGCCATTTTCATCTGAAAGTTTTTCTAAGCGTGCACGTTTTTGTTCTGTTAAAGCCATTTTATACCTCTTTTACTATTAATTGATCATATAGGGCTTGATAGTTGGCCATATTGACATGACCTGTCATTTTTTCTTGAGCGTTGAGCATACCAAGGACATTTGCCTTGATGAGGAGTTCTTGATCCGATTCCTTATGAAGAAGTCCTGATGAAATCCCTGCCACAGTAGAATCACCAGATCCAACAGGGTTCACTACCTGAATTCTTGGAATATCTACCTTGTAGAAAGTGTCACCATGTTTTGCAAAAGCACCATTTGCACCAAGTGAAACAATTATCCACTCAATCCCTGCAAATAGAGGCTCTTGAAGTACTTCTTTTAATTCATCCAAATCCTCAGAAACTTCTCTTCCAAGAAGCTGAGACAATTCCTCATTATTTGGTTTGATGACTGTTGGTTTGTGTGGTGATTCAAGGACAGCCTGAAGAGCTGCACCTGAGCAGTCCAAAACTACAGGTTTACCAGCTTGATTAGCAAGTTCTACTAAGCTCGCATAGTAATCAACTGGAAGCCCGGCTGGCAGACTACCAGAGATAGCAACTACTTCCACAGTGTCAAGGAGATGCTCGAAATGAGCCAAGAAATCTTGCCCTTCTTGTTCAAGAACTTCGGGACCTTTTTCAAGGATTTCTGTTTGGTTTTCACCGTGTAGAATAGCGATACAGTTACGAGTCTCTCCTTGAATGGAGAAGAAACGTTTCGTTACTTTATCATCGATATGCTCTACTAAAAACTCACCAAGTTTACCACCGACCAAACCGGTAGCAACAACAGAATCACCAAATTCTGAAAGCACTCGTGTAACATTGAGCCCTTTACCACCAGCTGTCTTGGTCACGTCCACCACACGGTTGACAGTGTCAATTTTTAATTCATCCAAAGGATAAGAAATATCAATGGATGGATTCATTGTGACTGTTAAAATCATGCGTCACCTCTTAGTCGTGGTATTCACCGCGATCCCATTTTTCAAGGAATTCTGTAAAGAAGTTTGCATCTGCTTGATGAGCATTGTGAGTTTCAACGTGCTCAATTTTCGCAATCAATTTTTTGTTTTCTTCTGATGGTTTGTATTCAGCATTGATGAAAGCTTCAATGATGTCGCACATGAGCAATTCACCAGTGATTTTACCACCAAAACCAATAACATTGGCGTTCAATTGTTCTTTTGCATAAAGTGCTGTTGTCATATCACGAACCAAGGCAGAACGAACTCCTGGAACTTTATTTACAGCGTTGTTGATACCAACACCAGTACCACAGATACATACCCCAAGATCAGCTTGACCACTTGTAACGGCTTCACCAACTTTTTTACCAAAGATTGGGTAGTGAGTACGTGTGTGGTCATAGGTACCAAAGTCAATGACTTCATATCCTTTTGATTTCAAAAATTCTGAAACCGCCATTTTTTCATCTGTTACGATGTGGTCACATCCAATTGCAATTCTCATTAGTTATTCCCTCCGATTAATTATATAAATCTAATATCATTTATCCTTACTCAATAAAAATCAAGATTAGCTTAGGAAGCGAGCTGCAAGCATAACTGAGGTTAGCTAAAGTGAGCTGACAACAGATTATCTTGATTTTTGAAGAGTATTAGCACATTTTGTTCAACATATCGACCCTAATTTGGTGACGTCCACCGTCGTATTTACCGTTAACAAAACCTTTAGCAATATTTTTAGCCAATTCATCACCAACAAGTTGTGCACCCATAGTGATCATACGTGAGTTGTTGTGGCCACGAGTCATATAAGCTGAACGTTCGTCAGATACTTCTGCGGCAACCATTCCTTTGATCTTTGTTGCAACCATAAATGGACCAGCACCATAAGCATCAATCACGATACCAAGATTTTGTTCTTCTTTGTTTACTTCTGCAGCAACAGCAAGAGTCACATCAACAAAATCTTGACCTTCAGCTGTAACATCCACAACGTGGAAGTTTTCTTTTTCCAAGAAGTCTTTCACAACTTCTTTCAATCTCAAACCTGCAGCATCTGCACCGATAACAATAGACATATTGTATACTCCTTTTTATTTTTCTAGGCTAGTAAAGACTTTTATAGTTAGCAGTTTACCTACAAAAGATTTTCTAGCAGTTTATTGACAAATTTGATTGAATGAGATGAATATCACCTTATCCAAGTCCAGGAAATCAAGTTCCTAGAAACAAACTTTCTCCTCGAAAGAGAATATAACAAGTGATTGTTTGTTTGTTACAAACATCATTTGTTGCTTACAAACATAATATACTCCTATTTTTATAAAAAGTCAACAGTAAATGTTTGTTTTTGTGGTTTTTTATCTAAAATATTTCAATATCAAAGTCAATCTGATCTACTTGACCAGCTTCCAAGAGACGAACATTCTTCTTATCTTCTAAATGATCTCCTTCTTCAAGTGAAGTTGATAAGCCTGACCAGGGTTCAAAAGCGATGAAAGGTCCCTTATTCAAAGTTGACCAAATGATGAGATTTGAGAACTCCTGGAAGTGTACTTTTAATCCCTTCTCATGCTTACGAGAACGAAGGGCAATTGTTCTGGATTGTAACTCATCCAAAGTCACTGCATCTGTGCTAAACAAATCATAGCTAAGGTCTAATTCTTTTTGCCCATCCAACCATGGACTTCTATCTTGGAAGTCTAACATTCCTGTTTCTGGGAAAGGTCGTGGAACAGAGCAAGTCTCTTCTTTCTCAAACTCTAAATAGTAATCTTCATAAGTTTCGCCATCTAGTAGAGGACAATTAAATCCTGGATGTCCTCCTATAAAGAATGGCATTACTTTATTCGTTTCTTTATTATAGATTTTGTATTGAGTACGAACAATCTTGCTGGTCACTAGATAAGTGATTTCAAGGCGGAAGTGATAAGGATAGTTTTGATAAGTATTCTCATCATCTTCGATAGCAAAGGTTACGCTGTTTTCTGTTTGATCAACTAAGTCAAATTCTTTTTTACGGACCAAACCGTGACGAGGAATGTTTCCTTTCGTCTCCGTTCCATCTTCGTGACTGTAGAAGGCTGTATCTTCTCTTAAAGAGCCACAGATTGGAAAAAGAACTGGCGCTTGTCCACTCCAGTAAGTGGCATCTCCTTGCCACAAATACTCAATGCCTTCTCGATCCTTGATCGACGACAAGGCGCCACCTAAGGTTTTAAACTGGACCGTTAACTGGTCTGATTTTACTTCAATTACCATTGTATTCTCCAACTATTTTTAGATTTTTATATAAAAAACTAGGTTGCCACTCCCAATGTAGGAAATTAACAACCTAGTTTTCACAATTTACATTTTATAGGAGCGAATTATTTAGCATTTGCTGCGTATTCTTCGTTACGTTTGATCATTTGTTTTCTATACCAAGCAAAGATACCTACATAGAATACAAGGAAGACTGCTGCACCAAGGATTGCTTTGATATCACCTGTTGTAGCATTACCGATTGCCCAACCAAATAGTTTTTCAATTGGTCCTTCAAGAGTTGAGTGAGTAATCAATTGAGATTGGTTCACACCTTCTGGGAAGGCACCTACACCTTTAGCAAGTTCTGTTGCGAATGGTGCGATAAGAGTACCTGAAAGAAGGAAGAGAGGCAACAAGAGTGTTCCGAAGATAATCATACGGAGCAATTTACCACGTGTAACAACCAAGAGAGCTGGAGTCACACCCATAGCGATGATACCTGCAAGTGGCAAGATACCATTTCCGACATTAGAAAGAAGTACAGCTTCAATCAACATGATTGGTGCAAGTACGTTGGCACAAGCCCAGATTTCAGCACGACCAGCGATGAAAGGCCAGTCAAGACCGATGTTGAATTTACGTCCTTGAAGACGTTTAGTAGCAACGTTTGTAATACCTTGTGAAAGTGGTTCTACGGCTGCGATGAACCAAGATCCGATAAGTGAGAAGAGCTCCAAGCAGACACCAGCTGTCAAACCAAGGCTCAACCAACCTTTAATAACAAGTTCCCATGAAGATGCATCTTCTACTCCAGCAACTGGATGTGGAGTTCCCATCAAACCAATAACGATACCAAGAATGAAACCGATGAAGAATTTAGATCCCCAGAAACCGATTTTCTTGTTCAATTTTGCAGCGTCAAAGTCATATTTATCAAGACCTGGCAAAACTTTATCAAAGATCTTATCCAAGACCATGATAACTGGGTTCATCATATAGTTCATGTGTGTTGAAGTCATTGGTGATGAACTTGGTGCGTTAAGAAGGTCGTCGAAAGTTGGTTTCATCAAGTCAGAGTTAATGATCTTCAAAATACCTACAAGTACTACTGCTGCTGTCGCGATGAAGAGTGAAACCCCTTGGCTTACACCGTTGTTGTCTGCATACCATTTGATCAAAAGACCAGTAATTGACAAGTGCCAGATATCGAAGATATCGACGTCAAGTGTATCTGTTTTCTTCATTGCAAGCATCACAACGTTGACAATCAACATTACAAGCAAGAAGTAAAGTGTCCATGCAGATCCCCAAGTGATCGTAGCAAGCGGTGCCCAACCAACGTCAGTGATGTTCAATTGGATACCAGTATTTTCAACAAACTTCGCAAGGGATGCTGAGAAAGCTCCGTTGAGCATACCGATGATAGCACCGATACCAGTAAGAGCAATGGCAAGCTTGATACCACCTTCAAGCGCTTTGGAGAATTTCACTCCAAAAAGTAGGGCCAATACTGTCAAAATGATCAGCATGATGATAGGACCACCCATAGCCAAGATAGGTTTGAAGATATCGTTGGCCAGATTGATAATGACATCCATAATGGTTCCTCCCGTTTTTTTTAGTTATATGAATGTTAACAAGATAAAGAATAAATTAGCTTAGTCCGTGTTCTTTGATAGCTGCTTCAATATTGTCAAATACTGGAGCGCTCATCGCTGGAATACGGAACAAGATTGGTCCAGCTTCAATTACTGGAATACCAGGTTCAAAACCAAGGTCAGTTGCAGCGATTGGTGTAAAGATATCGTAGCCCTTGATAAGGTCTTCGTTTACATCTTTAACCATAACTGCATCACAGTGAACATCATAACCACGGTTTGAAAGTTCTTCTTCTAGAGCACTTTTAATTTGGTGACTTGAGTTAACACCTGCACCGCAGGCAGCAAGAATTTTAATCATTTGGATTTCCTCCGATTTTATATTTTAATAGACAAGATTAAGCGGTTGCTTCAGCAATGTAAGCATAAAGTTTTTCTGGTTCGGAAATTTTTGATAAATCTTCCAGATGTCCATTTCCTGTGAAAAAGTCCATCAACTGAGCCAGAATATTTGTTTGACTTGAACTTGAGTTGTTAATGATAAAGAAGAGTAGGGATACTTCTACTTCCTTATCAGGAGCTATCATATTGTGAAAAGTTACTGGTTTTTCTAATCGAACAACCACTACTTTCTCAGCTAGATTATGAACAATATCTGTATGAGGAATCGCTACATTTGGCAAGTCCTTACCTAGAAATTCCATATCTAAACCAGTTGGAAATGACTTTTCACGCGTGATCAAGGCTTCACGATAAGTTGGAGTGACAATTCCTCGTTCTTCCAACAAGCTTGCTACCTGATCAAAGAGTTGTTCTTGATTATCCGCTTCTAAGCAAAACACCAGGTTTTTGTCAAAGAAATGATCTAATCCCATAACATTTTCCCTTCTTTCAATTATCTTTTATGCTATAAGTATAACACTATATGAAATCGTTGTCAATAATTTTTGTTTTATTTTGTTCATTTTTTTGTAATTTTTGTTTCATTTAAAGAATACAATCAATATCAAACATTCTTGTTATAAAATCCACAAAAAAAGAAGGCCCAAGCCTTCTTCTCTTTCCTTACTTAATAGTAGATAAAATCTCTTCTAACTTATGGTAATCTTTTACACTATCAATTTCATAGATGCTATTTCCTTCTAATTCTTCGACATAGACATCCAATTCTTTGATATTATCCTTAACCATGTTGTCCCAGTAGAGATCAACAAATTCACCACTTTCGTAAGCTTTGTCAATAAAGCCAACAATCTTCTCAGCAGTTGGTGCATCCCAGAATGAAACTCCGCTCAGAATGCGACCAGCCTTGCTGTCAACAATAATGTCTTGAACCTTGTAGTCATCACCGTAAACCAAGAACCACTCGTTGGTACAGTCTTCGCGATAAACACTGAAATAGGTAGAACGTTTAAGATCGTTTCGAAACATATTTTTAAAAAGATAGTTATCTGCATCGATGACATAGCTGTTAGCTAAGTCTTCTTTTACTAGATAAAGTGAGTAAAAGTTATTGTAATCAGCATACTTGTCGTTAAAGACTAAACGAACACCATATTTTTCTTTTAGGTAGTCAAATTGTTCTTTGAGGTAACCGACAACGATGATAATCTCATCAATTCCTCGCTCTTTCAAAAACTCAATTTGGTATTCTATCAAGGGTTTTTGATTAACCTTAACCAAAGCTTTTGGGGTATTTTCAGTCATAGGACGTAGACGAGTTCCTAAGCCCGCTGCTAAAATAATCGCTTTCACACGAATCTCCTTTATTCTTTAATAATAATATAAACACCAGCCATAACAATAAGTGAAGTGATGATTGTCAGCATATCTAGCGGTGCACCCAAGAAAATAACTGCAAATAAGACAGTCCAGACTACATAGCTCACATTCAAACCTGTTGCTTTCGCAGGTTGCAAACGATTAATGGCGATATAATAAGCTAAGTAGGAAATCATATTAAAGGCCGCAAAGACAATCAAGAGGCCGAATAATTGCCCATCTGCCACTTCTGCAAATGAATGGTGAGAAAAGAGCACAATCACAAGATAGGACAAGAATGAGGTTACTTGTCGAATTAGCAAGGCCTCAATTTCACTTAAATCACTTTCCATAGCATAGGAGCTGAGAACACTTTCACTCCCCCAGGCAATGGCACAGATAAGGGCACAAAGAATCCCAATGTAAAACGAGTTTACTTGTTCAACCTTGTAGGTTTGAGCAATGATAGCTGCAATAATCAAGAAAACACCGAATACTGTATTCTTTGAAACCTTGTGTTTCAAAATGAAGAAGGCTAGTAAAACTGAAACTGCTGGGTAAATAGCCGATACAGATGAAGCTAGAGAACTACCAATATATTTAACCGCATAAAGATTGGCCTGCATACCAATAGGTCCTGCTAGTAAAGCTCCGATAATTACACTTACATTTCGAATATTTAAGAAAATCGAGAGACGAACTTTTCTTTCTTTTACCAAAAGAAAAGCTAACAAGATAAAGATACTCAAGAAATCATGAGCGGCAGCCACAACAAAAGGCGAAAGATTTGTAAAAATTGAAAAGATATAAGCACTAATCGTTAGACCTAATCCCCAGAAAATTCCAGAGAGCAGACCAAAGGAAACACCATTTTTATTCTTCATCCTAACCTCCATAATAAGTCAAACCTTCGACAGCTCTTTGGTAACGATTGACACCGTAATCTCCAAAATCAGCCCCTTGAGCTTCTTTGTACACTGTCCACAAACTCCATATAGTATCTTGCAAGATTTTATAGATACGAATCTTCTCACGTGATACAGGCGTTTTGTCACTTTCATAGTAGGAAAGGAAATCATCTTCCTCTTGCTTTGTAAATTCAGACTCTAAGAAAAGAGCTGCCAAATCCCACATTGGGTCATTCATAGAAGAGTATTCCCAGTCAATCAAATACAAACGACCTTGTGGTGACTCGATAAAGTTTTCTGGTACCAAATCGATGTGACAGGACTTTCTATCAACACCCAAATCAGCCAATCTCTTTTCTAGTGAAAATACATCTTTTCTTACAGCTTCATAGTTTTCATAAGGGATAGGTCCCTCAATCAAGGATTCATATTTGCTGATTTCCTCAAAAGGAGCAAATTCTCCTCTTAATTCTTTCCCTGAAGCATGGATGGTTTGTAAAATTGGTGCAATCTTTTCAAACTTGGACTTGATTGATGTTGAATCAAGAGTTACTGCTGATTCGATGTATTCATTTACTTTGATCCCTGACTCAATATCAAAGAGATAATTTTTAACATCTAAATCTAAATCCTCTAAAAGTTCAAGATTATACTTTTCATTTTGACGATTGATGAGTTTTTCAGTCCCTTTACCAAAAAATTTCACAATATACTGTTTGTTGGTTGTTTTAACCAAATAGTTCTGATTGGTCATGCCTCCCAGTTGTTCAACACTGAGTACTTCCTCTTCATCAGATAGTAAAGAAGAAATTTTTTCTTTGATGAGTTTCTCCACAATTAACCTCCATCTTCTACACTTCCCACTTAAATACTGTTTTGAAAGCAGTATTTAGGTCTGTAGCAAAGACACGGTGAATGTCCTTGATTTCTCTCACTGGTTCTTCAACATAAAGGATATTCTTCAGACGATTTGCAAACTTTTTAACTTCCATCATTTGAATGGCCTTCTCAAAATCGACGCGTCCTGAGCGAGATGATCCTACTAATAACAATCCTTTTTCCAAAGCATCTCGTGTATTGATATTAACCTTGTATTCACTCACTCCCATCATGAGAATCGTTCCCTGTGGACGAATATAGCGAATCAAGTCATTGATAGCTGGGCCTGTACCATCGCCACCGCAACACTCAAACCCATGATCAAAGGTCAAATCCTCTGGGATATTATCAGTAATATAGCACTCTTTTGCAAAAGAGAAGAGCTCTAGTTTTTCCCAATGGCGACCAAAGACGATAATCTCTGCTTCTGGCAAGGTATAATTGATAATATTTGCAACAACAAAGGCCAAACTACCATCTCCGATAACAGCAATGCGCTCTCGCTTACTATGACCAAGATGCAAGAAACGATCCATGGCATGCATACCAACACTCACAAACTCAGTAATGGCTGCAACTGTGTCCTCAATGTCATTATAAGACACAACACGATCTTTTGGAAGAGAGACAAATTCTCTCATAAAGCCATCATAACCACTTGATAGGAAGTAGGTTCCGGTCATGTAGTTCTCGTAGAACTCCTTGTCACTCTGCATAGGCGGTTGATTGGGAATCATAACTACCTTTTGACCGACTTCATAAGTCCCAGTCGGATCTGAAATAACAGTTCCACAAGACTCATGAATCATGGCCATAGGAAGTTTATTAGCCAATATCTTTGGATCACGCTTCCCTTGATAGTAACGTTGATCCGCATGACAAACCGCCATATAATTTGGACGAATCAGGATATGATTCTCCTGATCAATATCCTCTTCTTGATATTTTACATTGATAAACTTTGGTTTGGTCAGTTGATAAATTTGATTAATCATAGCCTTAGTCTTTCTCAATCATGCTTTTCGCGATTTTCAAGTCTGTCACCGTTGTGATTTTAAGGTTTGAATATTCCCCTTTAGCTAGAGCAACATCCTTTCCTTTGATAACAAAAATTTTACATGCATCCGTCAGGATTTCCTTTTCTTGATCAGATAGGGAACCATACAAATCCATGAAATCCTTGCAACGGAATGTCTGAGGTGTTTGACCTTGATAGAGGTGAGCACGATTTGGAATATCCGTGATAAACTGACCATTTGTACTTTCAACAATGGTATCAACCGCTTCTACTACTGTGTCAACCGCATCATGATCTTGAGCAAATTTGATATTGTCCTGAATCATGCGAAGTGTGATAAAAGGACGAACAGAGTCGTGGGTAACCACGATATCTTCTGGAGTGATTGGACGATAGGCATTAATGGCTTCTATAATCTTCTCGATACTGGTATTGCGATCAGCCCCACCTTTGGTAATGATGATGCGATCCTTGTGGAGAGAAAGATACTTGTCAACTAGGTCCTCAGCGTGTGACACCCAGTCTCCATGAACTCCAACTACAATTTTTTCAATACTTGGTTCTAAGACGAATTTTTCAATTGTGTGGATCAAAATAGGTCGATCACCCAACTCCAAGAATTGTTTTGGTAAATTACTGATTCCCATGCGTGTGCCAGTTCCCCCGGCTAGGATTCCTGCATAGATCATTTATATTCTCCTTTAGTTTATTCTAAAAAACTCATTACCATCTATTATATCACAATCTGTCTCCATCATGAAAAAAAGACAGAGCGTCATTTAGTCTAATCAACACACCATTAAAGGTAAAAAGTGAACAATGTGTTACTAAATCTGGAAAGACTATAACAAATTAAGAAATAAAATTAGGTTATCCTCTATATTTTCTGCTTAACGTTCGGTTAACATAGAGTTCTCTAGAATATAATAGAATCCTTAAAGAAAACTTAAATGAAATTTATTTGTTTCGCAAAGAATACCAGGTGTGCATAGTAAATTTCTTAAAAGTTGTTTAAGGGACTCATTATAAAAGTTCATATATCTAATGAATTAAACAAATAATAGACTTTTGCACCTAAAATTGATAAAATAAAAAGGAAAATAATAGAAAAAGGAAACTGTAAACCGCCATGATGAACATGCAAAACATGATGCGCCAAGCACAAAAACTTCAAAAACAAATGGAACAGAGCCAAGCAGAACTCGCTGCCATGGAATTTGTTGGAAAATCAGCTCAGGACCTTGTCCAAGCAACCCTAACTGGAGACAAAAAAGTTGTCAGCATTGACTTCAACCCAGCAGTTGTAGATCCAGAAGATCTCGAAACCCTTTCTGACATGACTGCGCAAGCAATTAACGCAGCACTTGAACAAATTGATGAAACGACTAAGAAGAAACTAGGAGCTTTCGCTGGAAAATTGCCTTTCTAATCCACAAAAAAAGAGAAACATCTGTTTCTCTTTTTTTATTAGAAATCAAAGAATTCCATTGCTTTCTTTAAGAGTAATTCCGTATATTCCGGATCGTCTTGAGCCGTTGTGACTTGTGACTGGACCATTTCAAGATCATCAGTAATCATGCCATCTGCGCCGAGACGAACTGCTTTATCAAATGCCTCCGAACCATTTACGGTCCAAACATAGAGTCTCTGATCAGTTGCCCAGAGTTTATTGACAAAGTATTCATCCAAAGTCGAGTACTCCATAGTGTAACCCGTTGCCTTGGTTCTTGGGAAGATACTGTTATAGGGGAGAATAAAGTAAACTGGAATTTCAGAATCATAAGTCAACACTTTATCAATCACATGATAGTCTAGTGATTGCATCTGATGCCCATATTTCTTGATAGTCGCTCCATACTTTTCGAGGAAATGGTCCATCATTTGCGGACTATCTTTTTTACTGGTTTTAATCTCAATCAGCAATTTTTGGTTTAAAGCATTTGCACGCTCTAAATAGGCATCAAAGCTTGAAATCTTTGTTTGATAACCATTCTCGTAAATATCTGTATTTGTTAATTCATCCAGAGTCAAATCTTGCGGCGTAGCATTAATACCTGTTAAATTTTTTAGGTTAGCATCGTGCATCATCACGAACTGACCGTCTTTCGTTTCCTGCACATCCATTTCGATAAGATCTGGTTTTAGTTGAGCTGTTTTTTCTAAAGACTGCACAGTATTTTGAACACCGTTTTTATTACTTACTCCTCTGTGCGAAATCACTAAAGGTGTATTGGTATCCGGAGATTCCAGATAAACGTAGCCTTCTATGGCAAAGATGATGCTTGCACACCCCATGACACCCCATCTCATCAGATGATCTTTCTTTCGCCTTGGCATGATCTCCAACTCCTCTCCTGTCAGGAAGGAAACAAACTTCACTAAGAAGTAAGTCAGGGTCATGTAATGGAAATTTTTAATCAAGACAAAATTAATCACACCGAGAATCAAGGATTCTTTTTGAGTGAGATTATCCATCACTGCTTGCGCAAAAAGCAAAGGAATTAATAAACCAAAGAAGAAAAGATAGGTTTTAATGATAATGAGTAAGAGATGCCAAGAGTAGAAAAGGACATTTTTCTTTGTCTTTTTGAGACTATATTTCACACTTTCTCTTACCGTCTTTCTTTCAAAGAGAATCTTAGGAAGGGCAAACATAAATCGGACAGAGATGTAGAGAAAGATCCAAGCGGATGCTATGATCATCAGACCTACCAGCCAATGCTTACCTTCCCAATAATTCACAATAAAATCAGGAATAATAATCTTGTTGAGGTAATAGATTTTTAAAATCTTACGGATGAACGGGAAAAGCATAGCAATGTAAAAAAAGACAAAGGCCATCTTACAAAAGCTCAATCGCTTAACAAATAAAAAGCTCTGGTGAAATACTTTTCTACTGTACTCAATTAAGGTTCTCTTTTCATGATAGAGAAGGTGACGAGCCCCGATAAACAAAAGACAAATCTGGAAATAGGCAACCAGGAGATTGATTGCAATTAAGATGAGAAAGGCTAAACTGATAAAAGGCGAGCCTTGTATAATCGCCCAAAAGTTATTGTAGGAGATAAACAAATAACCGGTTTGTCTCAGAAGGATGCCAGCAATCCATGAATTTAATGGTAGCCAGACAAACTCAACCATCATAAATATCAAGAAAAATAGAAATAAAATCTTATCTAGGTTATAGTATATCTTCCTAAAACCTAGCTTCTTAGGTTTTTCAGGTTTCATAGGCACTCCTAGTCTAAAAATTGGGATAAATCTAAGCCACCGAAAGGATTATTCATCGAAAAACTACTCTGGTCTTCTATTAATAGCTTTCCTTCATCCGATTCCAAAAAGGCTTCGTAAACACGCGCCGTCATGCGGGCATCCTCTAAACTGTTATGAGACTTCCCATGAAAGCCTAAAAAATTTGCAACAGTTTGTAATTTAAGATTGGCTATGCCGTGTAGGTCAGAACTACGGCGTTCAAAAGCCTCATCATATAGGTCGACCTTATACTGGTCACGATAATCAATACCATGCTCCAAAAGAATAGGCAAATCACTCTTAGCTGCATTGTATCCAACAATAGGTAAGTCGCCAACGAATGCTTGAAAGTCCTTTAAAACTTGTTCTACTTTTGGCGCACCTTTCAAGGTTTCAGCTGTAATTCCAGTCAAACCATTGATAAAACTCTTCAATGGTGCTGTAGTATGAACATAAGAATCAAAAGCAGCACTTTCTTGTCCATCTTGAAAGCGGACTGCCGATACTTGAATTAAATGAATAACCCCCTCGTGTTGATTGAATTCCAAATCAAAGGAGATATAATCTCTTAATTTTTCCATTATTTACCTCAATTACTACCCAAAATAAACTATAAATAATAAAAGAAGCCATTAGGTTAGTGAGTAACCCAAACAGCTTCTTTATTTTCCTCCAAAAAGGCGAGCAAAAAAGCCTTTTTTGGTTGCTTGGACTTCTTCTTTTGCTTGGTCCAACTCGAGTTTCAAGGTTTCTTGATCCTTCATCGCTTGAAGAGTTAACTGTTGCTGTTGGTCCAACTGTTTGTCCTTTTCAGCAATCTGTCGGTCTTTGATACGCATCTGTTCATCTTTTTCTGCTAACTGCTGGTCCTTGGCCTTGAGTTGCTCGTACAATCGAAGAATTTCAGCATTCTTCTCGTCGACCAAGATTTCCATCAGTTCACGTTGTTTGACATCATCACTGACTGGTTCATCTTCAAAAATCGTTTTTTTATAGATTTCTTCTAGCTTAATCAAGCCACTTCGAGTAACTACAGTTACACCTTTGTCATTTTTTTTCGTGTCCTCTTCTGGAAGTTCTTTGACACGATTGTTGATTGCTTGACGAGATAGTCCTAAGACCTCTGCAATCTCACTGACGGTCATTTCAATACTCATAATATCCTCTGAAACGTTTTCTAGCTTTTCTTTATTTAAATCTTATCATAAGCTAGATAAACTGTCAAATTTCCGCTTAATCTAAGGCTTTTAAAAAGGCTAGTAAGACTTGGGCAGAACGACGTCCAGCTTCGATAATAAATTCATCAAAAGAGATAGAGGCTTCGTGATTGGCATTGTCACTCATGGCACGAATGACTAGGAAAGGTAAACCAAGAGCCTGAGCCGCTTGTGCAATAGCAGCCCCTTCCATTTCAACTGCTAAAACATCCAGAAAGTGGGATTTGATACTAGCAATCTTATCATCTCCAGCTATAAAACTGTCTCCTGTAGCAATCAAGCCTAGGTGCCATGTCTGCTCTAACTGAAATAAGTTTTCTTTAATCCTAGCGATAAACTTCTTATCAGATTCAAAGTAAAGAGGTTGACCAGCCATTTGGCCATAAGCATAACCAAAAGCAGTCACATCCACATCATGGTAAGCTAGTCTATCTGCAATCACGACATCACCAACAGCAATCCCTTCGGCAAGAGCACCTGCTGATCCTGTATTGATGATAGCTTCTACCTGAAAATGGTCAGCTAGAATAGCTACACTCATAGCCGACATGACCTTTCCAATCCCACTCTGAACTAGAACGACTTCAGTATTGCCAACAGAGCCTGTGTAGTATGTATTTCCTAAGACTTGGACTTCTTGAGGTTTATCCAAATTCTGAGTCAAATATACGAGTTCTTCTGGCATGGCAGCAATGATTCCAATTTTCATTTCAAGTCCTTTCAATTACAAGAGTTTCATCGCTAAAATTAACAAAATCAAAAGTAGGATGACTGCAAACAAGATACGATTGAGTTTCGAATTAAAAACATTTCTCTTGGTATTCTCAATGCGGCGACTCTTATGAATTGTTGGTTCTACTTCGATTGTAAGTGTATCTTGACCAAAACCGTGGTCTCTAGAGCGTGAATAACTAAAATGTTGTGAAGACGTTGGTAGGATCTTTGTTTCCTCATCATCTTGAAGAGGTGGTCCTGATATTTTCTCACCACGGTTGGCACGTTCAATCATTTCGTCTGTTAATAAAGGTTTTCCCATGGGTTTCTCCTCTATTTCTTTTGTAGTTCCCAGTACTGGATCGCCATAATGGTCTTGGCATCACAGATATGACCTGACTGGATCAGGTTCTTGGCTTCCTCTAGGCTTACTTCTAAAACTTCCAAAGTTTCATCATCATCTTGTGGGCGAGGATTTTCCACCTTGACCAAATCGCTAGCGAGGTAGAGTTTTAGTTTTTCATTACAAAATCCAATCGCAGAATAGAAATCGTACAACAGTTCTAACTTACCAGTGTAGGCAACTTCTTCTTCCAATTCACGAAGGGCCGCCGCCATTGGATCAGCATTTTCACCAAGTTCAAGTTTACCAGCAGGAATCTCATAAGAAACCGCCTCGATAGCCTTTCGGTATTGCTTAACGAGAACGATTTTGTCTTCGGCTGTCACAGCTAGTACACAAACAGCTCCATTGTGAAAAATCAAGTCACGTTGGGCAGTCCCCTTTCCTTCTGGTAGTTCCACCTGGTCTTGTACTAGTTTGAAAATAGGACCTTGATAGATTTCCTTCCGACTTATCGTTTTTTCTTCAAATTCCATGACAAACTCCTACTGGTTCTTTGGATGATGAGGGAGGCGTGTTGCGTACTCATCTTTATTAACTTGTCTTCCACGGCCGATAGCAATGGCATCAGCAGGAACATTCTTGGTAATAGTTGAACCCGCTCCAACCAGAGAATTATCCCCAAGTTCTACAGGAGCAATAATAGTTGAGTTTGATCCAACAAAGACATTATTGCCAATGACAGTTTTGTATTTATTTTTGCCATCATAGTTGACTGTAATAGTTCCCGCACCAAAATTAACGTTGCTACCCACTTCACAGTTTCCGATATAGGTCAAATGACCTGCCTTGGTATTTTCACCGATTGAAGAACCTTTAACTTCTACGAAATTTCCAATGTGAACTTGAGAAGCAAGACTTGAACCTGGACGGATATGGGCATAAGGACCGACTGTCACACTGTCCGCAACACTACTTTCCTCAATCATGGAATTCGTAATCACGGCTCCAGCTCCAACGGTACTATCTACGATATAAGTTCCATTTGTTAAAATAGTCTCCGCACCAATCTTCGTTTGACCTTTCAAGGTAACGTTGGCTTCGATTTGTACCTCCGGAGCAATCTCAACATCAATGTCGATGTATGTTGCTTCAGGATTGACAAAGCTAACACCATTAACCATGTGCTTTTGATTGATACGACGACGCATCACTGCTTCCGCAGTCGCAAGAGCCACACGGTCATTTACCCCAAGACTTTCATCAAAATCTTTGAGAGTATAGGCGCCAACCTTCTCACCCGCATTACGGAAAATACCAATCACGTCAGTAATATAGTACTCACCTTGGGCATTGTTGGTGTTGATGTTTTTAAGAGCTTCAAAAAGACGTTCATTGTCAAATACATAAGTTCCTGTATTGATTTCCTTGATTTGCTTTTCAAAGTCAGAGGCATCTTTTTGCTCAACAATACGAAGAACTTCTGCGTTATCGTTGCGGACAATTCGACCATATCCAAAAGGATCAGCTGCTTCAGCTGTTAAAATAGTTGCCACATTTTTGTGGTTGATATGGAAATCCAAGAGGTTTTTCAAACTTTCACCTGTGATCAGAGGAGTATCCCCAGCGATAACCAAGGTGTGGCCAGTACGATTTTGGAGAATAGGCTCCGCCATCATGACAGCATGCCCAGTTCCTAGTTGTTCTGATTGGGTAACAAAGTCTGTCTGACCAGCCAATACTTGCTCAACTAGCTCAGCCTTGTGACCAACTACAGTAACTGTTTTTTCAGGTTGAATAGCACCAACACTACGAAAAACATGTTCCAACATCGAAATTCCTGCTACTTTATGAAGTACCTTTGGAAGATCTGATTTCATGCGAGTACCTTTACCCGCTGCTAAAATAATGGCATAATTTGACATAATCTTCTCTTTTCTCTAGAAATTCCCTTATATTATACCATAATTTAGTTTCTTAGGAGTAAACAAACAGAGAAATAGGGAAAAGACGCCCATTTATTCACTTTTTTCGATGTTTTCTTTGATTTTTTTATCTATTTACGTTAAACTATTTAGATATGAGAAAAAAGATTCATCCAGCTATTATTTTTACTTTATTTACTATATTTATAGCTATTTTGATCCTCAATAGACCAACTTATGAAGACCATCCTATCAAGTCAAAACCCAATGCAGTCCAGGTTGAAAATCAGGCCTTGCATAATCTTGACAAACCTATCATTGATGTCTCTGGTTGGCAAAGACCTGAGGAGATCAACTACGATACCTTATCTCAAAATATTTCTGGTGTTATTGTTCGCGTCCACAATGGGGGTCAGCATACTGAAACAAATGATGCCGCCTATGCCAATGGTGTCGATAAAGCCTATATAAATCATATTTCAGAATTTCAAAAACGGAATGTTCCAGTTGCTGTTTATGCCTATCTAGCAGGTACTAGTAAGGAAAAAATGGAAAAAGCTGCTGAGGCTTTCTACAACGCTGCTTCTCCATATAACCCTAGTTACTACTGGCTTGATGTTGAAGAAAAAACAATGTCTGATATGAACGAAGGTGTTGAAGCTTTTAGAGCTAAACTAGAAGCACTTGGCGCCAAAAATATCGGAATCTACATCGGTGTTTATTTCATGCAGGAGCATAGTATCAATACAGAGAAGTTCTCTGCTGTCTGGATTCCATCTTATGGAACGAATTCAGGTTACTTTGAAACCACGCCTAATACTGATTTAGACTATGACCTCCATCAATATACTTCAAAAGGAAGAATTGCTGGATTTGAACATCATTTAGATATTAATCTCATTTCTACCTTGAAGGAAAAAGAAGAAACCTTCAGAAAACTATTTTTAAGACCATAAAACAAGTGAAAATTGCTCTCTTTTTCACTTGTTTTTTCATTTTCTTCTCGTCTGTGTTATAATTGATAGAATAGAGAAAGAATTTTATGAAATTGAGGATTTTATGATGTTTTCATGGATTGCAAGAGTTATTAAGGGAATAGTCATCGCCTTAGGATTTATCCTACCTGGAATTTCAGGTGGTGTTTTAGCAGCTATTTTGGGGATCTACGAGCGAATGATTAGCTTTCTGGCTCATCCCTTTAAGGATTTTAAAGAGAATGTCCTATACTTTATCCCAGTAGCAATCGGGATGTTGCTAGGCATTGGTTTGTTTTCTTATCCAATCGAGTATCTGCTAGAAAATTACCAGGTCTATGTTTTATGGAGTTTTGCTGGAGCTATCATCGGTACGGTTCCTAGCCTCCTTAAAGAATCTACTCGAGAATCTGATCGTGATAAGATCGACCTAGTCTGGTTCTGGGCCACCTTTATCCTTTCGGGTGTCGGGCTATACGCACTAAATTTTATTGTTGGGTCTCTTAGTGCCAGTTTCGCTAGTTTCATCTTAGCGGGTGCTCTTTTAGCTCTAGGTGTCTTGGTGCCTGGTTTAAGTCCGTCAAATCTACTCTTGATTTTAGGACTGTACGCTCCAATGCTAACTGGTTTTAAGACCTTTGATTTATTCGGAACCTTCCTTCCTATCGGAATTGGTGCAGGAGCAACCCTCATCGTTTTTTCAAAATTAATGGACCACGCCTTGAACAACTACCACTCGCGTGTGTATCACTTTATCATTGGGATTGTACTATCAAGTACTCTCTTGATTTTGATTCCAAATGCTGGAAATGCTGAAAGTATCCAATACACTGGACTTTCTATTGTGAGTTATGTTCTCATCGCCTTCTTCTTTGCGCTTGGAATTTGGCTTGGTATCTGGATGAGTCAATTGGAGGATAAGTATAAATAATGGCAAAGAAAGTTAAGATAAAAAAAACCTTGGTCGAACAAATCTTGACCAAGGCAGGTATTGAGCATACAGGTATTCAAATCAATGCGCTTGAAGGAGAACTTCCTCCTGAATACGACAGAAGCCAAATCTTTAAAACATTGGCACTATTAGGGGACAAAACAGTTCCAATCATCGGAATCGTTCCCATAACAGAACACCTCGCTGAGAAAAAATTAGCAAAGGTTTCTGGCAATAAAAAAGTGAGCATGATTCCACAAAAAGACTTAGAAAAAACGACAGGTTATATTCACGGCGCTAATAACCCCGTCGGCATTCGCCAAAAACACAACTATCCTATTTTTATTGATCAAAAAGCCTTGGATTTGGAGCAAATGATTGTCTCTGCTGGGGAAGTCGGACATAGCATCATCATACGCCCTCAAGACTTGGCCAGCTTTGTAAAAGCGGATTTTGCTGATATCTTGGAGGAAAGTAAGTCATGAAACTCTATTTTGTTCGCCATGGGCGCACCCTCTGGAATCTTGAAGGACGTTTTCAAGGCGCTGGTGGTGACTCGCCCCTTCTTCCGGAATCCATTGACATCCTAAAACAACTGGGGCAGTATCTTAAGGAAATTCCTTTTGATACGATTTATTCTAGTGATTTACCCAGAGCAGTTAAGTCTGCTGAAATTATCCAAAGTCAACTCCAGGTCCCTTGTCCTCTAAAAAGCATTCCTGACCTACGTGAATGGCATCTTGGAAAACTTGAAGGTTTAAAAATCGCAACGCTCAATGCTATCTACCCGCAACAAATCAAGGCCTTTCGCTCTAATCTGGCCCAGTTTGATACGAGGATGTTTGAAGCAGAATCCCTTTACAGTACTACCAAGCGCACCATTCAGTTTATCAAATCTCTGAAAGAAAGTCCGGCTGAAAGAATTTTGATTGTCGGGCATGGGGCAAATCTCACTGCTAGCCTGCGTACACTCTTAGGCTATAAAGAGGCTCACCTTCGCAAAGATGGAGGCTTGGCCAATGCTAGTCTGACAATTTTAGAAACTGATGATTTTGAATCCTTCACTCTGGAAAGATGGAATGACACTTCCTATCAAGAAAAATAATGGAACTTGATCTTAATAGTCAAGTTCTTTTTAGTTTTCAAAGAATATCCGTGAATTTCTCTGCTATTTATGATAAAATGGGAGTATCGCAAAAAATGACTCATCGTATCAAATTTTGAGTAAAATTAGGAGGAACCCATGTCTACAGAACATATGGAAGAACTAAATGACCAGCAGATCGTTCGCCGTGAAAAAATGGCTGCGCTCCGTGAACAAGGAATCGATCCCTTCGGAAAACGTTTTGAACGTACTGCTAACTCTCAAGAACTAAAAGACAAATTTGCAGAACTTGATAAAGAACAATTACATGAACTAAATGAAACTGCTACTATCGCTGGACGCTTAGTAACTAAACGTGGTAAAGGGAAAGTTGGCTTTGCCCATCTCCAAGACCGTGAAGGTCAAATCCAAATCTACGTTCGTAAAGATGAAGTCGGTGAAGAAAACTACGAAATCTTCAAAAAGGCTGACCTCGGTGACTTCCTCGGTGTCGAAGGTGAAGTCATGCGTACGGATATGGGTGAACTCTCTATCAAGGCAACTCATATCACTCACTTGTCTAAAGCACTTCGCCCACTTCCTGAGAAATTCCACGGTTTGACAGACGTTGAAACCATCTATCGTAAACGTTACCTTGACTTGATTTCTAATCGTGAAAGCTTTGAACGTTTTGTCACTCGTTCAAAAATCATCTCTGAAATCCGTCGTTACCTTGACCAAAAAGGTTTCCTTGAAGTAGAAACACCTGTTCTCCACAACGAAGCTGGGGGCGCTGCTGCTCGTCCATTTATCACTCACCACAATGCACAAAATATCGATATGGTACTTCGTATCGCGACTGAGCTTCACTTAAAACGTCTTATCGTTGGTGGTATGGAACGTGTCTATGAAATTGGTCGTATCTTCCGTAACGAAGGAATGGACGCCACTCACAACCCTGAGTTCACTTCTATCGAAGTTTACCAAGCTTATGCGGACTTCCAAGATATCATGGACTTGACGGAAGGTATTATCCAACACGCTGCTAAGGCAGTTAAGGGTGATGGTCCAGTCAACTATCAAGGAACTGAAATCAAAATCAACGAACCATTTAAACGCGTTCACATGGTGGATGCCATCAAAGAAATTACTGGTGTAGATTTCTGGCAAGACATGACTTTCGAGGAAGCTAAAGCTATCGCTGCTGAGAAGAAAGTTCCAGTTGAGAAACACTACACTGAGGTTGGTCACATCATCAATGCCTTCTTTGAAGAGTTTGTTGAAGAAACCTTGATTCAACCAACCTTTGTCTATGGACATCCAGTAGCTGTATCTCCACTTGCTAAGAAAAATCCTGAAGACGAACGCTTTACTGACCGTTTCGAGCTCTTTATCATGACTAAGGAATACGGTAATGCCTTTACAGAGTTGAACGACCCAATCGATCAGCTTAGCCGTTTTGAAGCTCAAGCTAAAGCTAAAGAGCTTGGTGATGATGAAGCAACTGGTATTGACTACGACTACATTGAGGCTCTTGAATACGGTATGCCACCAACAGGTGGTTTGGGTATCGGTATCGACCGTCTCTGCATGCTCCTCACTGATACAACCACTATCCGTGATGTATTGCTCTTCCCAACAATGAAATAATACTCTTCGAAAATCTCTTCAAACCACGTCAGCGTTTCCTTGCCGTATGTATGGTTACTGACTTCGTCAGTTCTATCTACAACCTCAAAGCAGTGCTTTGAGCAACCTGCGGCTAGCTTCCTAGTTTGCTCTTTGATTTTCATTGAGTATAAGTTCATTTTAATACGAGGGAGGCAAAGCCTTATTCTAAGGCACTAGCCCCCGCTACGATTTCTGTAATTTCTTGTGTAATCGCCGCCTGTCTAGCACGGTTATACTGGATTGTCAAATCATTGATGACCTTTTTGGCATTATCGGTCGCCGTTTGCATGGCTGTCATACCTGCAGCATTTTCAGCTGTCTTGGCATCGATAATAGCCCCGTAAATCATACTTTCAGCATACTGTGGCAACAATTGCTCTAGAATCTCATCACGGCTCGTTTCCAACTCAAATGTCAAGCTATACTCTTCATCCGCTTCATTTGGATCCAAGTCAACAATCGGAAGCATTTGTTCCACACGCATTTGACTTGTGAGAGTATTGACATGATGGTTGTAGCAGACGTATAATTCATCAAAAAGTTCGTTTTGGTACATCTCAATCGTTTTTGAAATAATTTTACGAACTTCATCAAAACTAGGCTGATCTGCCAAGCCACGTAGTTCATAGATTGGCTGAATACCTCGAGCCTTAAAGAAATCAGCTCCCATACCACCGATACAGATTATCTCAAAATCTTTACCATCTGGATGGTATTCTTCTTTCAACTCCATAACGGCTTTAAGGATGGAAGCATTATAACCTCCAACCAAGCCACGGTCTGAAGTGATAACGATATAGCCTGTTTTCTTAACTGGGCGACTGATGAGCATCGGATTGGTTGAACCACCAGATCCGTTACCATGCAGAATATCCGTCAAAAGCTTACGGACCTTCTGAGCGTAAACTTGAAAGTTGCGCGCTGCTTCTTCAGAGCGACCTAACTTGGCAGCCGATACCATTTGCATGGCATTAGTGATTTGACTCGTATTTTTGGTTGAGGCGATTTTTGTTTTAATATCATTTAGAGATACTGCCATCTGACACCTCTATTCTTATTGGAAGCTGGATTGATTGAGAAACTCTGTAATCGCAGCATCCAAGACTGCTTCATCTGGCAAGTCTTTTGTTTCACGAATAGTTTCCAAAATCTCTGGATGTTGTGCATCAAAGAAAGTATGGAACTCTTCCTCAAAACGAACAATGTCATCTACTGGAATCGTATCCAAGAAACCATGTGTCAAAGCATAGAGAATGGTTACTTGTTTCTCAACAGGTAGTGGTTTATGAACAGGTTGTTTCAATACTTCCACAGTACGACGTCCACGGTTTAACTTAGCCTGTGTTGCTGCATCCAAGTCAGAACCAAACTTAGTGAAGGCTTCCAACTCACGGTATGAAGCAAGGTCGATACGAAGTGTACCAGCTACTTTCTTCATGGCTTTGATTTGTGCAGAACCACCTACACGGGATACAGATGAACCCGCATCGATGGCTGGACGAATACCCGCATTGAAGAGACCATCACCAAGGAAGATTTGTCCGTCAGTGATAGAAATCACGTTGGTTGCGATATAGGCAGAGATATCTCCCGCTTGTGTCTCGATAAATGGTAGGGCTGTAATAGATCCACCACCAAGTTCATCAGAAACTTTAGCTGAGCGCTCAAGCAAACGGCTGTGAAGATAGAAAACATCCCCTGGGAAGGCTTCACGACCTGGTGGACGACGAAGCAAGAGGGAAAGCTCACGATACGCGACCGCTTGTTTTGAAAGATCATCATATACGATCAAAACATGCTTGCCTTGGTACATAAACTCTTCTGCCATAGCAACCCCAGCATAAGGAGCTAGGAAGAGCAATGGAGATGGTTGTGAAGCAGAGGCAGTCACAACGATTGTGTAATCCAAGGCACCATACTGACGAAGTGTTTCTACTTGCGTACGAACTGTTGATTCTTTTTGTCCAATCGCTACATAGATACAGATCATATCTTGCCCTTTTTGGTTCAAGATTGTATCAATTGCAATGGTTGTTTTCCCTGTCTGACGGTCACCGATAATCAACTCACGTTGACCACGACCAATCGGTACAAGCGCGTCAATAGCTTTCAAACCTGTTTGCAATGGTTCTGATACAGACTTACGTTGCATAACGCCAGGAGCCGGCGCTTCTACTGGACGAGACTTATCAGTATGGATTTCTCCAAGACCGTCAACTGGACGACCAAGTGGATCCACAACACGTCCAATAAGGCTCTCACCAACAGGAACTTCCATGATTTTACCTGTACGGCGAATGGTATCGCCTTCACGAATATCTGTAAAGTCACCTAGGATGATAATCCCAACGTCTGTTGACTCCAAGTTCTGCGCCATCCCATAAGAGCCGTTTTCAAAAATCAACAGCTCCCCACTCATGGCATTTTCAAGGCCGTGAGCACGCGCAATTCCGTCCCCGATATAGGTTACAACACCTGTTTCAGATACATCAAAATTGGGTTTGAAATTTTCAATTTGTTGCTTAATTAAAGCGCTGATTTCTTGTGCGTTAATTGCCAAAAGAACACCACTTTCTATTTCAAATTTTCTTTAACAACTCGAAGTTGTTGTTTAATACTCACATCAATTGTCTTGTGATTAGCAAAAATGACAAAACCACCAATGAGTCCTTCATCAATTTGTTCTTTGACGCTCCGCACTTTCAGAGACATTTTTTTCTCTATCAATGGGAGCAGACGTTCCTTCTGTTCATCTGTTAAAGGATGAGCTGAAGAAATCGTGACTACAAAACGATTGGTCTCTTTTTCAAGGCGATTCAAACAATCTGCAATTACTTCATAAAAAAGATTTGCTCTGTGATTGTAAACCAGAACTTGAATAAAGTTTTGCATTAAAGGTGACACAGAGTCTTGAAAGAAACGAACTGTTTTTTCCTTATCTGACTCATCGACTGCCACCTGAGCTAAAAAAGAAGGTAAACCCGTTTCTTCTGCGACTTGCTTGATTTGATCCAAGTCTGAAAAAATCCGGTCCTCTTCTCCTTTTTCAATCACTAATTGGACAAAAGGCATGCTGTACTTTTCAATGACCTTTGCTGTTTTCTTGTCCATTAGGCTTCTCCTAGCTGATCGATATACTGATCAATGAGTTCCTTATGGGCATGACTGTCAAGGTTTTGTGAGATGATTTTCCCAGCTAGACTAACTGTCAAATCTGCCACCTCGCCCTTAACACTTTGTAAAGCTTCAGCTTTATTTTGCGCAATTTCTTGGTTGGCTTTTTCTTTTAAGCGCCCTGCTTCAAGTTTAGCTTCGGCTAAAATATCGGCTTTACTTTTCTCAGCAGTTCCCTTTGCATTCTCGATAATCGTTTTAGCTTCGGTACGGCTACCTGCTAACTCAGCTTCACGTTGGTTAGCTAGTTCCTCAGCCTTTTTACGGGCTTCCTCGGCACCATCAATATCTGAAGAAATCTTTTCAGCACGTTCATCCAAGATGCTGGAAATATTTCCCCAAGCATATTTTTTCACTAAAAAGATTAATAAAAGGAAGGAACCAGCGATAAGAATAAAGTCACCGATAATGGTACTAATAGTTAAATCCATCTTCTAATCCTCCTCTACTTACTCTTCCCCTTCATTTATTTTTTTACCAATGTACATAGATGACAACATGGTAAATACATAAGCCTGAATACATGAAATGAAAATTGAAAAGGCTGTCCATAACATGTTTGCGATAAAGGCAAAAGGATACCAATACAAAGCATTTTGTGACAAGGCTAATAGCAATCCAGCTAAGACCTCACCGGCAAAAATATTTCCGTAGATCCGAATCGCCAAGGAAGCAAAATTGGTGAACTCTTCTAAAATGTTCATCGGAGTCATAAAGCCAGGTGTAACAAATGCTCTCAAATATTCTTTAACGCCTCTACGACGAACTCCTTCTACATGGGCGATCAAAGTGATCAAGAATGATAGGGATAAATCGTATCCAAGGTTGGCTGTTGGAGAAGTCCACAAGTTATAACCGTTTGTTGTTTGTACTTTTGCCATTAAGCCGATATTATTGGCAACCAAGATAAACAGAAATAGAGAAAACAGAAATAAGGAATAATCCTTGATGTATGATTCTCCAATGTTTGGTTTGGTAAAACCAATCACAAAGTCGTAAATCATCTCAAGAGCATTTTGTTTGCCCTTTGGACGGATGGTCATTTTACGACTTGCCCAGTAGACAAAGGCAAAAACCATCAAAACAGTTACAAGAGACATGGCAAGCAGGGTCAAATCAAAGGATATTGGTCCAATATTAACGGTTGGATTCAAACTTTCTTCCATGGTTTGACACCTCCATTTCTAAATAGAGTTGTCTATTTAATGACAAATGACATCGCCAAGGTTACAAAGAATGTTCCTTCGATAAAGGCAATCCCCATGATCATCAAACTACGCAATTGTGGGATGATATCTGGTTGGCGTGCTGCAGACTTGAACAAACCGTTCATCAAAAATCCTTCTGCAAGGGATACACCCATACAGGCAAGACATAGACCGAAAAATGTTAAATTCATGATGAATTCTCCTTTTATTTAAAATTTACTTACTTAGTTTAGTCCTAAAATTTGTTTTTGTCAACTTTTTACTTACGTTGGAAGCGTTTCAGATGATTTATTTTTATTTTTGCTATTTTTATACCACTGTATAGATAAGTTTCTCATTTTATGATGAAATGTGTTTCCACTTTCTCTATATTTTCCGAAATAAATTGAAAAATCCAAGTTTAGAACTTGGATAGATTCATTTTATTTGAAATAGTGGGAATAGTGTTGTTTACACCCTGGATTAAATGGAGATTTGCAATAAGGGCAGGCTATCTGCTTTTGATATTCTTGAAATGTTATTGTCCTCATACAAGCCCCACATAAAATCGGTCGATCCTCAGAAAGCGCCAAAGGATAGGGCGAAAAAACATGCGTTTCTATAGCATTGTGGCACTGATAGCAAGCATAATATTTTTTACACTCATAGCACTGAAGAGAAACGATGTCCTTTTCGCCATGATAATGAACACATCTGCCTTCATCATCAACTAACAAACCTTGTGCTTGATTCATTCACTTTTCCTTCTCTAGGCACGAACTGTGACGCTGGTTCCATCTTCTTTATAGAGATTGATAAGACCTTCCTTGAGAGCGCGAACCATGTCCCCAGCTTGAACAGGTTGTGGGACTTTAATTGTCAAGAGTTCCATTGGATTTGGAGCACGGTCAATTTTATTACCCTTGGCATCATGAAGGTCTTCGATATAAGTCTCAAAATGACGGAAACCTGGTCCATAAAACTCGACTTGATCGCCTTCGTTGATGACATTCCGTTGACGAATGGTTGCCGTTTGAGTCGCATCATCGTACGCAACCACTTCAGCGACAAACTTGTATTCAGGAATTTTACGACGAGCGCCAAATAACTGTTCGTTTTCTGTAGGTGTACCATAGTAGAAACCTGTTGCCAGTTCACGCTGAGCAACCTTCCACATCTCGTCTACCAAGTCCTGTTTGATGGCTTCAAATTTCTCAGGACTTTCAAGATAAGCATCTACAGCCGCCTTGTAACAGTTAGTCACTGTTGAAACATAGTGGATAGATTTCATGCGGCCTTCAATCTTAAGACTGTCTACACCGTTTTCAATCATATCTGGAATATGGTCAATCATGGACATGTCAACGGCTGACATCGAAAATTCTTCTGGAATTTCACCTTTAAGACTCTTACGTTCTTGACCAAAAGGCATGTCGTAAAGATCGTATTTCCAACGGCAAGACTGTGAACAACCACCACGGTTGGCATCACGCATACTCATGTGGTTTGAGAGCGTACAGCGACCTGAGTAGGAAATACACATGGCTCCATGGACAAAGGCCTCAATCTCAACATCTGTACGTTTGCGAATCTCTGCCAATTCCTCCATTGAAACTTCACGGGCCAAAACCACGCGAGTTAGACCAAGTTCTTTCCAGAACTCAAGAGTTTCATAGTTGGTCGCACTGGCTTGAGTTGAAAGGTGGATTTCTAGACCTGGTGCTTCTGTTGCTGCAATCATAATCAAGGCTGGATCCGACACGATAACTGCGGCAATCCCGATATCACGCAACTTACGGAACCATTCTCCAGCACCAGCTTCGTTTCCTTCGTGCATAACCATGTTAGCAGCCACATATACCTTGGCACCGTACTTTGCAGCAAACTGGACTCCTTCTTCCATCTGTTCAAAGGTGAAGTTTCCTGCACGGCTACGAAGACCATAGGCCTGCCCACCGATGAAGACTGCGTCCGCACCATATTGAACAGCTACTTTCAGCTTCTCTAAAGTCCCTGCAGGTGATAAAACCTCAGGACGTTTTAATGTTTTTGTCATTTTTTCTCCTATTTGCAATATAAAAGTTTGACGTTTTTCCTTCTCATTTTATAGTAAATAATGGATAAAATCAAGCCTAGACAGATTGTTTTGACAATTCTAATCTTTTAAGAAAACAAAAAACTAGCCTTTCTAGACTAGTTATTTTCAAGATAAAATTCAAAGCGTTCGCCCACGTATTGACTCTTAACATACTCGAAAGCCGTCCCATCTTCAAGATAAGAGACCTGAGTCAAGGCTAAAATGGCATGCCCCTTTTCGACTTCTAGATAGTGAGCAATCTTTTCCTTAGCCAATCTCGCATAAATAGTCTGTTGGGATTTGCCAATCCGGTAGCCATGTTGCTGCAAGGTTTGGAAGAAATGACTGGTGATTTCTTCTTTTTTGAAATCCTTGATAAATTTCTCAGGAATGGATGCGACTTCATAGACTAGCGGAACTTGGTCAGCGTAACGCACCCGTTCCATACGGATAATATTCTCTGTCGGAGTAATCCCTAGCTTAGCGACCTCTTGCTCATTTGGAATGGTTCTTCTGTAAGAAATGAGTTGGCTGGAAGGTACTTTCCCCTGAGATTTGACAATCTCCGTAAAACTAGTCGTTCCCCGCATTTTTTCTTGGACACGAGTACTAGAGACAAAGGTTCCACTTCCTACACGACGCTCCAAAACTCCTTCCTCAACCAAGAGAGAGATAGCCTGACGTAATGTCATCCGGCTAACTTGAAACTGTTCCGCTAAATCTCGCTCACTTGGAAGTCTCTCTCCGATTTTCCAATGATGCTCATCTATATCCTTCTTAATCTGATCGTGGATTTTCATATAAGCTGGTAACATGATTCTCACTTCTTTTCTTTATTTTCTCCATTGTACCGTATTTGCTAAGAAAAAGTCAAACTTTGCCTTGTTTAGTTGGTAATTCGCCCCTATTTGTGATAGAATATTGAAAAAGATATTTCTTTTGAGAAAGGAAAAAGATGAGCAACATTTCAACTGACTTGCAAGATGTCGAAAAAATCATCGTGCTGGACTATGGTAGCCAATACAACCAGCTGATTTCACGCCGTATTCGTGAAATTGGTGTTTTTTCAGAGCTAAAAAGTCACAAAATCTCAGCCACAGAGGTTCGTGCGATTAACCCTGTAGGGATCATCCTCTCTGGTGGACCAAACTCTGTATACGAAGATGGTTCATTTGATATTGACCCAGAAATTTTTGAACTTGGCATTCCAATTTTGGGAATCTGCTATGGTATGCAACTTTTAACTCATAAACTTGGAGGAAAAGTTGTCCCTGCAGGTGATGCTGGTAACCGTGAGTATGGCCAATCACCACTTACCCATACCACTTCTGCCCTCTTTGAAGGAACTCCTGAAGAACAGATTGTTTTGATGAGCCATGGCGATGCTGTTACAGAGATTCCAGCTGATTTTGTTCGTACTGGAACTTCTGCTGACTGTCCTTATGCAGCTATTGAAAACCCAGAAAAGCACATCTATGGTATCCAATTCCACCCAGAAGTTCGCCATTCTGTATACGGAAATGATATCCTTCGCAACTTTGCCCTTAACATCTGTAAGGCTAAAGGCGACTGGTCAATGGACAACTTCATCGATATGCAGATCAAAAAAATCCGTGAAACTGTAGGTGACAAGCGTGTTCTTCTCGGTCTATCAGGTGGTGTTGACTCTTCTGTCGTTGGCGTTCTTCTCCAGAAAGCAATCGGCGATCAATTGATCTGTATTTTTGTAGACCACGGTCTTCTCCGTAAGGGAGAGGCTGACCAGGTTATGGACATGCTTGGTGGTAAGTTTGGTTTGAATATCGTCAAAGCAGATGCTGCAAAACGCTTCCTTGATAAACTTGCAGGTGTTTCTGATCCTGAACAAAAACGGAAGATTATCGGTAACGAGTTTGTTTATGTCTTCGATGACGAAGCAAGTAAGCTAAAAGATGTAAAATTCCTTGCTCAAGGAACACTATACACTGACGTGATTGAGTCTGGAACTGATACTGCTCAAACCATCAAATCACACCACAACGTGGGTGGTCTTCCAGAAGACATGCAGTTTGAACTGATTGAACCATTGAACACTCTTTATAAAGACGAAGTCCGTGCCCTCGGTACAGAGCTTGGTATGCCAGACCACATCGTATGGCGTCAACCATTCCCAGGACCAGGACTCGCTATCCGTGTCATGGGTGAAATCACTGAAGAAAAACTAGAAACTGTTCGTGAGTCTGATGCTATCCTACGTGAAGAAATCGCTAAAGCTGGTCTGGACCGCGATATCTGGCAATACTTTACTGTCAACACAGGCGTTCGTTCAGTCGGTGTTATGGGTGACGGTCGTACTTATGACTACACCATCGCCATTCGTGCCATTACTTCTATCGATGGTATGACAGCTGACTTTGCCAAAATTCCATGGGAAGTTCTTCAAAAGATTTCTGTACGTATCGTAAACGAAGTAGACCACGTTAACCGTATCGTCTACGACATTACAAGTAAACCACCTGCAACTGTTGAGTGGGAGTAGAGTTAATTAGTTAAAAAAAGCCTAAAAATCAATATTTCTAAGGCTTTGATAAAATATTTAGAAATATTGTAATACTAAACAAAAGAATATAATGGTAAATGAATTAATCACACAATTTTTAAAATCTCCAATTGGAAAGCTTAGCAATGATCTTTATTCTAAACTTGAAAAGTTCATTGAAAAACAGAGTCAAGATAGCACCTGGAATAAAGTTATTAACAATGTTATTTCTGCTACTGAGGGTTTTGATAAAGAAATTGCAGAAGTCATATTTACTAGACTACCTTTTTTGAATCTCAGAAAACGACTTTTCGATGGAACTGTTCAAGACATTCATAAAGACTTTATCTTAACTTTGGCAATGGAATTAAGCCAGTTTAATAAGGAAAAAGATTTTGCAATTCCTGTTGGTCTTACAATAGTTGATAATTGTTATAATTCAAAGAATATTCCATTAGAAAATGATAGTTACGACATCCAAGAGCTCTCAAATATCATTAATAATCGTGAAAAACTATATTATAACTATTTTAAATTGTTTGATGATAAAAATGGAGTTGATAAAATTCAAATTTTTTTTCCAAAAAATGGAGAAAATTGGATTCGCTATTCAGAAGAATATTCAGTAATTATAAACGTGAACTTATCAAAGGGAATTTTATATGGCTTTTGTAGAAAAGGCTTTGATTATTATAAAATAAATAATAACAGTAAAAAAACTCTTAAATGTGCGTATATTGAAAACCAAAGAGAAATATTACGTTTTGAGTCTACTCCATCAGATAAAGAAAGTGTTATAATCTGGTTAAGATGAATTATCGATAAAAAAGAGTATGAGACTAATGTCTCATACTCTTTTTTATTTGCGTTTTTTCTTCGCTTTTTTCATTTTGTTGGCCATGCGTTTCATAGACTGTTTCATGGCAAATTCGCCTATTTTACCTTTTAGTCCACCACCAAACATCTGGCTCATAACTGGCATTCCAGCTCCTCCAAGACCTGACATATCTGGCATGCCGCCTTGTCCCATCATGCCTTCAAGGGCAGACATATCCATTCCTCCCATATTTGGCATATTTTTAGGAAGGTTATTGGGATTGATTCCCATTTGCTTCATCATTTTGTTCATATCCCCAGACATGACACCTTGCATGAGCTGTTTGGCCTGGTTAAAGTCTTTGATAAATTTATTGACTTCGACAAAGGTATTTCCAGAACCGGCAGCGATACGACGGCGACGACTAGGATTTAACAAATCAGGATTTTCGCGCTCCTCAGGAGTCATGGAAGACACAATGGCACGTTTGCGCGCAATCTGGCGCTCATCCACCTTCATATTTTGAAGGGCTGGATTGTTAGCCATACCTGGAATCATCTTGAGCAAGTCTTCCATTGGCCCCATATTTTGCACCTGATCCAATTGATCGATGAAATCATTGAAATCAAAGGTGTTTTCGCGCATCTTCTCAGCCATTTCAAGGGCTTTTTGCTCATCGTATTCTTGAGAGGCTTTCTCGATCAAGGTCAGCATATCCCCCATACCAAGGATACGGCTTGACATACGATCTGGGTGGAAGGTTTCGATATCTGTTATCTTTTCACCCGTACCAGTGAACTTGATAGGTTTTCCAGTGATGTGACGAACAGACAAAGCTGCACCACCACGAGTATCCCCATCAATCTTGGTAAGAATAACCCCAGTCACTTCTAACTGAGCATTAAATTCACGAGCAACATTGGCCGCTTCCTGACCAATCATGGCATCAATGACGAGCAGGATTTCATTTGGCTGAGCCAGTGCTTTAACATCACGAAGCTCATTCATCAAAAGCTCATCAATCTGCAAACGCCCTGCCGTATCAATCAAGACATAGTCGTTGTGATTGGCTTGCGCTTGCTCCAAACCTTGGCGAACAATTTCAACAGCAGGCACTTCTGTTCCAAGTGCAAAGACAGGAACATCGATTTGTTGTCCAAGTGTTTTCAGCTGATCGATGGCTGCTGGACGATAAATATCTGCCGCAATCATCAAAGGACGAGCATTTTCTTCCTTCTTGAGTTTATTAGCCAGCTTACCAGCAAATGTTGTTTTACCAGCCCCCTGCAAACCAACCATCATGATAATGGTTGGAATTTTAGGTGACTTGATAATCTCTGCCGTATCAGAACCTAAAACAGCTGTCAATTCCTCATCAACGATTTTGATAATCTGTTGGGCTGGATTGAGGGTATCAATGACCTCGTGCCCGACTGCACGTTCACGAACCTTCTTGATAAAGTCCTTTACAACAGGCAAGGCAACGTCGGCTTCCAGCAAGGCCAAACGAATCTCTTTGGTCGCTTCCTGGACATCAGCTTCAGAAATTTTTCCTTTTTTACGTAGATTTTTAAAGACGTTCTGTAAACGTTCTGTTAAACTTTCAAATGCCATTTTTTTCTCCTATGTTTCATTAATTCGGTGGAAAACGTCCAAAATCTTGTAAACAAACAAGTTCTTCTGGAGTGACTTCTTTCATTATCTCATTTGGATATCCCCAACAGCTAAATCCCTCTTGAAGAGCTCGAGATATAGAGTCAGACGAGAGGATTTGTAGCCTTGTGGGAAAAGGAGTCTCAGCAGCTAATAGTTTACAGGGTATACCTTTGTAGATGACTATACTCCCCATACTTATTCTCTATTATCAATACTTGTTAAAATTTCTATCTGCTCCTGCAGAAAGTCATCCTTGGGATAACGCTCTAAGATCTGGTCAAAAATCTGACTGCGGACAATGTAGTCCGAATACATGTGCAATTTCATCTCATAATCTTCTAGAATCTTTTCCGTCCGCTTGATATTGTCGTAGACAGCCTGACGACTGACACCGAACTCTTCAGCAATCTCAGCAAGACTGTAATCATCAGCATAATAGAGTTCAATATAGTTCATCTGCTTGTCTGTCAAAAGCGCCGCATAAAATTCAAAAAGGGCGTTCATACGATTGGTTTTTTCGATTTCCATAACTTTTATTATACCAAAAAAACGATTATACTGCTAGAGTAGAAGCACTTCAAATAGAGTAAGAAGAAGAAAAAAGAACCTTGCAAAGCAAGATTCCTTTAGTGTCTGACTTAAATAATTGTTCTTCTGGGAACTTAATCGAATTAAGCTTCGATTTCTGTAACCATACCTGAACCAACAGTACGTCCACCCTCACGGATAGAGAATGTAGTACCTTGTTCTACGGCGATTGGGTGGATCAACTCAACGTCGATAGTCACGTTATCACCAGGCATTACCATTTCAGTACCTGCAGGAAGTTCGATTGAACCTGTAACGTCAGTAGTACGGAAGTAGAATTGTGGACGGTAGTTGTTGAAGAATGGAGTGTGACGTCCACCTTCTTCTTTAGTAAGGATGTAGACTTCACCTTTGAATTTAGTGTGTGGGTTGATTGAACCTGGTTTAGCGATAACTTGTCCACGTTCGATTTCGTCACGTTGAACACCACGAAGAAGGACACCTACGTTATCTCCAGCAAGACCTTCGTCAAGTTGTTTACGGAACATTTCAACACCAGTAACAACTGCTTTTTGAGTTTCTTCTTTGATACCAACGATTTCGATTTCGTCGTTGACACGAACAGTACCACGGTCGATACGTCCTGAAGCAACTGTACCACGTCCAGTGATTGAGAATACGTCTTCGACTGGAAGAAGCAATGGTTTTTCAGTATCACGTTCTGGTTCTGGGATGTACTCATCAACAGTGTTCATCAATTCCATGATGATGTCTTCGTATTTAGAGTCACCTTCAAGAGCTTTAAGAGCTGAACCTTGGATAACTGGAAGATCGTCACCTGGGAAGTCGTATTCTGACAAGAGGTCACGGATTTCCATTTCAACCAATTCAAGCAATTCTTCGTCGTCTACCAAGTCAATTTTGTTCATGAAGACGATAAGGTGTTTAACACCAACCTGACGTGAAAGAAGGATGTGCTCACGAGTTTGTGGCATTGGTCCGTCAGTTGAAGCTACTACAAGGATAGCTCCGTCCATTTGAGCGGCACCAGTGATCATGTTTTTAACGTAGTCCGCGTGTCCTGGAGCGTCGATGTGAGCGTAGTGACGTTTTTCAGTTTCGTACTCAACGTGCGCAGTGTTGATAGTGATACCGCGTTCGCGTTCTTCTGGAGCAGCATCGATAGACGCATAGTCTTTAGGTTGGTTAACTGCTGAAGGCAAGCGACGTGCCAATACAGTTGTGATAGCTGCAGTCAAAGTAGTTTTACCGTGGTCAACGTGTCCGATAGTACCAATGTTAACGTGTGGTTTACTACGATCGTATTTTTCTTTTGCCATTTGAGTAAAAGCCTCCAATAAAATATATTTTATAGATAGACAGTAGGCAATACAGTCTAACTTTCCTTACTATTTTATCAAATTTCTGCTAAATTGCAAGTGTTTTACACATATTTTGTGAATTAATCTAAATCTTATCAAATCCTGTTCTTCTGCTTCTTTATGGCAATATGAATTCAAACTTCTTTTCGTTTGGCGATAGTCTTTTCATCAAAAAAATCAGGTCTCCCTGATTTTAATTTGATTCTGTTTTTTCCAGTTCCTTAGCTTCTTTATGGTTTTCATATAATTTCGCTAGGAACTTAGTAATTTCTTTAAAAATAGAGTAAGTAGGTACTGCTACGACCATCCCTATGACACCGTAGATATTACTTGACAGTAAAAGGAGCACCAAAATCGTAATCGGATGCACTTTCATAACCCCTCCAACGATACGTGGATAGAGAACATTTCCGTCAATCTGCTGAATAATGAGCATATAAGCAACCGCAATCAACATACGATGAGGATCTGTGAACACATTGGCAATCACCATTGGAATCAAGCCAATACTTGGACCAACATAAGGAATCAAATTTGCGATTCCAGAAAAAATAGCAAAAACTAGGGCGTACTTTAATCCGATAACGCTATAGCCAATATAGGCTAAACATCCAATAATAACCGCATCAATCGCAATTCCACTGATATAGCGCGCTATGGTTGTATTGAGATTGGTTAAAAGGCTAGAAAGATTCAATTTGTCATGTTTTAAGATGGTACGTTCCAACATTGGTAGCAACTTATGACCATCCAACAAGAAATAAATCAAGAATACAGGGGTCATAATGAGGATTAGAACTGTACTAAACAAGGCTGAAAGAACGCTTCCTAAACTATTGCTGACGCTATTCAGGATATTCTGGAGGATATCCACATAGGAGAGATTAAGTTGTTGAATTGTTTGTTGAATATCAATATTTTGGAAGACTGGATTCATGGACAAATCGATGATCAAATCTTGTAGTCTACTATAGATGTTTTGACTAGAAATAATCAAGCTGGTCAACTGATTAATCAAAATCGGCAAGAGATAAACGACCCCTACAACGATAGCACCAATCAAGGCACAAAGAGTGACCAAGACACCAATTAGACGATTGATCTTACATCTCTTTTCTAAGAAAGTAACGACTGGATTTGTAATGTAGTAAAAAAATCCACCAAGCAAAAATGGAATCATGATGGTATTCACAACTGTCACGAAGGGAGTAATGATGGCTCCCATTTCTCTCCAAAGATAGAAAATCAGTGTTAATAATAAAATTTCAGCTGTCCAAAAAAATAATTTGTTTCTACGGAACATAGGTATCCTCCTTCTCTCTATTTTACCACATTTCTGAAAAAGATAAGATGGCTTTAGTAAAAAAGCGAGAATATTTTTTTTCTTTATGATAAAATAAAGCTAATATGAAAAAAATAATTTTATCTTTTATGACACTGTTAGTTTTTGGAACAGCTTCTACTGTTTCTGCTCAGGAGTTTGATGTTGCTGCTAAACATGCCATTGCTGTCGAGGCTACAACTGGAAAAATCCTCTATGAGAAAGATGCGAATCAGCCTGTAGAAATTGCTTCTATTACGAAACTGGTTACAGTTTATTTGGTCTATGAAGCTCTGGAACAAGGAACTATTAGCCTGTCAACACCTGTTGATATTTCGGACTATCCTTACAAACTTACAACTAATTCTGAGGCGAGTAACGTCCCTATGGAAGCTCGAAATTATACTGTTGAACAACTATTAGAGGCTACAATGGTATCCAGCGCGAACAGTGCTGCGATTGCACTAGCAGAAAAGATTGCTGGTTCTGAGAAAGACTTTGTAGACAAGATGAGGGCTAAACTTCTTGAATGGGGAATTCAAGATGCAACTATTGTAAACACAACTGGTTTAAATAATGAGACCCTTGGCGATAATATCTATCCTGGTTCAAAGAAAGACGATGAAAACAAGTTGAGTGCCTACGATGTTGCAATCGTCGCTCGTAACCTCATCCGAGATTATCCGCAGGTTTTGGAAATCACCAAAAAGCCTACTTCTACCTTTGCAGGACTTGAAATCCACTCAACTAACTCTATGTTGGAGGGAATGCCAGCCTACCGAGGAGGAATTGACGGTTTAAAGACAGGAACAACTGATAAGGCAGGAGCTTCTTTCGTTGGAACCACTGTCGAAAAAGGGATGCGTATCATTACAGTTGTTTTAAATGCAGATCAACAAGATACCAACCCTTATGCACGGTTTACTGCAACTTCTGCACTTTTAGATTATATTTCTGCAAACTTTGCCTTAAAAACTGTTGTTCAGAAAGGTGAAGCATACAATGATAGTAAAGTAACAGTTCTGGATGGTAAAGAAGATAATGTGAGAGCTGTCGCTAAGTCAGACATTTCCATCGTCCAACGCATCGGAAGCGGTACTACACCAACTCTCCAATTCACACCAAAATCAACATCAGAAATGGCTCCATTGGAAGAAGGCAAGGTTGTTGGTACTCTGACCTATGATGATCAGGATTTGGTCGGGCAGGGCTATCTCACTTCCGACAAACCATCTTTTGAAATGGTTTCTGAAAAGAAAGTTGAAAAAGCCTTCTTTTTGAAGGTTTGGTGGAATCAATTTATCCGCTTTATCAATGAAAAACTATAAAAAAATCGCGAACAATCGCGATTTTTTCTTTATTTCATTTCTTTAAAAGCCGCTTCTGCATCAGCGTTGCTAATAGCACCAAATTGGATTTTTCCGATTTTACCCTGACTGTCAATCAAGTATTCCGTTGGAATACTACGAATTTGGTAGGCTTGGAAGGTAGTTGCTTGCGTATCATATAGAACTGGAATATCCTTGTATCCTTGTTCTTGATACCATTTTGGAAAGTCTTGAACTGTTTTTTCACCTTGTAGACCAGGTGCAATGACACTCAAGATTTCAAAGTCTCGATCTTGTTTGGCAGCTAGTTCCATCAACTCAGGCATGCTTTTTTTGCATGGTCCACACCAAGAAGCCCAGAATTTCAAATAAACCTTTTTCCCTTTATAGTCTGATAACTTCACTTCTTTGCCATCCATAGACTGCAAGGTGAAGTCTGGAGCATCCTTACCGACTGCGATTTGTTGTACAGCAGGCTGTTTGGGACTGCTTGTCTGTTTGGTTTCTTTTTCACCACAAGCAATCAACAAGAATAGAGACATGAGGCTCAATCCAGCAAAAATAACTTTTTTCATTTTCTTCTCCTTTTATCCAAGAATTCCTGACAAGGCATTTAACTGCCCTAGCATTAATAATAATCCCATCAAAATAATCAAAGCTCCCCCGATTTTTTTTAGTAGGATCATATGGGGTTTTAATTTACTAAAATAGGGCATAATCCAGCCCGAAGCCAAGGCCAAAACAATGAAAGGAAGGGCCATTCCCAATGTGTATACTAATGTTAACACGGCTCCTTGCCAAGCACCATTGCCACCTGAAGCTGCTAGGGCCAAGACTGAGCTTAAAACGGGTCCGATACAAGGGGTCCAACCAAAACTAAAGGTTATCCCAAGTAAAAAGGCTGACAGATAGTGACTAGACTTGGATTGTTTGAAGGTGACTGTCTTTTGAACCTCCAGTTTATTGAAATGCAAGATTTCCATCTGGTGAAGTCCTAAAAGAATAATGACTATTCCCATAGCATAACGAAACCAGTCTGCATAGAGCATGTACCCTAGGAATCCAGCTCCAAATCCTAAAATAAAGAAAATGAGGGAGATTCCTGCAATAAAGCACAAGGTCCGAATTAAGCCCGACCATGCAACATCTCTTCCAAAAAAGCGAAAGCTTTTCGAATTTCCCTGATCATCCAGTAAAATACCAGCATAGACAGGTAGCAAAGGAAAGATGCAGGGTGAAAAGAAGGACAGGATACCTGCTAAAAAAACAGATACTAGAAATATAATCGACTCCAACGAATTACCTACTTTCTCAAAATTCTAATCCTATTTTACTACAAAAGGATAAATTTGTAAGAAGTCTGCTACGCTTATTTATTTTGACTAAAGTTGACACAAAAAAAGGAGCTAATCTCCTTTTTTTAATACGTTCCTTCTTCGCCTTGGCTAGTCAAGATAACTGGACCGTCTTTGGTAATCACGAACTGGTGTTCATATTGGCAAGACAGGCCGCCATCTATAGTCTTATGAGCCCAGCCAGTCTTCATATCTGTATCAATTTCCCAGTCACCAGTATTAATCATGGGTTCAATGGTTAGTACCATTCCTTCACGGAGACGGAGTCCACGGCCTGCAATACCGTAGTTAGGAACCATTGGCTCTTCATGCATTGTTGGACCAACACCATGACCAACCAAATCACGAACGACACCATAACCGCGACTTTCAGCGTATTCTTGAATGGCTGCACCGATATCACCGATACGATTGCCAACAACTGCTTGCTCAATTCCTTTATACATAGCTTCCTTGGTCACGTCCATCAGGTTTTTCACTTCTTCAGACGGTGTACCAACCGCATAAGCCCAACATGAGTCTGCTAAACCACCAGTATAACTTTGGGTGTATTTTTTCATTTGCTCAACATTGTTGAAGTTGAGTTTAGATACATTAAGGTCGGATTTGGCAATCGGACCACCCAGTACCATGTCAACCTTGAGCAAATCGCCATCTTTCAAGATGTAATGACGTGGAAAAGCATGAGCTACTTCGTCGTTGAGAGAGCAACAAGTGGCATAGGGGTAATCCATGACTGCACCATCTACTCCAATCTGTAAAGGAAGGAAATTCTCCTCTTTACAACGTCGACGAACGTACTCTTCAACTTCCCACATATCTACGCCCGGCTTAATCAAATCACGTAAGCCGATATGGATACTTGCTAGGAAATCACCAGCCTTGTCCATGGCTTCGATTTCACGTGCTGATTTTAAAGTTATCATTTTTTCTCCTAGATTCTAATTAATTTTAACCGTAACATTTGCTTTTGAAACAATCTGATGACCATGATAAATATCATAATCAATAATAGCTGAACGTCTCGTGTGGTGAATAATCCGAGCCTGAATCCGCAGAGTATCATCTATCTGCACAGCCTGCAAGAAATAAATCAGCATCTGCTCTATGATAAGATTGCGCCCGCTATTGACAACAAGGTCTTGGGTCATGTGATTGAGGATTTCAGCCAAGACTCCATTAGCAAGGACCCCATTTTTCTCCAACATGAAAGGCTCAACAGTAATGACGACCTCATCATGATGATAAGAGAGTTTTTGCCCGATTTGCTCGGAGAAAGTCGGCAAAGCTGAAACTTGGGAACGACTCATCTTTTCCATGACATCTCGTCGTGTTACGACACCGAGTAAGGTTTGGTTACTTCTGACAACGGGAACCATCTCAAAGTCTTCTGCAATCATCCGTTGACTGACATTGGCAATATTGGTCGCTAAACCTGTTACGAAGATACTTCGTGTCATCACCTTGTCAATCGTTGTACTGGGAGACTTGTCTCCTGCGTCACGCATGGTAACAACTCCAACAACCACTTGGTGTTGGTTAATGACTGGGAAACGACTACTTCTGTTCTTACGGACCAAGTCTAGATAATCTTTGACCGTATCCGTTTCTCTCAAAAAACCATACTCATGACTGGGACGATAGAGCTTTTCGACTGTCAGAATATCGGTTTTGATTTGAACATTTGAGAGGGCTTTGTTAATCATGGTCGCTACTGTAAAAGTGTCATGTTTACTTCTTAGAACTGGAATCCCTTTTTTATTAGCCAACTCAAGAACATCGTCCTGCACATGAAAACCACCTGTTACAAGGACTGCATTTTCATTTTCCAAGGCTAAAAGTTGAATGCGAGTGCGGTCTCCTACGATCAAAAGACCACCATCATGGAGATAGGACAGGATATTTTGCTCTGTCATAGCTCCAATGGAGAATTTGCTAAACTCTCTCTCCAACCCTTCCTGACCAGCTAGAACTTCAGATGAGGTGACCTCAGCGATTTCAGCATAGGTAAGCCGCTCAATAGCCACTTTCTGGGACTTGACTCGTATGGTTCCACTACGTGGCCGAGTTTCAACAATTCCACGATTTTCAGCTTCTTTGATAGCTCGGTAGGCTGTTCCGTCACTAACACCTAGGTGATTTGAAATACTACGAACACTAACTCTCTTCCCAATTGGTAACTCTTCCAGATAAGACAAAATTTCCTGGTGTTTACTCATTGAACTCTCCTTTTACGTAACGAAATTCAAGATAGTCCCTCATTTTTCGTGTATAGCGATCGCTCCCCTTAAACTGTCGTACGAGGCTAAAGCCCGATTTTAAGGCTACTTTTTGGCTAGCTTGATTCTCCAGATGAGTGATGATGGATAATTGTTTTAAACCAAATTCTTCAAAAGAAAGGTGACAGAGTTTGCTAACAGCCTCTGTCATAAAACCTTGCGACCAAGCATCTTTTTTTAAGAAATAACCAATTTCTGCTTCTTTTTTGATTTCATCGATTTTTTCAAATTTAATGGAGCCAATCATTTCCTGATTTCCTTGGAGACAAATTGCCCAAACACCTAGAGGAGCCTTCATAAAATAGTTAGCAAGTGCGTACTGACTTTCTTCCAAATTTGCTTGACTGGGAAAAATAAACTGCAAATTCTCAGGGTTTGAAGCAATCTCGAAAAACGCTTGACTGTCACTAAAAAAGAAAGGACGCAAATACAAGCGCTCCGTTTCAAAAAAAGAAAACATTGCTAATTTGGTCCAAATATTCATAATCACCTCAACGGCTTAGTCTTCAACGAGTGTAATATCCGCTCCAAGACTACGCAATTTTTCAATAATATCTGAGTAGCCACGAAGGATAAACTCAATATTCGTAATTTCAGTCTGGCCCTGAGCCATCAAACCAGCGATGACAAGTGCAGCACCAGCTCGCAAGTCTGTAGCTTTTACACTTGCCCCGTGTAACTTACGACCACCGTTGTAAATAATGTGATCGTTTGTAGTCGTAATATCCGCATCCATTTTTGCTAACTCAAAGACATGATTAACACGTTTCTCATAAATCGTATCAATAATAGTTCCACGACCTTGGGCAGTTAGTAAAAGTGGCGTGATAGGCTGTTGCAAATCGGTTGCGAACCCTGGATAGGGAGCTGTTTTGATATTGATGGCCTTCAAATCAGACTGTTCTTCAACGAAGATACTGTCTTCTGAGACCGTCATACGAACGCCCATTTCCTCTAGTTTGGCGATAAAGCCTTCTAAATGTTCATAGAGAACGTTGTTAATGCGAATTCCTTTTCCTACCGCCGCAGCAAGTGAAATATAGGTTCCAGCTTCGATACGGTCTGGAATAACCTGATGACGCGTTCCATGAAGTTTCTCGACACCATCAATAATGATAATATCAGTTCCTGCACCACGAATATGGGCCCCCATGTTGTTCAAAAGGGTAGCAACATCGATAATTTCCGGTTCACGAGCCGCATTTTCAATGACAGTACGCCCCTTAGCTTTAACCGCAGCAATCATCGTGTTAATCGTTGCTCCAACGCTGACGGTATCCATGTAAATACTTGCGCCATGAAGCCCCTTACCTTGGGCAGATAAATTCATATTATCTCCCTCATAGCTGACCTTAGCACCCATGGCTTCAAAGGCTTTTAAGTGAAGGTCAATCGGACGAGGTCCCAGATCACATCCACCAGGAAGTCCAACTGTAGCTTCACCAAAGCGACCTAAAAGACTTCCGTAGAAATAATAAGAAGCACGCAAGCTATTAATCTTGCCATAAGGCATAGGAATGTTTTGAACACCTCTTGGATCAATCTCCAAGACATCATCATAACGCTTAACAGTCGCCCCCATAATCTCCATAATTTCGACAAGACTAGCAACGTCTGAAATATCTGGAACACAATCTAAAGTGACAATATCATCTGATAAGATAATAGCTGGAATAAGCGCTACAACACTATTTTTAGCACCACTAATGGTGATCTCACCTTGCAATGGACGTCCACCATTGATGACAATTTTTCTCATGTTTTACTCTTTCAAAATTTACTAAAAAGGTCTTTTCGTTCTATTATACCATAATTTTCAGTTTTTTCCCATTCCTATTTACTAAATACCATCTCATTTTGATAAAAAAAGACCTATCACTCAAGCTTTTCAGCCTGAAATGATAGGTTTTTGTGTTAGATTAGCGTACAGTGCGGATGCGCATTGTGTTTGTACGAACAGCTTCGCCAAGTGGTACACCTGCAACGATAACAATATCATCACCAGATTCTACCAAACCTTGCTCAACTGCAATTCTTTCAGCGAGATCAAACATATCATCAGTGTTTGATGGGCGATCAGTGGTTACTGGAATAACTCCCCAGTTAAGCATCAAACCACGCTCAGTCAATTCATCGAAAGTGATTGCCAAGATATCAGCATCTGGACGGTATTTAGAAATCAAACGAGCAGTGTGACCTGTCTTAGTAAGAGTAACCACCAACTTGATATTCATAGAATTTGTCGCATCCTTAACAGCTGAAGCCATAACCTCAGTCTTAGAATTACGTGACAAGTTAACAGATGACAAGCGACCGTATTCTTTTAAAAGAGTTTGAGCATTCTTGTCAATTGTTGCCATTGTACGAACAGACTCAAGTGGATATTTACCATTTGCAGACTCACCTGAAAGCATTGTAGCGTCGGTTCCGTCGATAACAGCGTTAAACACATCTGATACTTCTGAACGCGTTGCACGTGGTTTTTCAGTCATAGTTTCAAGCATGTTTGTTGCTGTGATAGCGACTTTACCAGCTGCATTTACTTTTGTAATAATCATTTTTTGGTAAACTGGAACCATTTCGAATGGTACTTCAATACCCATGTCACCACGGGCGATCATGATACCGTCAGCAGCTTCAATGATTTCATCCAAGTTGTCAATACCTTGTTGGTTTTCGATTTTCGCAAACAATTGAACGTGACCATTACCAGTTTCTTCACAGATTGCACGAACTTCGTTAACGTCTTTCGCAGTACGTACAAATGAAATCGCGATGAAGTTGATACCTTGTTCCAAACCGAAACGGATATCATCGTTATCACGTTCAGCAAGAGCTGGGAAAGGAATTTTAGTGTTAGGGATGTTTACACCTTTTTGTTTAGCGATAATTCCGTCGTTTTCAACTTCAACTTCAAACTCACGAGTTGCATCGTCTTTTGCAACAACGCGAAGACCCAATTTACCATCGTCAACCAATACTTGACGACCAACTTCAACATCATCGTAGATATCAAGAGCACCAGCAACGTTCAAAGCAATCACTTCACGAGTTGATTTGATTCCTTGTTTAGTTGCAACACGGATTTTTTCACCAGTTTTGTAAGAGTACTCTTTTGCGTCACCTTCAAACAATTCTGTACGGATTTCAGGTCCTTTAGTATCAAGAAGGAAACCAACTTTTTTACCTGCAAGTTTTTCGGCAAGTTTAACAGTTGCCATACGCTCACCTTGTTCTTGGTGGTCACCGTGTGAGAAGTTGAAACGGAAAGTGTTTGCTCCTGCTTCAATCAGTTTAGCAATGTTTTTAGCTGAAGCTTCAACATCAAGTTTTTCACCCCAGTATCCGTCTTCACCGAATTTTTTACCACCACGGATTTCAACCGCAGGACCTAAAGTTGCAACGATTTTTACACGTTTGTTCATGATTTTTGTGACTCCTTTATATAATTCGACCTTTTATGGTCATGTTACCAAATTAATGAAAGTTGATTAGGACAAGCTCTTGTTCAAAGCAGAAAGTTCAAGATCAGCTTTATGAGGGTTGTTAACAATAATCTTACCTTCTGCAGTTAAGCTAAACAAAGCTCCTTCTTCTGCTGTACCAAGAATTGGATTTTCAACCATTTTTTCGTTACGGATACCAACAGCGACACCACCGATTCCTTGTTTAAGGAGTTTAACAGCGTGTGCCCCCATGCGTGATGCCAATACACGGTCACGCGCAGTTGGTGATCCACCACGTTGGATGTGACCAAGTTCTGTTACACGAAGGTCACTAGTGTCTCCTGCTTCTTTTAGTTTTTGACCAAATTCAGCTGCTGACATAACACCTTCTGCCAAAACGATAATGTTGTGTTTTTTACCGTGCTCATAACCAGCTTTGATACTAGCTACGATATCTTCCATCTTGAAGCCTTCTTCAGGGATGATAATTTCATCAGCACCAGTTGCGATACCAGCCCAAAGAGCGATATCACCAGCGTTACGTCCCATTACTTCAACAACGAAAGTACGACGGTGACTTGATGATGTATCACGAATCTTATCAATCGCATCCATTGCAGTCGTAACTGCAGTATCAAATCCGATTGTAAAGTCAGTACCTACGATATCGTTATCGATTGTACCTGGAAGTCCAATAGCAGGGAATCCATGCTCAGTCAAGCGCATAGCTCCATGATAAGAACCATCACCACCGATAACTACGACTCCTTCGATACCGTGTTTTTTCAATTGCTCAATCCCTTTAAGTTGGCCTTCAAGTTGTGCAAACTCAGGGTAACGAGCAGAATGAAGGAAAGTACCACCACGAGAAATGATGTCTCCTACTGAAGCAGCATCAAGCGGATAAATTTCACCGGCAACCATACCTGCGTATCCATCATAGATACCAAAAACTTCCATTCCTTCTGAGATTGCTTGGCGAACTACCGCACGGATGGCAGCATTCATACCAGGGGCGTCTCCACCACTGGTCAAAACAGCAATACGTTTCATTTGGTTTATGCTCCTTTTTCTTTTAACATTCTTACTGATTATACCACATTTAAATCGAAAATTCTTCTATTTTCCGTATTTTTAGCGATAAATCGTTTTCATAGCAATTCCCTCTAATTTTTCCTCTAGAGCAAAATCTTTTCTTACAAAATGTTGAGTAGAAACAACTGTTTTTTGTTCCTCTTCATACCTGATAATGACAGGTATTGGGCCTTTGTATTGTTCTAGGATATTTGAAATCTCTTTATCGTATTCATGATTTTTAACTTGAATCCAGAATCGTTCTGCCACTGCTTCTTTCAAATCTTGTGCAATCATTTGCAGACGACCATCTCGAGATTGAACTTTGCCATTGATGTAGTAGAATTTCCCTTCGGATAAAATGGAAGCATATTTTCTATATTGGTCTGAAAATACAGTTACATCCATCCGAGACTTACTATCATGAACCTGTAGAAAAGCCATACTCTCGCCTTTCTTGGTTCGAATCACTTTAATCTTTTGCACTTCAACTAAGAGAGTGGCTTGAGTTCCCTCGGTTAGATTAGCGATTGGCGTCGTCGGATATAGGGCTTGTTTGGCAAGAGTTTGGAGAGGATGGGCACTGATACCTACCCCGACTAGTTCCTGCTCCTTGTAAAATTTCTCTGCTTCCGTAAAATCATCCGCCTCAGTCCAGCTATAGCTTGCATCTGCAAAGAGACCACCCAACTCCTCAACAAAAACAAATAAGTTTGGTAGGTTGACTAAGATTTTCTGACGGTTCTTGTCAAATTCATCAAAAAGCCCCAGTTCAACCAAAGGCGTCAAAAGCGACAGTTTCTTGTAATTCTTGGGAAGACGTGTGACAAAATCTTCAATGCTTGAGAAAGGACGATTTTCAATAATCCAGTAAGACAAATCTCTCGGCATTCCCTTAATGGCTTTTAGACCAAGATAGATTTTCTTCTGAGCAATCTTATCATGATAGGGAATGCTGTTTATTGCTAAAGGAGCTACTTCAAAGCCCATCTGCAATGCATCTACAATGTAATCACTGCTAGAATAGTTCAACATAACTTGGAAGAAAATAGCAGGGTAGTGTGTCTTGAAATAAGCTAGTTGGAATGCCAGTGCTGAGTAGGCATAAGCGTGGGATCGGTTAAATCCATAGCCTGCAAACTTTTCCATCACTGCAAAAACTTGGTTGGCCTTTTCTTCTGTATGCCCCAATTTCATAGCTCCTGTGATAAAATCTTCCTTCATCAAATGCATCTCTTTAGCATTTTTCTTACCCATGGCTCGTCTGAGAATATCGGCTTTACCAAGACTGAAACCTCCAAAGCGTTGAGCTACCTGCATGACCTGCTCTTGATAGAGCATAATACCGTAGGTTGATGAAAGGATGTCTTCTAAGGCAGGGTCTAACACCGTCACCTTTTCTTTACCATGCTTACGAGCGACAAAATTATCAATATAATCACTTGCCCCCGGTCTATTGAGGGATGTCGTTGCTACTACCTCTTCAAAGACTTGCGGCTGAACTCGTTTCAAGAGCCGAATGGCGCCAGGTTGTTCAAATTGGAAAATCCCCTTGGTATTTCCAGCAGCAAAGAGGGCCAGAGTTTCTTTGTCTTCCAGATCAATATCCTCTATTCTCAGATGAATACCTTCTGACTCAGCCAATAATTCCTGCATTTTTTGGACAAAAGTTAGGTTACGCAGACCTAGGAAATCCATTTTTAAAAGGCCATTAGCTTCAACACCATGAGCATCATACTGGGTGATCAGCATATCCTCACCGTATTTGAGCGGGATATAGTCCGTCAGGTCTTGGTCACTCATAACGACCCCAGCTGCATGGATAGAGGTCTGACGAGGATACCCTTCAATCTTTCGAGCAATCTCAAAAGCTTTTTGATATTCCAATTTGCTATTGATGATCTGCCTAAACTGTAGATTCTTTTCATAGGCTGTCGTTAGCGTGTCTCGAAAACTGATTTTTTTCGTAATATTGGTTAATTCGTACTCTGGAACACCATAGCGTTTGAAAACATCACGAATTGCCTGTTTTGCTCCAAAGGTCGAATAAGTGACAATCTGTGCCACGTGTTGGCTGCCATAACGATCACGAACATAGCGAATGAACTCTGGTCTATAGAGGTCAGGGATGTCGATATCGATATCAGGCATGGTGTAGCGCTCACGATTTAAAAAGCGTTCGAAAATCAAGTTCTTTTCAACCGGATCAATTCCTGTAATATCCAGTGAGTAAGCCACCAGACTACCAACCGCAGAACCACGCCCCATTCCCATATAATATCCTTGGGAACGTCCAAAACGGAGCAAATCCCAAACTACAAGGAAATAATCGTCAAAGCCCATATCATGAATCACAGCTAATTCCTCATTCAGTCGCTCATGATAGATAGCTGAGGTTAGCCCCTTGTCACTCAAGCCTTGCTCAGCTCTCTCTCTAAGTTCTTCGACCGCTGGTCTTTCAGGATTAAAGCGAGGGAGTTTTAAACTTGGGTCGATTTGATAGCTTACATTCTCTATCAGACCTTGGAGATTGGCAAGCGCCTGAGGGAAGCGATTTTTAAACCGTGCTTCCAAGTCTGAGGCAGGTAAAAAAATCCCTTGTTGTGAATGCAGATCCACTTCTCTCAGACTGACATTGTCCTTGACTGCTGACAAGATTTGTAAAACTTGAATATCTTCTTTTTCAAAAGAGTTGACCTGATAGAGTGGAAGAATGGGGCTAGTAAAGACTTTTTGAGGAGTATCTGGACTAACACCGATAAAATAATCAACCCCCAAATCCAACTGTTCGACCCCATTAAAATAGGGAACAACAATGGCCACATCTTCGAGGTGGGAGGTGAAGTCAGACCAATTTTTCCGTCCAGTCATTTTTAAAGTGGATAACTTCATCAACTCTTGATAGCCTTTAGTGGATAGGGCTAGAAAACGAAGAGAAATATTCTCCTTATCTTTGATCAAGGTCATTTCAAGACCAATTAAAGGTTGGATTCCATATTTTCGAGTCACCTCTAAAAAATGATAAGCCCCATAGAGATTATCCACATCCATGATAGCAAGGTGAGAATAGCCGTATTCTTTAGCCATTTGTACATATTTTTCAATCGAAACCACACTTTCCATAAAACTATAAACAGTCTTGGTGTCGAGCTGTGCAATCATTTCTTCTCCTCCTTGCTTTCGTTTTACTACTATTATACCATTTTAAGCTGGATATTGAAGCAACTCTGCACTTTCTTTTCAATATCATCAGTTACAAACTTCTTCTCTTCTTACTGTTAAATTCTTCATTTTTCAAAGGAAGAAAATAAAAAATTAATATTATATAATAGTTTTTAATGTAAATTTAGATATATTTATACCAAACGAAGAATAATAAAGATAGGAGTTATATGCAGTTTTACATATAAAAATCTCTAGAAAAAGGCTTACTTCTATGGTATTTATTCAGCATTTTATAATAACTTACCAAATAGATATGCTGGTTTAAGAAATTTATTTCATTTAAGTTTATTTATTCCATTTTTCCCTCTTTTTTGATATAATAAATCCAGTCTGTTTTCAAAGGAGAGAAACATGCGTTTTAATCAATTCAGCTACCAACCAACCACTAGTTCTCAACGATTTGAGGAATTAGAAGGTCTTGGTCTAAAGCTGTCACCCCAACTGTCCTTAAAAAGACAGTTTGAAGACTTCATTCGTTGGAGTTTTTTCACTTATTCTAACACGGATTATGCCTTGTCGACTTTGGCTGCGGATAAAGAAACAGATTTAGTAACTTTTTTCCAGTCAGACCGTGAGTTAACTGCGGAGATTTTCTACACAGTAGTTTTTCAACTTTTAGGATTTAGCTATCTTGTTGACTTTGAGGATGCCGAACAGTTTCGTAAAGAAACTGGTTTTCCTATTGTTTATGGAGATCTCATTGAAAATCTTTATCAGTTACTCAATACGCGAACGAAAAAAGGAAATACGCTCATCGATCAGCTTGTTAGTGATGGACTCATTTCAGAAGACAATCACTACCACTACTTTAACGGTAAGAGCTTGGCAACCTTTTCTAGTCACGATGTCATTCGTGAAGTTGTTTATGTAGAGAGTCGTGTGGATACTGATAAAGATGATCTGCCTGATTTAGTTAAGGTCAGCATTATTCGTCCGCGTTATGATGGACAGATTCCTTCAGTCATGACTGCCAGCCCTTATCACCAAGGGACCAACGACAAAGCCAGTGACAAGGCTCTCTACAAAATGGAGGGAGAGCTTGAGGTCAAAACGCCCCACACCATTGAACTTGAGGAACCTAAGCTGAATTTAGTTGAACCTCATGGTCAAGCAGAAGTCGTCTCAGAAGCTGAAGAAAAGCTATCTCATATCAATAGCTCATACACACTCAATGACTACTTCCTCCCACGTGGATTTGCCAATCTCTATGTATCAGGTGTTGGAACCAAAGATTCTCAAGGTCTCATGACCAATGGTGACTACCAGCAGATTGAAGCTTATAAAAATGTCATTGATTGGCTCAATGGTCGTTGTCGTGCTTTCACGGATCACACGCGCAAACGCCAAGTCAAAGCTGACTGGTCAAACGGGAAAGTCGCAACAACAGGTATTTCCTATCTAGGTACCATGTCCAATGGTCTCGCCACCACTGGTGTTGATGGCTTAGAAGTCATCATCGCTGAAGCAGGTATTTCCTCTTGGTACAACTACTATCGGGAAAATGGTCTAGTGACCAGCCCAGGGGGCTATCCAGGTGAGGATTTTGACTCACTTGCTGAATTGACCTACTCTCGCAACCTCCAAGCCGGTGACTATATTCGTGGCAATGAAGCTCATCAAGCAGACTTAGAAAAGGTTAAAGAGAAACTCGATCGCAAGACTGGTGACTACAATCAGTTTTGGCATGACCGCAACTATCTGCTCAATGCTCACAAGGTTCAAGCTGAGGTCGTCTTTACGCATGGTTCCCAGGATTGGAACGTCAAACCTCTTCATGTTTACCAGATGTTTCATGCCCTTCCTAGCCATATCAATAAGCACCTCTTTTTCCATCATGGTGCCCATGTTTATATGAACAACTGGCAGTCGATCGACTTCCGCGAGTCCATGAATGCCTTGTTAAGTAAGAAACTGTTAGGACTTGACTCAGGATATCAACTTCCGACTGTCATCTGGCAGGACAATACCGAATCGAAAAGATGGCAAGGTCTTGATAACTTTGGCAAACAGGATGAACTGCATACCTTCTCTCTTGGTAATGAGGAAAAAGTGATTCAAAACCAGTATGATCAAAAAGATTTTGATCGTTATGGAAAGACTTACCAGACCTTCAACACCGAACTTTACCAAGGAAAAGCCAATCAGATTACTATTGACCTTCCAGTAAGTCAAGACATTCACTTAAATGGGCGAGTGGAGCTGAAACTTCGTGTCAAATCGAGTACGAACAAAGGCTTATTATCAGCCCAACTGTTAGAACTTGGACAAAAGAAATATCTGCAGCCTTATCCAGCCGTCTTAAGTGCTAGAACCATTGATAATGGTCGTTACCACATGTTAGAAAATCTCTGTGAACTGCCATTCAACCCAAGTGCCCAACGTGTCATCACCAAAGGCTACCTTAATCTTCAAAATCGAACCAATCTCTTGACGATTGAAGAAATCCAACCAAATGAATGGATGGACTTCAAGCTAGAGCTTCAACCAACTATCTACAAACTTAAAGAAGGAGATACTCTCCGTTTGGTTCTCTATACAACAGACTTTGAGATTACAATTCGAGACAATACAGACTATCAGTTGACTGTTGATTTAGCACAGTCTAGTCTTATCCTACCTTGTCAAAAGGTATAATCTACCAGACTTTCAATATGGAAGTATTCAAAGGAAAAGTCAATGAAATAGACCATTGAACTTCCTATAACCAAGGCTTTCCACTTGAACAGTCGAATCAAACATAAACTTCGTATCAAATCCAGTTCATCTGAAAGCATTTTAGAAGCCCCTAGATAGAACTTGGACAAAAGATACTCCCTCTAACCAACATGTGTAACCATTTATCATACACGCTACCAGACCACATGTTGGAAATCTCTGTGAATTACATTTAGAGTAAATTCACAAAACGCCGTGACAAAAAGCTACCCAAATTGAATGATTCACTGTCATTAAAGAACATCAATGTAGATGAACGGATTGCTACCCAGTTTATCTGCACGCAACTAGTGACAAGTTAAAAGAAGGAGATCTCTCCATCTAGTTCTTTATCCTACTGACTGTGAAATCATCATACATGACAATACCGCCTACCACCCGACTGACGTTATCGTTCAGTCCACGCTACTGTACCTTGTAAAAGGAGTACTTACTTTATGAACAAATCAGAACACAGACACCAACTTATCCGCGCACTCGTTTCAAAAAACAAAATCCATACTCAAGCTGAATTACAAGCCTTGTTAGCGGAAAATGATATCCAAGTTACTCAGGCTACCTTATCACGCGATATCAAAACCATGAACCTTTCAAAAGTGCGTGAAGAAGATAATTCCTACTATGTGCTAAATACAGGATCTATCTCCAAGTGGGAAAAACGTCTTGAAAACTATATGGAAGATGCTCTTGTTATGTTGCGTCCTGTGCAACACCAAGTTATTTTGAAAACTTTACCCGGTTTAGCCCAATCATTTGGATCTGTAATTGATTCCTTGGCCTTTCCAGATATCGTTGCAACCCTTTGTGGAGACGATGTCTGCATGATTATCTGTGAAGATGCTACAAAAGCGCAAGCATGTTTTGAAAGTCTTAAAAAATATGCACCACCATTTTTCTTCAGTGAATCATGACCACCCGTCTAACGGGTGGTTTGTCCCAGGGCACCTAACGGAGCGAGACGGACTAATAGTCACATAATAAAACAAATCCCGTGATTAAAAAGTCACGGGAATTTTTTATTTCTTTGACTATGTTTCTTCTTTCTTTGTACGCGCCAATCGAAGAGCACGTTTAGGATTGAGACGATTAAACAATTCTTCTAGTTTCTTTTCATTCCACACATCTGCTGCAGAAACAAAATTGCCATCTGCATCTCGGAATGATATCGGTTTATCTCCCATATCAATCTCCTAGTCTACAAATTCAAACTCAAATTTACCGATGCGGACCAAGTCGCCATCTTTGGCGCCACGTGCACGAAGGGCTTCGTCAACCCCCATACCACGAAGCTGACGGGCAAACTTCATGACCGATTCGTCACGGTCAAAGTTGGTCATGTTAAAGAGTTTCATTAGTTTTTCACCAGAAAGTACCCATGTCGCATCATCATCACGACTAATCTCAAAGGCTTTTTCTTCCTCGTCAAAGCCATAGTAAGCCTCTTCTTCCATATCTGATTCATCATAAATCGGGAATTCTGGAGTCTTGTCTAACAATTCAGCTGTCGCGTCTAAAAGAGTCGCCAACCCTTGCTTGGTCAACCCAGAAATTGGGAAGATGGCTGGAAGTTCCTCAAACTCGTCGTAGTTTGCTGCCAACTTTTCCTTGAAAGTTTTAAGATTTTCCTGACTTTCAGGCATATCCATCTTGTTAGCCACGATGATCTGCGGACGTTCCATGAGACGAAGGTTATAGGATTCTAATTCCTTATTGATAGCAAGGTAGTCCTCATAAGGATCACGTCCTTCACTAGCTGACATATCGATGACATGGAGGATAACTCGAGTGCGTTCGATATGACGAAGAAACTGGGTTCCAAGACCAACCCCTTGACTGGCCCCTTCAATCAAACCTGGAAGGTCTGCTACTGCAAAAGATTCACCTGACTGTGTACGAACCATACCCAAATTTGGGACAATCGTCGTAAAGTGGTAAGCACCGATTTTGGGCTTAGCTGAAGTGATGACACTAAGCAAAGTTGATTTTCCAACAGATGGGAAACCGACCAAGCCAACATCCGCTAAGATTTTCAATTCCAGTTGCAACTCGCGTTCTTGTCCTGGTTCTCCATTCTCAGAGATTTCAGGTGCAGGATTTTTTGGAGTGGCAAAACGGATATTTCCACGACCACCTCGACCACCATGAGCCACGATAAACTCTTGACCATGTTCAATCAAGTCTGTAATGACTTTTCCTGTTTCCGCATCACGTACAGTAGTCCCCTGTGGTACGCGAACACGAAGATCTTCTGCACCACGTCCGTGCATTCCTTTGGTCATCCCTTTTTCACCAGAATCAGCCTTGAAATGACGGTTATAGCGGAAATCCATCAAGGTACGTAAGCCTTCGTCTACCACGAAAACAACGTTTCCTCCACGTCCACCATCACCACCCCAAGGACCGCCATTAGGGACATACTTTTCACGGCGAAAGGCAACCATGCCATCGCCACCATTACCAGCCTTGACCTTAATCTTGGCTGTATCTAAAAACATACTCATATTTTCTTCTCACTTTAAAAAGGCTGGGGAGAACCCAGTCATTAGTTATTGTTTCTATCCCCGTAGCTTGCTTAGAATCTACTAAAAGCTCCAAGCGCAGTTGCAAAGATACCAGCAAGGGTTACAAACAACATGATGAGCACGACAACAAGTGTCACCTTTTCAAACAATGTTTTTTTACGTTTTCCGTTATCTCCAAAAGCCATAACTTCTCCTTTTTCTATATAATTCTAATTTAATATTCTGTTGAAACTGGTGCAATCAACCATAAAATGATATAAGCAAGGACTCCTGTCCCATAACAAAATGCAAGAACAGCCCAAATGACACGAACAATTGTTGGATCAATATCAAAATAATGAGCAACTCCTGCGCATACTCCACCAATTTTTTGATCTTTTCCGCTTCTCATTAATTTTTTCATTTTTTCTTCCTCTTATTCTATTATTTGAATTCGTCTCTCCAATAATCTCTGATGCTAGACAATTGTTTTCGAGACGCTCTTAAAATACGCTTGGATTCTTTTACTGGGCTTGTTACAGCCTGTTGAGGTAGATAGAGAATCGTTTTTAAGAAGCGCTGAGTGACAGGTTGTCCATCATGTAGCTCATGTTCAAAGTTATTTGAGATAATGGCATCAAGGTAAAACTCATGAACTCGTTTCCCAAAATTTTCAGCCGAAATCTCGTACAACTTATCCGCCAACTTTTGTTCAGACATATCAGGAGTAGCAATCAATGCTTCAAGGATAGCTCCTGCAAGCTCTCGTTCTCCATAGTAGAGGGTCCCAAACATTTTATCATTGATCAGATTTTCAAGATAGGGATTGCCATGAGCGATAACAGGCGTTCCACTGGCTAGACTTTCTAGATAGGTTAAACCCTGAGTTTCACTCGTAGATGCTGAAATAAAGAAATCAGCTGCTTTATAGTACAAGGCTGTCTCACTTGGAGCAATCATACCTGTAAAAATCACATGTTTTTGTATGTTTAATTTCCCTGCTTGTTCTTTCAGACTGTCCAGATAAGGTCCGTCTCCAGCAACAACTAACTTCACCTTGTCTTCTTCTTTCAAAACCTGCGCAAAGGCAGCTAAGACTGCTTGGATATTCTTTTCAAAGGAGATACGAGAAAGGCTCAGTAGCATTTTCTCGCCTTCCTGAATACCTAACTTCGAACGAAGTTCTTGCAAGTTTTCCTCTTTGATCTCAGGTCGTTCAAACTTAGCCAGCTCAATTCCAGTTGGGATGACACGCTTTTCAACCTTAACTTTGTATTTCGATAAAAGGTCACGAACAATCTCACTAGGGCAAATTACGCCATCTACATCATGAAGAAAGCCTCGCACCAAATATTTTACCATACTCGGACGAATTAGCATGCCCTTAGCAATGTAATGCACATAGTCTTCATACTGGGTATGGTAGGTATGAATAACTGGAATTTTCAATTCTCTCGCAATCCAAATCCCTAACAAACCAAGAGAAAATTCTGTCTGGGTATGAATGATATCGAGTTGATACTGCTTGGCAATTTCAAGCGCCTTTGTAAAACCTCGGTAGGCAAATCGTCGATCCTTAAATGCAAAGAAAGGGACACTTGGAATGCGAATAATTTGCCAATCCTCGTATCGATTCACATCTTTATCAGTTGTTGTAAAGATAAAAACTGCATGCCCCTGCTTCTCAAGCTCAGTTTTCAAAGTCCGAATACTAGTCGCGACCCCGGAAACCTGAGGGAAATAGGTATCTGTAAATAAACCAATTCGCATAAATTACCTCACTTTTTGCCCAAAGCAGCCTGTTCTCGATAAAATTTTAACCAGATTTCCAACAAATGCTCCTCAGAGTACTCTTTGGAGATCTCACGAGCTTTTTCTTTCAAGTCCTTTAAGGCTTCAGGGTCATTCTTGTATTCTAGGATTGCTTCTCTCATCTCGGAAACATCACTTGTAGCACGATAATTCCCATCAAGAATAACCTTATACAGATCCAAATCTCTTAACATAATAGGAGCCTCGCAACTAGCGGCCTCTAAGATAGTCATAGGGAATAATTCATTGTAACTTGGTAGCAAGAATAGATCCGCCATAGCGTAAAGTTCCCGCATCCGTTCCGGTGACACAATTCCAGGGAAAATAAGATTTTTGGGTGGATTGTCCATTATCTTCTTGTAGCGTTCATAACCATCTGTCATCCCACCAAATGAAAAACCACCTGCCCAGATAAAGGTAATTTCTGGCAATTCCTCAGCAAGACGGATAAAATCATCAATTCCTTTACGTTTCTGAACCTGACCCGCACCGATTACGACAAACTGATCTTCCGCGAGATCCATTTCCTTCCGGAGTTGAGCAACTTGTTCAGCTGGTAATGGATGCCATTTTTCTTTGTTTACAAAGTTTGGAATATAAGTTACTTTTTCACGCGGAATACCAGCAGCCACCAAATCCTCGATAAACATGGGATTGACCACCACCAAGTGTTCCATTCGGTTGTAAAAGGAAAAAACATAGCGTTTGACAATTCCTTTTAGGAAAAATGGAATCTTCAAACTCCCCTCAAGCGTATCAGGCAAAAAATGCACATAGCCAATTTTTCTCCCAGAGCGTTTCTTTTGAAAAGTAGATAAATAATAAGGGAAATCAATGGTGTGAAAATGAGTTATATCCGCTTCTACAGGGAGATTCTCTGTAACAATCAACTGGTCTTTGGCATCACGGTGAAGGAGACTAACCAATTCTCGATAAGCTCCTGACACTCCTTGACCAGCTACTTTTTCACTTGAACTCAGCATATTAATACGCAATTTTTCGTTTTCCATACCTTCCATTATACCATTTTATTTCCAGAAAATCAGCAAAAGAAAGAAGAGACGATTGGAAAAAGGATAAAATTACCTTATTTTCCAATCGTCTCTCTAATTTTTTTAGTCTTTATTTAATTCCTAGGGCGATACGCGCGTATCGGCTCATTTTTTCAACTGTCCAAGCTGGATACCAGACCAATTTGACCTCGGTATTAGTTACCTCAGGCACATCTGTCATCGCATCGTGTATCTGGTCTGTCAAAAGGTCAGCCAATGGGCAGCCCATAGTTGTCAAGGTCATATCAATTTCAGTGTGACCTGTTTCACCATCAAAACGAATTTCATAAATCAAACCTAGGTTGACAATATCAATCCCCAACTCAGGGTCGATGACTTCTTCCAAAGCATTTAAAATGCGTGTTTTGATCGTTTCAATTTGCTCTTCTGTATAAGCCATGTTATTCCTCACTCTTAGTCTTCAATAAAATCACGAAGGGGTTTGCTGCGACTTGGTTGGCGCAATTTTCTCAAAGCCTTGGCCTCGATCTGACGGATACGCTCACGAGTCACGTTAAAGACTTTACCAACATCTTCAAGAGTACGCATTTTCCCATCGTCCAAACCGAAGCGCAAGCGCAAGACGTTTTCTTCACGGTCTGTAAGAGTATCCAAAACCTCATCCAACTGCTCACGCAAAACGATACGAGTTGTGTAGTCTACTGGATTTTCAATCACTTCGTCTTCGATAAAGTCCCCAAGATGGCTATCGTCCTCTTCACCAATCGGTGTTTCAAGCGATACAGGTTCTTGGGCGATTTTTAGGATTTCACGGACCTTGTCAGGTGTCATATCCATACGCTCAGCGATTTGTTCAGGTGTCGGATCTTGACCCAATTCTTGAAGGAGGTTACGCTGTTCTCGGACAAGCTTGTTAATGGTTTCAACCATGTGGACAGGGATACGAATAGTGCGGGCCTGGTCAGCAATGGCACGAGTGATTGCCTGACGAATCCACCAAGTTGCATACGTAGAAAACTTAAATCCTTTTGAATAGTCAAACTTGTCAACAGCCTTCATCAAGCCCATGTTTCCTTCTTGGATCAAGTCAAGAAATTGCATACCACGTCCTACGTAGCGCTTAGCAATAGAAACCACCAAACGAAGGTTGGCTTCTGCAAGACGTTGTTTGGCTTCGATATCACCAGCCTCAACTGCTAGGGCCAATTCTTTTTCCTCTTCGTTGGTCAAGAGAGGAACGACCCCGATTTCCTTCAAATACATACGGACAGGGTCATTAACCTTGGCAGAAGTTGAGCCAATCAAGTCCTCATCACTGAGTTCTGGTTCTTCTTCTGCACTAAGCACACGCGCACTTGGATTTCCTTCATTATCTGTGATAGAAATTCCAGCATCCTGGATCCGTTGCAAAAGGTCTTCAATGCCGTCTGCATCGAGGGTGAAAGGAATAACCAGACTTGAATTGATTTCATCATCTGTTGCTGTTCCTGTTTTTTTGTGGTTACGGATAAAGTCTGCTACTTGCACATCAAATGTGGTTACTTCTTTTTGTTTTGTTGCCATTATTACTCCATTCTTCTCTTTTGGGAAATCAATCGTTGCAATTCTTCCAAGGCTGTGTCTGTATCTCCTACATGACTAGCTTCCTGCACTTTCTTTTTAATTCTTAAGTTATCCTTGCTAAGGAGGGCACGGTTTCGAGTCGCTTCGACCTCCGCTAGCTCTTGAGGCGACATCTCAGCTGGCAAATCCAAGCTAAGCACGTGGTACCAGGCATTTTCAACCTCAGGCGTCTGATGAGAAAGCTCCTCTGAGCCGATTTCTCCCTGCTCACTTAATAATTCGTAAAGAATCTGAAATTCTGGGGTATCAAAGAAAAAATCTTCTCTTAATCGGTAGTCATTTAACACAACTGGGTTCTCAGCCATCCTATAAAGGAGATGAGCCTCTGCTCTCATGACTGCTGTCAATTGTCGCGTTACAGGTATACTAATCGCTGCTGGAGGTTGCTCCTCTTTGACTCTTTCCTGCCTCTGAACAATCCGACTTTCATTTACAATCTGTTCCACCTGCTGGTAATCAAAGGAAGGGAGATTATCTGCTAGAATGTGGATATAAGAATTCTGGGCAGTGATAGACTTTTCTTTGGCGATTAGGGGCGCAATCTTTTCAATGAACTCAATTTGCGCCTGCAAGTTATCACTATTTTCCGGCTTGAGCTGGTGAATATAGAACTCTATAGGACTGATCCGAGTCTTGGTTAAAAGGTAAGCCAGGTCTTCAGCAGAATTCTTTTGCAAATACTCATCTGGGTCCATGGCATCAGGTACTCGAACAACCTCCACTGAAAAGTCTTTTAACTCCTCTAGTGCCTTGGCTGTTGCTGCCTGCCCTGCCTTGTCGCCATCATAGCTGAGAACAATTTTTTTGGTAAAGCGTTTGAGGTGATCAACATGCTCCTTGCTTAAGGCTGTTCCCATGGAAGCTACAGCATTTTCTATACCAGCACGGTAGGCTGCGATCACATCCATGAAGCCTTCCATCAGATAGAGTTCTGTAATCTTACCTGTTCCCTTTTTTGCCTTGTCCAAATGATACAATTCGTAACTCTTGTTAAAAATTGCAGTCGAGCGACTATTTTTATATTTGGCAGTCTGACTATCCGTTTCTTGCCAGATACGACCTGAAAATGCAATAACCTGCCCCTTGTCATTGGTCAAAGGAAAGATGATCCGTCCAAAAAAAGTATCATAAAATTGATTACCATCTGACAGATAAAACAAGCCCGAATCCAATAAATCCTTTTCCTCAAACTTGTCAGCCAAACGTTGATAGAGATAAGTTCTCTCTGCTGGAGCCAGTCCAATCTGGAAGTGCTTCAGAACATCGTCTGTCAATCCGCGTTTGTAGAGATAAGCCCTTGCTTCTTCTCCCATCTTGGTCGTCATGAGGATGGCATGGTAAAAGCGGGCCGCTTCTTCATGCATATCATATAGAGCTTGATAAGGGGAAGCCTGTTGAGGACGAGACTGTACAGGCATAGCCAGTTGAATACCGACGCGCTCTCCTAAGAGCTGAACGGCTTCCATGAAGGACACGCGTTGGTATTCTTCGATGAACTTAAAAACATCTCCTGAACGCCCACATCCAAAACAGTGATAAAACTGCTTGTCTTCCACAACGTTGAAAGAGGGGGTCTTTTCACCATGAAAAGGACAGAGCCCTAAATAGTTCCGTCCAGCCTTTTGTAAAGAAATCACATCACCTATGACTTCCACAATGTTGGCATTGTTTTTGATTTCTTCAATGACTTGCTTGTCAACCATACACAATACCTCCATTTTATCATAGTTTCACGTAAACTAGTATAGCTTATTTCTGAAAAAAAGTAAACCATTTCATACGCTTTCCGTAATTCTCTTTGCCTTATTCTTCTATATAGAAAGAGGGGATAAAAAACTCAGAAACACTTCCATGTTTCTGAGTTAATTTTCACTATTTTTTGATGATTACTTCACTCATCTATTCAAATAATTGATAGTAGTCTGAAATTTTCATCTGAGCTTTTTCTTCTTTATTGAGGTCTTGGATGATACGACCTTCCTTCATGACAATCAGACGATTTCCATACTTCAACGCATCCTCCATATGGTGGGTAATCATCAAGGCTGTTAGATGATCCTTGCTGACAAAGTCATCTGTTAATTCCATCAAGGCAACACTGGTCTTTGGGTCAAGAGCCGCTGTGTGTTCATCCAACAAGAGCAACTCTGGCCGCTTCAAGGTTGCCATCAAGAGACTCAAGGCCTGGCGTTGACCGCCTGATAGAAACTCAATCGAAGTGTCCAGATGTTTCTCAAGACCATTTCCCACTTTTTCAATAGTTGTCTGAAACTCTTCCCGATGGCTTGAAAGTCTTCTAGGAAGGAGTCCTCTCTTCTCACCACGAAACTTGGCAATCAAGAGATTTTCCGCCACCGTCATACGAGGAGCCGTACCCATTTTAGGATCCTGAAAGACACGAGACAAGTACTTAGCCCTCTTTTCAGGTGAAAAATGCGTCACGTCCTCGCCCATGATACGGATACTTCCACTTGTTAAAGGTAGGGTACCTGCAATGGTGTTAAAAAGAGTTGACTTTCCAGCTCCATTTCCACCTAGGATGGTAATGAAATCATGTTCGAAAATTTCAAGAGAAACATCATTTAGAATGATTTTTTCCTCGTCAAAGCCATTCGTAATGACTTTGGTAGCATTTTTTAATTCTACAATTGCTGTCATTTGCTAAACTTGACTCCTTTCAGGTATTTGCTTTTGAAGGTTGGAATCATAAGACAAACTGCCAAAATCAAGGCGCTGTACAAACGAAGATAACTTGTATTAAACCCAAGAGCAATCACTCCCCAGACGAGGAACTGATAAGCAATAGACCCTACAACGATGGTCATGAGTCGCTCTGCCAAGGTCAAACTCTTGAACAAAACCTCACCAATAATCAAGCTAGCAAGCCCTACGACAATCACGCCAATTCCTCGAGAAACATCCGCGTATCCTTCTTGTTGAGCAATTAAGGCTCCTGCAAGCGCGATAATCCCATTTGAGAGAACCAAGCCCATAAGTTCCATTCGTCCTGTATTGATACCAAAGCTACGAGACATATCGGGATTGTCACCTGTAGCGATGTAGGCCTGACCTAGTTTGGTATCTAGGAAAAAGAGCATAAGGCCAATAACAAGAGCTACAAAGATTAATCCAGTCAGGAGTTGGTTAAGGTCTGAATCAAAAGGTAAGACATCCTGGATTTGCTTAGTTCCAAGAAGCCCCAGATTGGCACGTCCCATAATCATCAGCATGATGGAATGGCAAGAAGTCATGACCAGAATCCCTGATAAGAGGGTTGGGATTTTTCCTTTGGTATATAAGAGACCTGTCGCCATTCCAGCTAGACAGCCCGCTCCTACTGCGGCTAATGTTGCTAAAAATGGGTTAACTCCCTGTGTTATCAAGGTTACAGCTACTGCTCCCCCAAGAGGAAAAGAACCTTCAGTAGTCATATCAGGGAAATTCAAAATTCGAAAAGTCATAAAGATTCCCAAACCTAAAATCGCCCAGACCATCCCCTGAGAAATAATGGATACTATCATAATCTTTCACTCATTTCTTTCTTTAGTAAAAATGGGAGGAGATGTGCCCAGCTCCTCCTTTATCTTTATTCAATCACTTGTCCTGCTTCTTTTAGAACGGACTCAGGAATGGCGATACCAAGTTCCTGCGCTAGTTTTTTGTTAATCACTGACTTACCAGTTGAAAAGACATTAACTGGCGTATCAGCTGGTTTTTCACCTTTCAATACTTTGGCAATCATTTTACCAGTAGCCACTCCAAGATCGTGTTGGTCAACTACTACAGATGCTAATCCACCTGCTTCTACCATGGCAGTGGCACTTGGGTAGATTGGCTTTTTAGCTGTTTGGTTGCTTGAAACAACTGTTGAGAAGGCTGATGCGATGGTGTTGTCAATTGGAACCCAAATTGCATCGACCTTGCTTGTCATAACATTGACTGTTGAAGCAATTTCATTTGTTGAAGGAACGGCAAATGTTTCGACTGTCAAACCTGCTTTTTCAGCATAAGCCTTGAATTCTTCTACCTGTGTTTTTGAGTTATCTTCGCTGCTTGAGTAGAGAGCGCCGATTGTTTTGACATTTGGTGTCAGGGTTTTAATCAACTCTACTTGTTGTTCAGCTGGGTTGTGGTCTGATACCCCCGTGATGTTTCCACCTGGTTTTTTCAAATCTTTGACCAAGTTAGCACCGATTGGATCTGTAATAGCAGCCATGATAACAGGTAGGTCTTTTGTAGCACTAGCGAGTCCTTGAGCTGCTGGTGTTGCAATCCCAACAACTACATCGTTTCCATTTGCCACCAATTGTTTACTCATGGTTGCAACCTTGCTCTGATCTCCTTCAGAGTTCATAAAGTCGATTTTTACCTGGCCATCCTTATAGCCTTCTTCAGCTAGTCCATCTTGAATCCCTTGGTAAATTAAGTCCAAGGATGGGTGACTAACAAATTGAAGGACACCAACCTTAGCGACCTTTTGCTCTTCCTTAGCTGCAGGCTTGTTCATAGATGAATAAATCAAGCTAGCCACTACCAATACTGCTAATCCAGCGACAATTCCAATCAAACGTTTATTTTTCATTTTTCTTTCTCCTTAATTCTTTTACCTTAACTTTTTAAATCACATCATCAAGCGATGCCATCGTTTAAATTCCAATATCTTTCCTCCCCATAGAAAAAGTCCTCACACAAAAAACTTGTGTGAGGACGTCGATGCGCGGTGCCACCTCAATTATAGGGAATATCCCTATCGCTCTTTCTCGCAATAACGAGTTGCACTGTAAGGTGTGCTCACCGAATTTTTATGATTTCAAATTCTAAAGTACATTCAGCCCAATTTCATCAATTTCATCTATCTGCTTTCACCAACCACAGACTCTCTAAAAAACTTCAATGATTACTTTCTGAATGTTTAAATTATATCATTTTTCAACTACTTGTCAAGGCTATTTTTAGAATTTTTTAAACAATTCAAAAACTTCCCCTTGAAAAAAGAGGAAGTTTGTAGAATATCAGCCTGAATTACGCAAACCGGTTGCAATTCCGTTGATAGTTGTATGGATCAGTTTTTCTTCGTCTGCCGACAATTCGCCGCGACGTTGACGTTTAATCAACTCCAACTGGATGTAGTTAAGGATATTAAAGTAAGGCATACGATAGTTTAGGCTGTCTTTTAGGTAAGAGTTTTCTGCTAAGAGTTCATCATAACCTTCGATAGCTAAAATAACATCCTTGGTCAACTGCCATTCATCTAAAATAGTGTAGTAGATAGCTTGCACTTCTTCATCTTCACAGAGTTTGGCATATTCAAAAGCAATGTTCATGTTAGACTTGGACAAGACCATGTCTACATTGGAAAGCAAAGATTGGAAGAAAGGCCAGTTTTGGTACATATCTCGAAGAAACTCGATATTCTTCGGATCTTGATCAATAAACTCTTTAAAGCTTGATCCTACACCATACCATCCAGGGAACATGACACGACTTTGTGACCATGAGAAGACCCAAGGGATAGCGCGCAAACCACCGATTTCTGTGATGGTCTTACGAGCTGCTGGACGCGAACCGATATTGAAACTTGAAATAGCCTTGATTGGGCTTGATTCAAAGAAATAGTCATAGAAATGTTCATTTCCAAAGACCAAGTCACGATAGATATCATAACTACGATCCACTACTTGGTCCATAATAGCTTCGTAACGATTTGACGTATTGGTATCACTCTTCTTCTTGGTAATCATACGGTTAATGGCTGCAGAAACCAACATTTCAAGGTTGTAATAAGCAGCGTCTTTGTTACCGTATTTGTTTCCAATGACTTCTCCCTGCTCAGTCAGACGGATACGGTCCTTGATAGACTTGAGTGGTTGAGATGTGATAGCTTCATAAGTTGGTCCACCACCACGACCCACAGTACCACCACGACCGTGGAAGAAAGTGACCTTAACGCCAAATTCATCTCCAATAGCAGTCAGTTGTTGTTGCGCTTTATAGAGAGTCCAACATGATGACAGGTATCCTCCGTCCTTGTTACTATCAGAATAGCCAAGCATGATTTCTTGGTAGTTGTCTTTTGAAGCAATCCATTTTTTAGCCAAAGGAAGAGAGAAATATCTTCTCATGGTTTCTTCTGAGTGATCCAAATCTTCAATCGTTTCAAAGAGAGGAACAATCTGAACGCGGGCTTTTTGGGCATCCACCAAGCCGACTTCCTTAAGCATAATGGCTAGCTCTAACATATCGGATACACTGGTTGCATGAGAAATGATGGTTTGACGAATAACATTTTCACCCAGTTTATCCTTCAACTTGCGCGCAGTTTTAAAGATAGAGAGTTCTTTTTCAAGCAGTTCTGACTTTTCAGCATGAGTCGCTGAGAGGATACGAGGATCTTCTTCCAACTCTTTTAAGAGGAGGGCACATTTTTCGTCTTCAGACAGATCGCTATAGTGGTCGTTGATTCCTGCGGATGCTAACAATTCAGCCACACAGGCTTCGTGAACGCTAGAATCCTGGCGCATGTCAATAGAGGCAAGGTAGAAGCCAAAGATTTCGACAGCTTGCATCAACTCGACAAATTCTCCAGAAATCAGGTATTCCCCTTTGTTTTCAAGGAGAGAGTCCCGAATGGCCAACAAATCTTGATAAAATTCATCTGCAGTGGCATATCTAGGCTGAAGTTCCTTGTCTTCAATGAGATAAGCCTTAGTTGCCTGCATCTTAGCTTGAATGTCAAAAAGAGCACGACGATAGAGTTCTTTTTCACGGTAAATGGAGTTATCTTGTGACTTCAGCGCCATCTCACGAACCTTGTCGCTGACATTCACGATGCTGGTTGACAGTGAAAATTCACGATAAAGATTATAAATCTTTTCATCATAGTAGTTCATGATGACTTCACACTGAGTCAAGGCTGATTTATTGAGAGTTTCCGCTGTTACAAAAGGATTTCCATCACGGTCTCCTCCGATCCACATCCCCATGGTAATCGGTTTTGGATGTTGGAGATCGATACCTTGTTCTTTTGCCATTTTTTTATACTCAGCTGTCAAACGTGGAACAGCATTCAGGAAAGAACTTTGGTAATACTCCATCACGTTGGTGATTTCGTTGGTTACTTTCAATTTTTTCTCACGAATCATGTCCGTTTGCATGATAATTTCAATATAACGACGGAGATCCGTGTGCCATTTTTCTTTATTAATCAAACCGAGTTTGACATCACGGTACTTGCGCAAAAGCGTATGGATATGGTTGGTCAAGTCCAGCATACTCTTGCGTTGTACTTGCGTTGGATGAGCGGTCAAGACAGGAACGACATTTAACTTTTCTAAAATTTCGGCTGCATTTTCTTTTTCAGCTACCATCTTAATCGTTGTAGATAGTTTTCCTAGATAGTCTTGGTCCACATTGTTTTGGTGATTGATTTCATAGGCCAAATCCACATCCTCAGAGATATTAATCAAAAGTGGAAGGATAGAGAAATAGCGTGAAATGTAAATCATTTCTTCATTCGAAAGACTGGTCACTAGGTCATTGAGCCCTTGATAATTCTCGCTAGTTGATAATTCCTTCAACTGGATAATCTTTTCAAAGGTTTCTGGCGCCAGCATATTTTTTGTGATATCTTCTAATAGCTCAGTCAGAATCAAGACTTCTTCTTGGACGACTGCTTTATTACTATAGTTTTCTAATTTTTGAAGAGACATATACTTTCCTTTCCATACAATCCTTACAGACTTTCATCGGTTTGATTCTCGTATTCTCTGATAAGCTTGGCACGTTTTTCACTGGCATCAATGTTCAGTACAAGCGCGATGGCTACGGATAATACCAGTAGACTGTTCCCACCTTGTGAAAGGAAGGGGAAGGTTACCCCTGTAGAAGGAATCAACCCTGAAATCCCACCGATATTGACAAAGACCTGAACAAGGATCATCCCTCCGACACCAATAGCAACCATGGAGTTAAAAGGATCCTTTGCTCGAATACCAACCAAGATGATTCGCAAAATCAAGAAGAAGAGTAGAGCCAAAATCATACTGGCTCCAACGAATCCAAACTCCTCTATAACGATTGAAAAGACGAAATCCGTATGGGCTTCTGGCAGATAACCACGCTTCTCGATAGAATTTCCCAGTCCCAGTCCGAACCAGCCTCCATTTACCATGGCATAGTAGGAATTTGCGAGCTGGTGTCCTGCCCCCGCCAAATCATTAAAGGGATTAAAGAAGGCACTAAAACGTTTAGCAACGTAACCAAATACAGGAATTTGAGAGAACTTTTCAACCCCAACAAAGCGAATGACAGACAAGACTAACATTGAGCTCCCTGCCAAGAGAGCCAGAATGGTCGAGAACCAACGATAGGCGATTCCACTAACCGTATACATGATGAGCGCCACCAAGACCAAGATGGTCGCATTTCCCAAGTCTGGGAAAATTCCCAGGCTACCAATCAGAACCAGCAGAACAAAACGCCAGTCATTAAAAGCTCGAGGTAGCCACTGATTCTGTGTCAAAACCTGGAAGTCATAAACCGCAATCTCATCTTGTTGTTTTGAAAATCGATGTGCCAGGTACCAGATGATGATAATCTTAAGGTATTCCGCAGGCTGAATCGTTACAGGTCCTACAGAGATCCATCCGTATGCTCCATTGACAGGTGTTCCGACCAGTCGCGCCAGAGCTAAAAGAACCATCTCCACAATCATTACGATAAAAATAAGACGTCCATTTCTTAGGAAACCTAATTTTAATTTATAGATTAAGGCAATCAGAATCAAACTAGCTATCCAGAAGATCCCCTGGTTACGCACCAATTGAAAGGCACTTTTTCCTTCTTCGATCAAGGTTGCACTCGTTGTTGAGTACACTACAATCAGCCCCAAAATCGATAAAAGGAAGTAAGGAATCAAAATGGAATAGTTTAGTAGGTGCCTTTTACTAATTTTCATATTTCACCACTCTAATAGGAACAGACGCTTCTGTTCCCAATTCCGTTTTATTTTCTAGTTTTGATTGCTATTATACCACTTTTTCAGAAAGAAAAAAACTCTTATCCTTTAATCCTTCGAATTTTACTCATTTTCTAGGATCAGGTATAAAAAAACAAATCTCTTTTGAGATTTGTTTTTTGCTTTCTTAGTTAGATGAAGAGCTGCTGCTTGAACTTGAGTCACCACCACCGATGTATTGGGTGAAGATGTTTTGGAAGGCTTGGTCTTTAACCTTGATGTTTGCTGCTTGCAATTCTTTACCAATTACTCCTTGAACAAAGGCTGAATCATTTTGTTTCTGAGTCAAGATGATGGTCTTCAATTTTTCTTTGTAATCCTCTATATTAGAAGATTTTTCTGTTTTCTTCGTTACTTTGATGATGTAGAACTGACTGCTGTAGGCTTGTGTTCCAGTAGCTGTAATCACATCAGAAACCCCGTTCACATCCAAGGCAAAGGCTGCTTTCTTGACTTGTTCTGGAAGTTCTGTAGAAGCAGAGTCAAAAGTGATTTCTCCACCATTTTCTTTTGTTTTGTCGTCGTTAGAGTTGTCTTTTGCCAACTGAGCAAAATCTGCACCTTCTGCTTTAGCTTTCTCAAGTACTTCTTTTGCCTTGTCTTCATTATCCAAACGGATGATTTGAGCTGTTACATCTGGTGTGTAAGACTCAAAAGCTTTTTGGTAAGCTTCGTCTGTCAACTCACTCTCAGCAGCCTTCTTAACTGCCAATTCAACCAATTTGCTAGTGCGGATTTGAGCTTTACGAGTCTCAGGTGTCATACCTGCACGTTGAAGCACGCTGTTGTAGCTATCGCCGTATTTCTTTTGTTCTTCAGCAACGGCATCATCCACATCTTTATCCGTTACCTCTGATCCATATTGTTGTTCAAATACTTTTTGGATGGTCATATTGAGCAAGACTTGTTGTGCAGTTGGATTGTTCTTTACTTCTTCAAAGAATTGATGCTCTGTAATCACATCGCCCTTCATGCTGATCAAATCTTTTCCTTCAGAACTGTTTGAACAAGCTGCAAGTGTTGCTACTGATAAAAGTGTGATGGCTCCTGCCATAAGTTTTTTCTTCATTTTTACTCCTTTTACGGTAAGTGTTACCTTATCTATTTTACTATAATTTCTTAAATTTTTCTGAAAATCATTCGCTCTCAGGAAGCTCTACTTCTGCTAGATTCTTTCGTAGCATGAGAATACCATCTCCAAGTGGAACTAGAGTTGCTGTTAAACCTGGATTGTCCAAAGTTGCGTCGAAAAGTCTTTGCAAACCACGGTAAATGGTTCGTTGACCACGGCGGACTTCCATGATGTCCTTGGCAACATCTCCTCCTTGGAAAATATCATCCAAGACCACTACTCCACCAACTTCCAAGTGCTTGAGGATTTCTGGTAGAAAGACGATGTACTTGGACTTGGCCGAATCCATAAAGACAAAATCATATGTTTCTGTCAAAGTAGATAAAACATCAACAGCATCACCTTCAAGTAAGGTGATTTGCTTACGACTGTCAAACTGGGCAAAGTTTTCCTTGGCAAAGCCTATCATCTCAAGATTACGGTCAATGGTTGTAATCTTGGCATCTGGCGCATGTTCCGCCATCAAGAGGGCTGAAAAACCAATTGCCGTCCCAATCTCCAAAATGTTCTTGGGCTGTATGGTCTCCATGAGAAATCGAAAATACGCGACCGTTTCATGGGGAATGATGGGAATGTTCTCCTTGCGAGCAAAGGTCTCCAATTCTTTCAAAGAACCTGTCACCTGCTTTTGACGCTGGCGCATGAGTTCAACGATTTCTTCCTTGACGACGGGCCGACGCATATTGTGATTGGCATTTTTACTATAAGACTCTACCATCTTAAGCTAGTCCCAATTTTTCAACAAGGGCTTCAAACTCGTTCAAGCGACGTTCAAAGACTGCAAAGGCATCGTTGAGATAGTCTTCCTTCTCCATATCCACTCCCGCTTTTCTCATGACATTGAGTGGATAGTCTGACTTACCTGCCTTGAGGTAGTCGATATAGCGGTCACGATCTTCTTGACTACCATGGACAATCTTTTCAGCTAAGGCTGAAGCAGCTGCAAAACCAGTTGAATACTGATAAACATAGTAGTTATAGTAGAAGTGAGGAATGCGTGCCCACTCGTATTGGATCTGAGGATTGTCTTCCTTGCTGAGTCCATAGTACTCTTGGTTCAAGTCAGCGTAGAGTTTATTGAGGAAATCACTTGTCAAGACTTCTCCATTTTGGTCTGCTTGGTGGATAGCATGTTCAAACTCAGCGAATTGAGTTTGACGGAAAACTGTTCCACGGAAACCATCTAGGAAGTTATTGAGAATTGCAAAACGAGTCGCATTGTCTTCTACTTCTTCCAACAATTTCTCTGTCAAGATATTTTCGTTAGTCGTTGAGGCAATCTCTGCTAAGAAGATAGAATAATCCCCGTAAACATAAGGCTGAGTTTCACGAGTATAGCTTGAGTGCATACTGTGACCTGTTTCATGGACAAGGGTAAAGAGATTGTCTAGATTGTCCTGCCAGTTGAGAAGCATAAAGGCATTGGTATCGTAAGAACCACCAGAGTAGGCACCAGAACGCTTGCCTTGATTTTCATAGACATCAATCCAACGCTCACTGAAGGCACGTTTGACACGGCTCAAGTAGTCGTCACCCAAGACCGCCAAGGCTTCTTCTGCCTTTTTCAAGGCTTCTTCGTAGGTAAAGCTATAATCTACTGAAGATAGCGGTGTGTAGACATCGTACATCTTGAGGTCGGAAATACCCAAGATTTTAGAACGAAGTTCTAGGTAACGATGCAAGAGTGGCAAATGCTTGCGAACTGCTGCTACTAGATTGTCATAGACACTTTCTGGAACAAAGTTTGCTGCGAGGGCTGCATGGCGAGCACTCTTATAGTTGCGAACTTTTGCTCGGTAGTTTTGCACCTTAACATTTGTCTGCAAAGTCTTAGCATAAGTGTGTTGGAATTGCTCATATGTCGCATAAAGGGCTTCATAGGCACCACGACGCACTTCACGGTTTTTAGACTCCATCAAACGGATGTAAGTACCGTGTGAGAGTTGCACTTCCTTGCCTTCGTCATCAAGCACGTATGGGAAGCTAATATCCGCATTGTCCAAAATAGCGAAGGTTTCACTAGCAGAACCAAAGATTTCTCCTGCTCCAGCAAGCAATTCTTCCTCACGTTGTGAAAGAACATGGTCTTTCTTTTGCAAGAGCTTGTCAAAAAAGTGCTTGTAAACTTGGAGTTTTGGTTGAGCTTCTAGGAAGGCCGCATACTCCTCTTCGCTAATATCCATAAACTCAGGTTCATAGAATGAAAAGGCTTGTTCTAACTGACTGTATAGGGTCATTGCCTTAGCATAGTACTCTTGATACTTGGCTTCACGCGTGTCCTGGTCATTTTTCATATGCGCATAGACATAAAGTTTTTCAACTTGGCGTTCCAAGTCGAGTGAGAATTCTGTGATCTCAAGCAAACTGTCTGCGCTATCCAAGAGATGCCCCTCATACTGGGACGCTGTTTGTACTTTTTCAGTTAAATCTTTCAAGGCTTCTTCCCAAGCCTGGTCTGTTGGGTAGATTGTTGAAAGATCCCATGTATCTTTTTCATTTATTTCATGTCGTTGTAAAACCATAAGATTCCTCCATCCTTTCTATTTTACCACATTTTTTGAGAAATATAAGTGATAAAAGGCTGGTGGATAGAGCTTTTGGAGATTATTTTTCTGATTTTTTTGATAGTAAGCCTGAAAATTTCTATAATAGCTAGCCAAATCCGTTTCAATCTGCAAAAAATCACCTGATGCTATCGGTCTGACCTGGGGATACCAGTCGTCAAGTTGACGGTTTAATAGATTGTCTCCTTGATAATAAGCTTCCTCCTGTTTTTTCATCCAGTAGGGCGTTTGATAGTACAACTGCTGGCGAATGTAGTGACAGATAGTTGAATCTTGCACAACTGCAAAACGAGGCAGTTTTTGTTTCTGATAAGGAAATCGTAGAATTTCCAAGAGATTTCCTTGACCATAGGGAAATTCTTTGACCTGAAAATGAAGCTTGCCACGTAGGTCCTGATGCAGAAGATATTTGAGTCTCAAAATTTTCCTTTTGAGATCCAGTTCCCAAACAAAGAAACCCATATTTTGACTAAAATAGAGAAATCCCCTTTGCAATTGTGTTAATCGCTCTTTTAACCAGAGTTTTTCTCCCAGTAGCCAGATAACCTGATAGCCCTGGCTGCGGTATCCTTGACTTCTATCGCCTAAAAGCTTTTGAGACAAGGGACTGCACTGAACTTCTAGTGCTAGTTTCCCATTGACGAGAACATCCGCAACCTGCTGAATCTCGGGCAGACTATATTCCAAGGCGACCTGATTGTCCTTCTTGGCCCAATGATAAAGGGCCTCTTTGTTGCCCATGTGTTCTGGACTTTCATTCTCGAAAATAGCGATGCAATCCCTTAACCTTTCATGGGCAAAGTGCGTTCGAATACTCTGTCCTTGGCGTAATCGTAGTCTGCCCCCACAGGCTGGACAAGTATAAGCTTGCTTGGTCACATCTTTTTCAAGGGCATTCACCAAATTCCCCTTGGCATCTCTGGCTACAAACATGGGCTACCTCCTTTTCTCATTTATTCGAAAAAGAAGAAAAAAAGACTGGAATTCCAGCCTTTCATGATATTATTTCTCATCTTTTTTGTCTCTTAGAATATTTTTTTATCATGGGAATGAGATTGGAAATCTGCTCACTTCTAATGACCAGCACGCCGTATTCCTGGCAGCGATTGGCATAAACAGGATTGATTTTCCCCGTACAGACAATTAGCTTGAGGCAACTCTCCCCAGCAAAATGATTAGCGTAAACTTCTAGTTCATTGATGGCTTCGACTGATAAATCTGTCATCTTGCAGGAGATAAAGGTAATCGAGCGTCCCTTTCTCAGAATGACATCAATCTCATTTTGAACATTGTCTGCCTCTGGAAAGATGCCATTCCAATCAATCTCACCACCTATCATGCACTCATCAAACAGCTGAGACTCAAGTGCCAAGAGATAGAGATATACCTCTAAAATATGTCCCTTGTTGCGGCAAAAGACTTGAGCTTCTTGACTTGGAAAGCTGTATGCTACTCGTTTCTTGCCTTCGCTTTCCATACAAAGCATCCCCGCTTCCACAAGTAAAGGGATAAGGGATTCTGGGTAGTGATAATACTTGCCGTTGTTTTCCAGTATCTTTTCGGTCTCAGCATGCAGGTCATTGGTCTTAGCTAGAGAGAAAAATTGGGTCACCTGATACCAGTGGGCAGGGTTGGCAATGGCAGAGCTGGCTAGTTTTTTGATGGCTGCAATTTGCTTAACTGAGTGGATAGGGCGTTTTGATTTGAGCATTTTTCCACCACGCAAGGCTATCAGCTGTTGGATGTTTAGGGTTGGAATGTCCAAATCTTCTTTTTCTAACTGACCGGCTACCCACTTGTATTGTTTTCCTCGCTCGACATCCATGGCAACGATGGGGAGGTGGCGATCCAAGCCGTATTGATAGAGAGATAAAGCTAGTAGCGAATCCCCACCAAAAACATCGAGAAGGACTTGGTCATAGCATGCTAGGCAATAATCTAACTGATCCGCTAGTTGTTCTAAGGATAACTGACGAAAGGTCACTCGTTGGATATGAGGCACCTCTTCCATGATGAACTGACGGAGAGAGAGTTTTTCATTATTGCTTATTTTCGTCAAAGAAAGGAAGAGAATCTCGTCACAATCACTGATAAAGGCCTGGTAGACATTCTTTTCCAATACATGCCGATCATACAATTCCACCAAAAGACTCGTCATTGGACCACCTCCATCATCTACACTTTCTCAAGCCGAGAGAAAAATAATACAGCTCTACTGCTCACATTTCCTACTTCTAGTATAGCATAAAATCCTGCTTCCCCACTCTACCATCGCAAATAAAAATGAATAGAAACCTTGTAAAGTGGTTTCTATTCGCTTGTAAAGATTTGATTTACTTGATTTTCTTGGCTAGCATAGTCGCAAAGCGTAGTTGAATGCGATTACCATTTTCATCACGACGGTGCAGATGTCCTGGGTTTTCATTGTACTTAATCAATTCCCAATCCTTGTAGTAGTCCGCCAACTCCCCTTCTTTAAAAGTGAATGGGAAGTTGATTGAGCAAGGATAATCCTCCGTGTCCATGGCACAGACGATGAGATTGTAGCCACCGACTGTGGTGTGCTCCTGCATATTTTGGATAATAGCTGGAATGCGGTCCGCTTGTAGGAACATCAGAACAACTGTCGATACGATGAAATCATAGTCTTGGCTAATGCTGGCTGAATTGATATCGTATAGTCCGACAGGCATGTCTAGATCCTCTTGCTCTACGATGCTTTGCAAGATTTCAAGGGACAATTCATTTTGATCAACAGCTGTCACATCAAAACCATTCTGTGCAAGAAAGAGAGAGTTACGGCCTTGACCACAACCCAAATCCAAGGCTCTTCCTGGTTTCACCGTCTGCATAGCTTCTAAGACTTCCGAATGGACTGGATTGGTCTGGTATTTCTTAGGGAAATAATCCTCAGGTTTACAATAAAATTCCAAGTACCATTCTACATCGTCTGTTGCAGCCTCTACTCGGTGCCAGGCTTGCGGTTGTGCCATAGGATTGTCAGCTCCTGCCTCAAAGCGGTGCTCAGCTAGAACCTCACCATCTTCAGTCAACTCAATAAACTTGAGTGCCCCCTTCAAGACAGTAATTTTTCCCCAAGTGCCGACTTTAGTATTGTGCTTTTGCTGAACAGCTTCAGGCATGGTCTGTTTATTCCACAAGGGCATCCGTTTATAGGCAATTAATTTTTCCATTTTACTTCCTCTTCTTAACGCTGGTTGACAGCTTTCATCACACGCGCGATGTCGCGGTTTTGTTCACGACGTTTGATAGACTCCCGTTTGTCATAGTCATGTTTCCCTTTAGCAAGTCCTAAAAGGAGTTTAGCATAACCATCTTTAATATAGACTTTGAGGGGAACTAGGGTCATTCCTGTTCCTTTGGTTTCCTGTTCCAGTTTTTGAATTTGCTTCTTATGGAGCAGGAGTTTGCGACGGCGTTCAGGTTCCTGGTTCCAGATATTCCCCTCTTCGTAAGGGGCGATATGAACATTGCTCAGCCAGACTTCCCCATTTTTTACTTGGGCAAAGCCGTCCTTGAGATTGATTCGAGCAGCTCGAACGCTCTTGATTTCAGTTCCGGTCAGGACCATTCCTGCCTCTAGCGTATCTACGATTGTATAGTCGTGGTGCGCCTTTTTATTTTGTGCGACGACCTTTCCCTCGCCCTTTGCCATGCTTGGCTCCTTTCTTAGCTACTTCTTTGTAAAAAGGTTTCTTGCCTTTTTTCTTTTTATCTTTTTGTGAATGCTTGTGCTTATCACTTGAACACCCTGATTTTCTCTTGTCTTCCTTCTTGTCTGAACGACGACTTGAACCACGACCTCTGTCTTTGCGCCCAGCTTGTTTCAAACCTTTTTCGATGACATCAAACTCACTTGGGATATAGGAGAAATCAATCTCACCTGTCATCTTATCCGCTCTTTCAACCCGAATGCGAATCTGCTGTCCAACACGGAAGGTTGTTCCTGATTTCTCCCCACGGAGAGTCAAATCACGCTCGTTGAAATGATAAAATTCAGGTAAATTGGTGATGTGAATCAAGCCTTCGACTGTATTTGGCAATTCAACAAAGAGACCAAATTTGACCATGCTGGATACAACTGCATCGTACTCTTCACCCACGTATTTTTCCATGTACTCAGCCTTTTTCATGGCTTCGACTTCACGCTCCGCCTCGATGGCACGACGCTCACGGTTGGAAGACTGGGTTGCAATCTCTGGAATCACTTGTTCAAAATGCTCTGCTATTTCCTTAGAACGGCTGTAATCCCGAATCATTCGATGAACAAGGAGGTCTGGATAACGGCGAATCGGACTGGTAAAATGAGTGTAATAGTCGGCAGCAAGACCATAGTGACCGTGATTGTGCTCAGAATAGCGAGCCTGCTGCATGGAACGAAGAAGCATCATGGACAATACATCCGCATAGGGTTCTCCCTCAACAGCACGCATGATGTCTTGAAGCGCCTCCTGACTCATCTCACTGGCAGTCCCATAAATCCGCAAACCAAAGCTCGAAGCATAATCAATAAACTTCTGAACTTTTTCAGCCTTGGGCTCCTCGTGAATCCGATAAATGAAAGGTAGGTCCAGTTTACTAAAGTGCTCGGCAACCGTTTCATTAGCAATCAACATGAAGGACTCAATCATCCGCTCAGCAACACCACGCTGACGAAGAACGATATCCACAGGCTTACCTTTTTTATCCACTAGAATCTTTGCTTCGCTGGTATCAAAGTTAAGGGCGCCACGCTTCTCACGCATGCTTTCTAGAGTTTCATGAAGCTTGGCCATGAGTTCGATACTAGGAACAATTTTCTTATACTCTTGTCTCTTTTCCTCGTCACCTGCTAGGATATCATTGACATCGCTATAGGTCATACGAAAGCTAGTCTTGATAACTGTTTGGGTAATGGTGTAATTAACCACACGACCGTGTTTATCAATTTCCATAATAGCAGACTGGGTCAAGCGATCTACTTGAGGATTGAGAGAGCAGATGCCGTTTGACAAACGCTCTGGAAGCATTGGCACCACTCGGTCTGTCACGTAGACAGAAGTCGCGCGGTTAAGGGCTTCCTTGTCAAGGGCAGAACCCTCGGTCACATAGTAGGAAACATCTGCGATGTGAACTCCGAGTTCTAGATTTCCATTTTTCAAAGGCTTAATGTGAACTGCGTCGTCCAAGTCCTTGGCATCCGCGCCGTCAATGGTAAAGGTGATTTCATCTCTCAGGTCCAGACGACCTTCCATATCCTTTTGAGACGGAGCTTCTGGTACACTTTCTGCCTCCTTGAGAACAGCTTCTGGAAATTCTGAAACAATATCCATGGATTCCAAGACTTCAAGAACGTCAATCCCAGCATCAGTCGAGTGCCCCACCACGTCTAGCACACTAGCGACAAAGAAATCATGTTTCTTACTTGGGTATTTGTCGATAAAGACCTTGAGAACTTCAGTACCTTCCAACTTGATAGCCGGTTTCTTCACATAAATCGGTTGGCTGATTTTCTGATTCTTTGAACGAATGTAGCCCGCATACTTGGGCTTTTCCTGATCCAGAACGATTTGCCCGACAACTGTCGTCAGGCTATGCTCTAGGATATCGATAATTTTGGCTTCTGCAGCTGTTCCCTTGTTGCGGTCAGCGACTTTCTTAATCACGACCTCAACGGTATCGCCATCAATAGCATAGTTGACATCGTTTTTTCCTACAAAAAGGTCGTCCTCTTCGCCTTCCAGAGTAACAAAGCCAAAGCCGTTTTTATGGGCATGAAAAATCCCTTTGAGGGTAATTTCATGTTTCTTCTTTTGGTCCAGACATAAGCTACCATCATCTTCAAAACGAATCTGGTGCTTTCTTTCCATCAGGGACAGGGTTTTAATCAACTCACGGAAATCCTTGGACCCATCCTTTCCGAGAGCCTGAGCTAGGTCATTTACCGTCACTCGCCCCTTCTCTTGCAAATATTCTTTAATTTTATCTTTCATGTTTTCTTTCTAGATTTTTAAAATTTTTTTGACTGATAACTTTCTAGGTGTCATTAAAAATAAAAATAGGCTAAGACCTAGTCTCGCCCATTTCTTATCTACTTGATAATACCGTCAATGCTAAGGCAATGGCTAGCCAGAAAAAGACTAAAATACCTGTCAAACGTTGCATCACAGCTTCAAAACCACGCGCTTTACTACGTTCAAACAAATCACCTGAGCTGGCATCAAATACATTGCTGGATTGGTTCTTAGTTGGTTGCATGAAAATCGCAATCACAATCACAACAGATAATACTAATAAAATGGTTAATAATAGGTTATACATATCAAACTCCTTAAAATCCCTATTATTTTACCATAAATTCTACTTAGATTCAAGATGTAAAGTTACTTTTCTTTCCTTTGGACAATATTTTAAAACCTCAATCTTGTCTGGATGGGTTTTGGAGTTCTTACTGGTTAGATAATTCATGCTGCCACAAGAGGAGCACTTGAGATTGATTTTTACTCGCACTAGATTTCCTTTACTTTTAATAATGATCTAAATTGCACTATGTTACATAAACAACTGAAAGCCACACAGGCTGCTGTCGCATAAAAGACAGCATGGTAGCCCAAATATCCTGCAACTGCGGATCCCGCCATAGGTCCAATCACTCCACCGAGATAAAAAAAGACTTGGTTGAAGGCGAAAATCCTTGAAATACCTGATTTCGGAGTCATTTTGCTAAGAAGGGCATTAACTCACGGTATGAGAGCACCTGTTCCCAAACCAAAGAGAAAACGATACAAGCCAAGTTGAAGGGGGCTGGTCGCATGGGCACAAAGAAGGTAAATGATGACGGAATAAATCTGCGCTGCGACCAACAATCTATGATTTCCTACCTTATCACCAAGTTTTCCTAGAACTCCAGCACTCATCATGCTAGAAAATCCCATGCTGGATACGATCAATCCTGATACAAAGAGAAGATTCTCAGTCTGCCCTAAGTCCCGCACATAGAGAGCTAGAATGGGACCAATTGATTGAGCTGAAAACTGAATGACGAAGCTCGTCAAAAATAGGTTCGCTAAAAGCCTAGGATACTTGAAAGAAGAAAATACTTCTTTCGTTGGGATAGCCTTCTCCTTAGCCACTGGCTGAAAATCTTCCTTGATAAAGAAAATAGTTAGGATTGCAGCTAAAAATAAGAAAGCGCCTACCAATAAAAAGACATTACGAATGCCAAAAATTTCAGCAATAAAGCCTCCAACAAAGGGGCCCGTCAGTGTTCCCGCAACTACACCTGTAGATAGAGTCCCTAGAGCCGCTCCAGACTTATCTTTCGGTACCTGACTAGCAATCAAGGCCGTTGCATTGGGGACAAAACCAGTAAATACACCATTGAGCAAGCGCAGAAAGAGTAGCCAATAGATATTTGGCACGAAGGCCAAACCTCCCATAGTGATGGTCATGGCAAGACCTGCTCGAATCATCATGGGTTTTCAACCATATTTGTCAGCAAGAATACCCCAGATAGGAGAAACTAGAGCTGCTGAAACAGCCGAAACTGAGATGGCTAATCCAGCATAAAAAGCAACTTGGTCCCCTTCAATTCCCAACTGTTCTACAAAGATAGGCATGAAAGGAACGACCAAGGAAATGCTGGCTCCCGTTAGAAAACTACCGAACCAGGCAACACGAAGATTCTCTTTCCAACTAATCTCTTGCACAGCTATCGCCTCCTTCAAGTAACTTCACTACTTGACTCACAAGCTGATCACGACTGCCATTATTGTCTAATATATGGCTCGCCAATTTTTTCTTTTCTTCTAAAGACCACTGAGTTGCCAGACGGGACTCTGCTACCTCCTTAGAAAGATGATCCCGTTTCATGAAACGTTCCACCTGAACATCACGGTCCACATAGACCAGCCACGTTTCATCAAACCAAGCACTGTAGTCCTGTTCAAAAAGCAGGGGAATATCCATGAAAAAAACCGTTTCTGTCTGAGCCAACTGGTCTCTCAGTGCAGCCAATTCCTCACGAATAATCTTTCCTTGGGTTTGCTTAGACCATTCCCGCTCCTCAGGATTTGAAAAGATGAGACTAGCCAGGAGAGGGCGATTGAGTTCTCCATTTTCAAGGATGATTTCCTGCCCAAAGTGCTGAACTAAGAGCTGATAAAGACGACCACCAGGTCTCTGTAGTTGGTGGACGACTGCGTCAGCATCCACCACTTGAAAACCTTGCTGTCTCAAAAAATTTGTCACAGTTGATTTACCCGAAGCAATTCCTCCTGTGATTCCGATGATTTTTCCCATCAGCCCCTCCTTTGACACTGAGGACAAAAATGAGTTCCCCGTCCACCGAGCTGGAATTTCTCAATCACTGTCCCACAGCGCGAACATGCTTGTCCAGTCTTATCATAGACCTGATGGAAGTCCTGCATGGTTCCGTCTTCCCCAAAGGCATTGGTATAGGTCCGAATGGTGGAACCGCCCTTTTCGACTGCCTGTCCCAAAACAGCAATGGTCTGGTCATGAATAGCTGACGCTTCTTCTGCCGTCATAGTTTGGGAAGGTCTAGCTGGATGAACCTGAGCTCGCCAGAGAACCTCATCCACATAGATATTGCCAAGGCCAGCTACCAAGGTCTGGTCTAGGAGATGGGATTTGATAGGCTTTTTAGACTTGGCTAGGGCAGATTGAAAGACCTGCAAATCAAAGTCCTGCTCTCTTGGCTCAGGACCTAGTTTCTTAGAAATAAAGTAGGCATCCAAAAGGTCGGGTGCCAATAGTTCCATAGTACCAAACTTGCGTACATCCTCATAAACAAGCGTACCTCCATCTTCGAACTCAATGAAAACATGGGCATGCTTGCGTTCTGGAACTTGGTCCGGATAGTAAAAATACTTGCCCTCCATCCGAAGATGGGAAATCAAGACCTTGTCTGTCAAGTAGAAAAGCAAATATTTTCCACGACGCCCCATGGACTCAATTACTTGACCAGGCAATTCCTTTCGAAACTCGTCCAAATCCGTCTTGATCATCTTAGGATAAGTAATCTCTATATTAGAAATCTTCTTTCCCAAGATCAATTTTTCTAAGCCACGACGAACCGTTTCAACCTCAGGTAATTCAGGCATAGTTCCTCCTTCTGTAAAAACAAGAAGCAGGCATGAGCCCACCTCTACTTAGTATTCTTTTTCGTTATAGCCAAAGTCAGCCAAATCTAGCTTTTTATCACGCCAGTTTTTCTTGACCTTGACCCAAGTTTCTAGGAAAACCTTGTCCCCTAGCATGAGTTCGATATCACGACGGGCCATGGTCCCTATTTTCTTGAGCATAGCGCCACCTTTTCCGATGATGATGCCCTTTTGGCTATCACGCTCGACCATGATGGTTGCACGGATATGAACCTTGTCTGTCTCTTCATCACGCTTCATGGAGTCAACTACCACTGCAACTGAGTGAGGAATCTCTTCTCGAGTTAGGTGCAAGACTTTCTCACGAATCATTTCAGAAACCAAGAAACGCTCAGGATGATCTGTGATTTGATCAGCTGGGAAATACTGGAAACCTTCCTCTAGATTTTCACTCAAAATATCGATTAGTCGAGAAACGTTATTTCCCTGAAGGGCTGAGATAGGAACAATTTCCTTGAAGTCCATCTGATTTCGGAAATCATCAATCTGAGCCAAAAGCTGGTCTGGGTGGACCTTGTCAATCTTATTGACCACCAGAATCACAGGAACCTTGGCAGCCTTGAGACGATCGATAATCATGTCGTCACCCTTACCACGTGGCTCATCAGCTGGTACCATGAATAGAACAGTATCCACTTCACGAAGGGTGCTGTAAGCTGATTCCACCATGAAATCTCCAAGAGCTGTTTTGGGCTTGTGAATCCCCGGTGTATCGATAAAGACGATTTGCTCCTTATCCGTGGTGTAAATCCCCATGATTTTATTGCGCGTTGTTTGCGCCTTGTCACTCATAATGGCAATCTTTTGCCCCATGACGTGATTCAAAAAGGTTGACTTCCCGACATTGGGACGTCCCAAAATAGCTACAAAGCCTGATTTAAATGTCATAATTTCCTCTTAGTGTTTAAAATAGTATATCCCAAATGCGTGGGAGAAAGATAAGTGCACCTGTCACTGCAGCAAAAAGAGAGACAACTAGCACGGCTCCTGCTGCCATGTCCTTGGCTTTCTTTGCCAACATAGAAAAGTGATAGTGACTGGCTAGATCCACCACATTTTCAATAGCAGAGTTAATAATCTCAAAGGCTACTACCAAGAAAATGCTCATTAGGAGAAAGAGCCATTCAATTCGTGACACCTGAAAAACAAAACCTGCAAGGATGACTACTAGAGCCGTCACTGCATGTTTTCGCATATTGCGTTCTTCCTTGAAAGCAGTCAGAATTCCTGTAAGGGCAAATTCTAAACTGGATACCAAGTCACGATTTTTCCATTTTCGTTTATTGTCTTGTGAGTCCATAGGCTGTCAAAATTTCTTCTTGTAAACCGAACATCTCCGCTTCTTCTTTCGGAGTGTAGTGATCGTAGCCGTTAATGTGTAAAAAGCCGTGTACTGCCAAGAAGCCCATCTCACGCTCAAAGCTGTGACCGTATTCCTCAGCCTGCTCATGCGCTTTATCGATAGAGATGAACAGTTCCCCAATATAGGCATCAAACTCAGACATCATCTCTGCTAATTCAGGATTTTCAAGCAAATCTTCTTCATCAAAGGCAATGTCCAACTCTGGTTTATACTCAAGGCTGATGACATCTGTCGAACGATCCGTATCACGGTACTCGAGGTTGAGTTCATGGCTACGCTCATTGGTCACAAAAGTGACTGCCATCTCCTTGTCTTCTTTTCCTATTTTTTTGGCTGCAAATTCCAAAATCTCTTGGGTTTGGTGCAAGATTTCTTGTGAAACTTGACCAGTTTCATCTACCATTTCAATATACATGTACTTCTCGATTCTCTTTACTTGGCTTTATTATACCATATTTCCATGATTTTATTCTACCTTTTTGATATAATACTATGGAATACAATCACAAGGAGAGAACGATGTCATTTGACGGATTTTTTTTACACCACATGATTGAGGAATTGCGAAGAGAGTTGGTCAATGGTCGCATCCAGAAAATCAATCAACCTTTTGAACAAGAGTTGGTCTTGCAAATCCGCAGCAATCGTCAAAGCCATCGCCTGCTCCTCTCTGCTCATCCCGTTTTTGGTCGCATCCAGCTGACCCAAACGACTTTTGAAAATCCAGCCCAACCTTCTACTTTTATCATGGTTTTGAGAAAGTATTTACAAGGCGCCCTGATTGAGTCGATCGAGCAAATCGAAAATGACCGTATTGTGGAAATTACCGTTTCCAATAAAAACGAGATTGGGGACCATATCCAGGCTACTTTGATTATCGAGATTATGGGGAAACACAGTAATATTCTCCTCGTGGATAAAAGCAGCCATAAAATCCTCGAAGTTATTAAACACGTTGGCTTTTCACAAAATAGCTACCGCACCTTGCTCCCCGGATCGACCTATCTCGCTCCACCAAGCACCGAGTCTCTCAATCCTTTTACTGTCAAGGATGAAAAACTCTTTGAAATTCTGCAAACCCAAGAACTAACTGCAAAAAATCTTCAAAGTCTCTTTCAAGGTCTGGGACGTGATACGGCAAATGAATTGGAAAACATTCTTGTCAGTGATAAACTGTCTACTTTCCGAAACTTTTTCAGTCAAGAAACCAAGCCATGCTTAACAGAGACTTCCTTCAGCCCAGTTCCTTTTGTAAATCAGGTGGGAGAGCCTTTTGCCAGCCTTTCTGACTTGCTGGACACCTACTATAAGGACAAGGCTGAACGCGACCGTGTCAAACAGCAAGCCAGCGAACTGATTCGACGTGTTGAAAATGAACTTCAGAAAAATCGACATAAGCTGAAAAAACAAGAAAAAGAATTACTGGCAACAGACAATGCTGAGGAATTTCGCCAAAAAGGGGAATTGTTGACAACCTTCCTCCACCAAGTGCCTAATGACCAAGATCAGGTTACCTTGGACAACTACTACACCAATCAACCTATCACCATTGCGCTTGATAAGGCCTTGACTCCCAGTCAGAATGCCCAACGCTATTTTAAACGTTACCAGAAACTCAAAGAAGCTGTCAAATACCTGACTGAACTGATTGAAGAAACCAAGGCAACCATTCTCTATCTGGAAAGTGTCGAGACTGTTCTTAACCAAGCTGGGCTGGAGGAAATCGCTGAAATCCGTGAAGAATTGATCCAAACTGGCTTTATTAGAAGACGCCAACGCGAGAAAATCCAGAAACGCAAAAAACCAGAACAGTATCTAGCGAGCGATGGCAAGACCATCATCTATGTCGGACGAAACAACCTGCAAAATGAGGAATTGACCTTTAAAATGGCCCGCAAGGAGGAACTTTGGTTCCATGCCAAGGACATTCCTGGAAGTCATGTCGTCATCTCAGGAAATCTTGACCCATCTGATGAAGTTAAAACAGATGCGGCCGAACTAGCTGCCTACTTCTCCAAAGGGCGTTTGTCAAATCTCGTGCAAGTGGATATGATTGAAGTGAAAAAGCTCAACAAACCAACAGGAGGAAAACCCGGTTTTGTAACCTATACAGGACAAAAGACCCTCCGTGTCACACCAGATCCAGAAAAAATCGCATCTATGAAAAAATCCTGATTCCACTTGAAATCAGGATTTTCGTTTACATTTTACTCTGCAATCAAGGTTTCCAATCCAACCTTCATCATATCGGTGAAGGTATTTTGATTTTCTCAGCCAGTTTTTAGTAACTCTTAAAGAGCGAGATTTTGGCCAATAAATGAGATAGTTTTCTCTTTCAAGTAACAAGATTTTGTTGCTATCTTCTAAAATTCTTTTATTGTCTCAATTTCGAAAAGACTTCCCCAATCTTGCCTTCAATGACCAATGTAGCTTGGCTGTCTTGTTGAATACTGGTTTTATTGATAAGGACCAGATTTGTTCCAGAAAAATAGTTTACTAGGCTAGCTGCAGGATAAACAACCAAGGAAGTCCCACCAATAATCAGCAAGTCTGCTTGCCGAATAGCTTGTGCAGCTTGACTAAAAACATCCATGTCAAGTGATTCTTCATACAAGGTCACGTCAGGCTTGACCACCTTGCCACAGTCTAAGCAGTGGGGAACAGGTCCCTCGAGGGCAAGAAAAGCAGTTAAGTCATAGAAACGTTGACAACCTAGGCAGTAATTCCGGTCCGCACTCCCATGCAATTTAAAGATCTTTTGGGAGCCAGCCATTTCATGAAGACTATCGATATTTTGTGTCACAACAGCCTTTAGCTTACCTGTCTTTTCCAAAGCAGCTAGATAAGTGTGAGCAGCATTAGGCTTGGCTTCTGGATAAATCAGGTATTTTTTATAGAAGTCAAAAAAATCTTCTGGATAGCGCTCAAACATGGTCCGAGAAACGAGTTGCTCTGCCGTAAAATGACGGCCTAACTGATGACTATAAACACCATCTGAACTACGAAAATCTGGGATATTAGACTCGGTTGACACTCCTGCCCCTCCAAAGAAAACAATCCGTTGGCTTTGATCTATCAAGTCTTGTAATTGTTCAATTTTATCCATCACATTTCTCCTTAAGCTGAGTTCTAAAAAAGTTGAAAATCAATAGTTGGATTTTCAACTCTTTCTTTATCATTGCTAAGATATTGAAAATAAATCACTTACAACAGTTCTTGTAACTAATGTAATTGAAAATCTATTCTCTGATTACTCTGCAATCAAGGTTTCCAAACCAACCTTCATCATATCGGTGAAGGTATTTTGGCGTTCTTCTGCAGTAGTATCTTCATCTGGATTGACCAAGCTATCAGAGATTGTCATGATAGCTAGCGCATCAACGTGGTGTTGGGCAGCAAGATAGTAAAGTGCTGCTGCTTCCATTTCTACAGCTTTAACTCCCCATTTACCAAGCTCAATGTTCTTTTCAAAGTAGTTTGAGTAAAAGACATCAGATGACAAGACGTTCCCAACGTGGGTTGTCATACCGAGTTCTTTAGCGATATGGTAGGCCTTGTCAAGCAAATCAAAGCTAGCGATTTGTGGGAAATCATACTGTGGCCAGTCATTGCGGATGATGTTTGAGTTGGTTGCAGCTGCTTGCGCCAAAACCAATTCACGGACATGAACATCTTCATTTAATGAACCCGCAGTTCCCACACGAATCAATTTCTTCACTCCGTAGTCTACAATCAACTCACGGGCATAGATAGAAATGGACGGCATTCCCATCCCAGTTCCCATGACCGATACACGGTGACCCTTGTACGTACCAGTGTAGCCAAACATGTTACGCACTTCGTTAAAACAAACAGCATCTTCAAGGAAATTCTCCGCAATAAACTTAGCACGAAGAGGATCCCCAGGAAGAAGAATTTTATCAGCAATTTCACCCTGCTGAGCAGCAATATGGATAGACATAATATAAGATACCAAACCCGTCAAAAAGCGAAGGGAAAATAGGAGTTGGGTGCAGTGAGCGATGCTCGCTAGACCAACTATCTTTTTCCCACTGCTTTTAGGGTGGGTTCAATTCCTTTCTTTCTTAATTTTTATGATATAGAAGAGAACAGTCCGAGTTCAATTCAAAACCGAACTCCCCTTCCTTTCTGAATTTCTAGAAAAGTTTCCGCTCGTGTTCAAATTTGAACACACGCTCTACCTTTCTTTATTGTATATTTAGGATAGCGACAGAGAACAAAGTAAAAATAGGAAACTGACGAAGCATCGCAGATGCTAGACAGTTTATCTTTTTCACGCAGTTCTCTGCCCGTATTCAGTTCAGCAAATACGGTTTACCCATCCTTTCTTTCTTGATTTTAAATTTAAATATTTCACAGAACAATTAGCCCGAGTTTGACTATAACTCAGATACTCTGCCTTTCTGTAGTTCCTAGTTTACCAATGAATCTAAAAATGCATACAGTTTTGCATTCATTTCAGAATAATCGTTTCCACGTAATTCTTCTGGTGTTTGAACAAAAGGCAACTTTTCACTTTGCTCTCTTAATTTCTCCTCACCATCCGCAGCAATCAATAATTCTACTGCGTCTGGATCAAATTCCAAATGAGCCTGAAAGGCATAATGTTTTGGACTGAAGCGAATAATTTGGCGTGGACAACCTTGACTGGTCGCCAAGACGACAGCTTCATCTGTCAGCCCTGGCATATCACCGTGCCAGTGGCCGGTTTCTATGGTTTCTCCGAACAAGCTGAAATGAGGATCTGTTAGACCTTGCATCGTCAATGTCACAGGATAAACACCGATCTCGCGCTCTGGACTATGTTCATACTTCGCACCATAGGCAACAGATAGGAGTTGCGCACCAAGACAGACACCAACAATATAAATATCTGTAGCAATCGCTTCTTTCATAAAAGCAAGCTCAGCCTTTGGATCATAGTATGGGAAGTTTTCTCTATCCTCATCAGGTGATTGAGGACCACCCATGACAATCAGAAAATCAATCCCGTCAATTGTTTCAGGAAGAGGTTCTTTTTCATAAACCTTTGTTGATGTAATTTGATGACCTCGTTCTATAGCCCATTTTAGATATGCGCCTGGAACCTCAAATGTCTCATGTAAAATAAAGTGAACTCTCATGACATTACAATTCAGCAAGAATCGCTTTAAGCAAGCCTTTGAAGTCGCCTTTGACACGTTCAGTCACTTCTACAACTTCCTCGTGGTTAAGTTCTTCTTGGAATCCTGCAGCATGGTTAGTAATACATGAAATACCGAGAACTTTCAAGCCTGAGTGAGCGGCCACAATAACTTCAGGAACCGTAGACATACCAACCGCATCTGCTCCCAGTGTCTTATAGGCACGAATCTCTGCAGGTGTTTCATATGTCGGACCAGTAACACCGATATAGACACCTTCATCAAGCTTGATACCAAGTTTTTTAGCCACTTCATGGGCAGTAGCACAGTATTCTGGTGTGTAGGCTTTAGACATATCTGGGAAACGTGGACCAAAGTCATCCAAGTTTTCACCCATCAATGGGTTTTGCCCCGTCATATTGATATGGTCTGAGATAGCCATCAAGGTACCAGGACCGAAACCAATACCGCCAGCTGCATTGGTTACAATGACACCTTCACATCCGAGAACTTTCATCACACGTACTGGGAAAGTCACGACTTCGAGAGGATTTCCTTCGTAGAAATGGAAACGACCTTGAAGAGCCAAGACCTTGCGACCTGAAAGTTCACCATATACCAATTTCCCAGCGTGTCCAACTACTGTAGAGCGACCCCAGTTTGGAATGTCTGCATAATCTACTACAACTGGATTTTCGATTTCTTCTGCCAATTCTCCAAGGCCTGATCCAAGGATTAGACCGAACTCAGGCACTTGGATTCCTTTTTCTTTCAGGAAAGCAGCTGTTTCCTTGATCTTATCTAAAAATGTCATTCTGTGTCTCCTTTATTATTTTTTAGCATTTGACCGATTTTGTCAAAGGTTTTTGCGTTGCGAATGGTGATGTTGCGATAGAAAGGCATCTTGAGCAAGTACTTGTGATAGGCAGTTGCATAGTAGGATTTTTCAGAGAATTTCCCCCAGAAAATCCCAAGTCTTCCAAAATGAACCACTTCATCTTTCAGTTCCAAACTTTCAACTTTCTCGATGACTTGATCCACATCCAAGCCCTCCGTGTAGAAGAGCACATCTTTTCGAGCTAGGTCTTTGGTCCACCAATCTGGCAGATTCTTCAGCTCTGCTTCATAGTCTTCATGACTCAGCAAAGAGAAGCTCTGAATAAATGGATAATGGATTTCAAAGAAAGCCTCTAACTTTTCAACCAATTGGGCTTTGTCATCTGTCGAAGTAAAGAAAATATTGCCACTGTTGATATAGGTTTCAACTTTTTCCAGTCCCAACTCTGTCAGTTCTTGACGAAGTTGCGCCATAGCAACCTTATTCTTCCCACCTACATTAATGCCCCTTACCAGTAAAGCATAGCGTTTCATCTTATACCAATTTATCTAAGAAACTTTCCCCAATCATGGCAGTTTCAACACCAAAGTTATCCGCAACTGTCGCTGAGATATCTGCAAAATGTCCGACTGGAATGACACCATTTCCCTTAAAGCTAGGGCTGTAAGCTAAAAGTGGAATATATTCACGAGTGTGGTCAGTTCCAGCATAGGTTGGGTCATTTCCGTGGTCCGCAGTAATCAAGAGAAGATCATTTTCTCTCATGGCAGCGATAATTTCAGGCAAGCGTTCATCAAACTCATGCAAGCAATCACGGTAACCATGAGCATTGCGGCGGTGGCCGTAAAGGGCATCAAAGTCAACTAAGTTTGTGAAGGAGAATCCTTTTTCAAACTCAGCAAGTCCCATAGTCTTCAATAATGTATCAATTCCGTGGCTGTTTGACTTGTTGTGGCCCATGTCATGATTGATACCAGCACCATTAAAGATATCGTTGATTTTACCAACAGCGTAAGTATCGATACCAGCCTCATTCAATTTATCCAAAACAGTTGGTGCAAATGGAGAAACGGCTAAGTCACGACGATTTGCTGTACGAGTGAAGTTACCTGGCTCACCAACATATGGACGGGCAATGATACGACCTAGAAGAGCAGGACGCTCAAGGGTAATTGAACGAGCGTATTCACAGATACGGTACAATTCATCCAAAGGAATAATGTCTTCATGGGCAGCAATTTGCAAAACAGGGTCAGCTGAAGTATAGATAATCAACTCTCCAGTTTCCATTTGACGTGGTCCGAAATCATCGATAACAGCCGTACCTGAGTAAGGTTTGTTGGCTTCACGAATGACCTTACGTCCTGAAAATTCTTCAATCTTTGTCAAGATTTCTTCTGGAAATCCGTTCCAGAAAGTATCGAAAGGCTCAGTAATATTGAGTCCCATGATTTCCCAGTGACCAGTCATGGTATCCTTACCAAGGGAAACTTCTTCCAATTTTGTTGCATATCCTGTTGGATTGCTTTCAGCTGGTACAGTCTTTAGAGGAGTTTCGCGAGGAATATTTCCTAGACCGATTTTAGCCATGTTTGGCACATTCAAACCAACTGTTTTGGAAATGTGTCCTAGTGTGTCAGAAGCTCCATCTGGAACCCCTGCATTGACAAAGTTATTGGCATCTGGTGCAGCACCGATTCCCACAGAATCCAGTACAACCAAGTGAATCCGATTAAATTTTGACATAGTCTGTCTCCTTATTTTTTTGATTAGTTTGCTTTTTTTGAAGTTAAAATCTGAACACCATCTCGTCCCGCTACGATGACCTTATCCACCATTTGGTTGAACAAGCCATGCTCTACGACACCAACGACATGGTCCAATTCTTGTCCGAAGGCAATCGGATCTTCAATGACATCCAAGGCTAGGTCAATGATAAAGTTCTGCATATCGGTCACAAAACGTTGGCCGTCTTTTTCACGGAAACTTGGTTTGTAGCCAGCTCGCTCAAACCGACGAAAGACCTGTTCTGCACCATACTGAACCACTTCTACAGGCAATTTAAAAGCACCTAGTTTCTCTACCAGTTTGCTTTCATCGACCACCCAAATGTATTCTTTTGAGGGCGTTGCGACAACCTTCTCCATCAGAAGGGCACCACCACCACCTTTGATCCCGTTGGACTGACTATCTACTTCATCCGCCCCGTCAACCGTCACATCGACAAAGTCTACTTGATCAATCGACTTGAGCGGGATGTTAAGACCTTCAGCCTGTTTACTGGTCACACTGGAAGTCGTTACAGCAGTAATCTGCAAACCTTCTTCCTTAATCCGACGACCGATTTCTTCTACGAAATAGTAAGCAGTTGATCCAGTACCGAGTCCAACAACCATACCATCCTTGACAAACTCAGCAGCCTTGATACCTGCTATCTTTTTCAGATTCTCCACTTAAACACCTCCATTAAAGAGCTATTTTTATTATAACATGTATCCGTTTTTATTTCATGGATACACTGGAAAAACCCGAACATTTTTATTTCGGGTTTTGGTGTCCTATTTAACCATATCAGGATCGTAATCATAGAATCCTGTATCGAGGAAACGGTTTTTAGGGTGTAACTTGCGCACTTCCTCATCTAACAAGAAGGCTTGGTCATGGCTAAAGTTGCCCTCTTGGATCAAGCCACGTGCTTGGATAAAGAGTTTAGCAATTTCTACAAAATTCTGACCAGGTGTGTAGAGCCCCTCTAGCTTCCAGTGAGTAAAACCATGCTCCACCAATTCTGTCAATTTGGTCATCAAATCAAGGTCGTTATTTGCAAAAATGTGGGTCCCATGATTGTCTTCAAAGATAGAGTAATGGCTCTCAGGGTCACTCGGTTCTGCTAAGAAGAGGTCACGTTTACGTGTCTTTTCATCATCGATGTGCGTGAAGTTATAGTAGTTTTGCAAGAGCGGACGCTTAGAATGATGAATGACACTAGCTCCATAAACCAATACTTCAGCAGGAATTTCCAAAATCTCTGGCATCTTGAAGAGTTCAGCAGATGGAATTTCACGCGCCAAAACAGCCTCAGAGGCGCCTGCCTTTTGACCCCAGAAGTTAATCTGACGACTGCTTGTCACCATGGTTGAAGCATCGTAGATGGTCTTAAAGGAATAGCCATCACGGTTGACCACGTAAAAGACACCTGCATCTCCTACTGTAATATAGTCTGTCTTGATTTCTTCCAAGAAGTCTAGGAAAGGCTTGATTCGGTCCATCATATCTTGGTGCATGAGGGCATTGACTGCGACGATCAATTCCTTGCCTGCTTCATGAACCAACTTAGCAATCTCACGCAATTGGTCATGACTAAAAGTCGTTGGCAGACGAAGGCCAAAATCTTTCTCACCAACATAGATACGATCTACGCCAGCTTCGAGTAGTTGTTCAACTTGTTCAATACTTTCAGCAGTTGCTGTAATGATAATCTTTTCCATAAGAAAAATTATACCACATTTCTCAAAAATCAGCTATGGGTACTGGGAGTTTCACAAAAAGTTAAACTTGTTTCTATCTTTTCCAATCAAAAAAGTGAACAGTAACTTGTACCATTCACTCTATTTTATGCATGTGTTTCTTCAACTAGGTGGCCATCATTCATGACATAAATACGGTCAACCTTATCAAGAAGGCGTGTATCATGAGTGATCATGACAACTCCTCTTCCTTGTTCATGGGCAATGGCAGCCAGCATCTCCGTTACTTGGTAAGCACGCTCGGTATCTAGACTGGCTGTCGGCTCATCTGCAAGCACAATGCTTGGATTGTTATAGAGCGCTCTAGCAATCGCGGCACGTTGACGTTCGCCACCCGATAGAGCTTTGGGATAATGATTTTGAACTTTTTCCAAATCCAACAAGTCAAAGAGTTCTTTTCGGTCACTTTTACTATTTTTTCCCTTATCTAGTTTGTCAATCAAATCCAGCTGTTCCTTGACTGTTAGAAACGGAATTAGGTTTGAAGCCTGGAGAATGAAACCAAACTCTCTAAAACGGAGATCTGTTTTTTCCTTCTCCGTCAAACTGCCTGTTTCCTTCCCCTTTACCAAAATTTTTCCACTCGATGCTTCCTGAAGTTGTCCTAGAGTCGTTAGAAAAGTCGTCTTTCCAGATCCAGAAGGCCCGACGATAGCTACGAACTCTCCCGCATTTAGCTGAAAATTCGTCTCATGCAGGGCTACGACTCTCATCTTTCCTTCCCCGTAGGTTTTTGTCACTTGATTCATTTCAATCAATGCTGTCATACTATTCTCCTTATCATTCTGCAATCGCAGTAATCGGGTCTACCTTTAGCAAGCGTGGAAGTGAAATGACACCACCTAGAAGGGCCATCAAGGAAATTACCAAGCTTAGGACAGAGTAGGCTATCCAACTTGGATAGAAAAAGAAGGTAGCTGGTAAGACTAAAATCACTCCTCCGATTGCCAGCAAGGCTAAAGCAATCCCCATACCAGCTAGGAGGAAGATTTGACAGAACAGAGACCATACAATGGTTTTGATCTGTATCCCCTGAGCCCGCATTATTCCATAAAGGCCTAGTTTTTGGATGGTAATGATATAAACAAAAATTCCCACAATCAAGCCTGTAATGACAATCATAGCAAGAATCATTCCTGAAAATACATTAACCTGAGGTGTGTAACCAGGAATTTTCGATATCATTTTTGGAATGGAAATCTGTTTTAGACCATCGCCAGTCACTTCTATGTCATTTTTCAATACTAAGGCAGAGATGGAACGATTGGCTTTCAAGGTTCCTTGTAAGGTCCAATAAGTTGTCAGACTCGTAAAGACAACAGGCTCTGTGAAAAATTTATTTCCTTGAGTCAGGCCTACAATCTTGTAACTTGTCTCGCTTCCATTGAGCTGAATGGCATCACCTAGCTTCATCCCATAGTTCTCAAAAGACTGATCCACGACAACCTCATCATCTCTTTCAGGATAACGACCCTCCGTCAAACTAGGAGAGATAAAAGAGTCCCAGTCTTGAGCAAAGATGGAAACGTTGATCTTTTCACTACCATCGACTAGATTGGTCACAGCGAACATATAGCCCAATGGAGCAGCCTCTTCAGAACTCTTTTCCTTGTAGTCCTTTTCAGGAATAAAGGATGCCGTCAAATTATCATTTGCGTAGTCGGATAAAACGACACCCGTCGCTTTCCAATTATCAATAGCTGCTCGGTTGTTTCGCACAAGACCAAGAGCTAGACTGGTCATAAAAAAGACCATAAAAGCGATAAGAAAAATGGTAGTTAGAATCAAACTATATCGAAGTTTGTTTCGTAATATCTCTTTGATAGCAAGATACATGCTTATCTCCTTTTACTTTTCCCAGAGGTAGCAAAAAGCCACCCAGTCCAATAGACAGAATCTCTGTCTTATCATCCATTCAAAACAACTCCTATCAATACTCTTCAAAAGTATCCAGGTAGCAACTCAACAAATCATCTTAGGAAAAGCCTCAGCTTGCTATCAATTTATATAAGTTATCCTTACCTTTCTCAGTATATTTATAATAGAGAAAGTTAGGTCATCTGTTTTAAGTGTAACATCCATGCTATCATTTTCCCTTGCAGGTGTCAAGAGAGCGACTTAGAAGTTGATAAGAGACTTTAGTAGTTTTGTAACAATTCTGTAATAATTCTCTCCATAAAAAATGATAAAATAGTTATGTACTGTTAAGGAGAGAATCATGTCCGCAAGAAAACTAGAAGCTTATGAGTTTGAACAAGCTCCCGAATCGAATCAAACTCCGCTTTACCAAGATTACACACCTGAAGCCCCAGTCGGCCCTAACCTAAAAGAGATTTTATTTTTTGTAAATATCGCTTGTTTCTGTATTTTTATGGCACTTTTTAGTTTTATCTTTTTAGCTATAAAATTAAATACAGCTTTGTCCTTTATCACTGCTATGGCAACAAGCTTCGCACTTTTACAACTTCAACGAAAGATAATGAAACGAAAATTTTCAAAATAAAGGTTGGTACTACTACCAGCCTCTTTTCTAGTTATCAAAAAAGACAGTTATATAACTGTCTTTTTTATTTATTCTTACGTTTTGAAGGCGATTGAATAGCGATCTTAACTTCAAATATTGTTCCTCTAGGTTTGCTATCTTTGACGCTAATCGTTCCTCGTAATGCATCTACGATCTGCTTGGCTAAAGATAGTCCAAGACCAAAGCCACCTTTCTGGCGGGTTCTCGCCTTGTCTACACGGTAAAATCGATCAAAGATTTTCTTCTTATCAGCAGCTGAGATTCCAATTCCATTATCCGTTACTGTAAGATAGAGGTGGCGATCTGTAGCATGAACTACAAACTCAATTTTCCCATCTTCTTCAGTATACTTGATGGCATTGTCAAATAAGATGGTCATGAGCTGTTTGAGGAGCAACTGATCGGTCATGAAAGGACGATAAATCCGATTTTCATACTCAAAAATACGATCATTTTCAGAAGCAATCAACTCATAGTTAGCAAAGGTTGTTTTAAAGAACTGTGGTGATACTTCTGCTATTTCTGGTTTAATTCCATCATCGCGACGTGCAAGGTTGAGAAGATTGGTCGTGAGGAAGCGCATGTTGCGAACTTCTTCAAGACTCGAAGCGATACTTTCGCTGGATTCCATAATCGTTGCCTCTGGTTTTCGAAAGAGATTTTCTAAACGATTTTGTAAAACGGCCAAAGGCGTTCTCAGTTCGTGACTGGCATTTTCAACAAAGGACTTCTGCTTTTGCATGCTTTCCAGCAAGGGTTTGACACTGACACGTGCCAAGTAAACACTGGCAATTAAAGACAGGAGCCAGAAACTAGCCATGACTACAACAATTAAATGCTCGTGGTTTTGGCTGATTTGCTCGAGCTGGCTGGTATTGATTAAAACCGCCGCATATTTGACGTTACTTGAGACGGAAGATGAGTTGGTTTCCATCAAAATCATCCGATAGGTTTCTTCCTGACCGTAGCTATTGACAACTTGGATTTGGCGAATGTGATTCAACTCCTTTTTGTCCAGCTTGATCTTGTCCAAACCTAAAAAACGATTGCCCAGTAAGAGCTGATTAAAATCCTTGTCAAAGAGCAAGACTTCCGTATTGGAGCTGACATTGGGCTTGATTTCAGCCTTGTTGGCATCCGCTGTTGCTGGTTGAATATCCTTGACTTCCTCAGTTGCCCGATTCAGGGCCAACTGGATAACCGCTTGGGGACTACTACTAAGGGCTTGGAGTTTTTCATCTACAGAAGTGTAGAGACTCGAGTGCATGACCTGGAGGATAATCAAGGTCATAGCAGAGAAGATCAGGGTGAACACTCCAAAGTTTCGAATGAAATAGCTGAAATCATCCGCATACCATGTTTTTTTTAGTTTATTGAACATCTTTTAAAATATACCCGACACTACGCAAGGTTTGAAGATTTTCAGCAAAGGCTGTTCCCTTCAATTTCTTACGAACTTTTGAGACATAGACTTCTACAACGGAAATCGTCGTATCGCTATCAAATCCCCATAGACGATCAAAAATTTGCGTCTTGGGAAGAATAACATTTTGATTTTGAAGGAAGTAAACCAATAACTCAAACTCTTTTCCGAGTAGTTCCACAGGAGTATCTTCCACCTTCACTTCATTCGTTGAAAGGTTGACGACAATATCTCCATAGGTCAAGGTGTTTTCGTTAAACTTACCTGAACGTTTGAGAAGGGCTTGGATCCGCATTTTGAGTTCTTCTAGGTAGAAAGGCTTGGTGAGGTAGTCATCCGCTCCCAACTCAAAACCATGTCCCTTGTCATCCAAACTTTCCTTAGCTGTCATGATAAGGACTGGTGTCGTAATTCCTTTTTCGCGCAGCTCTTTCAAGACTTGGAAGCCATTTTTTTCAGGCAACATCAAGTCAAGCAAAATCAAGTCATAAACGCCACTTTCAGCTTCGTAGAGACCTTCTTCTCCATCAAAAACCTGCATGACATCTGCAAAATCATCTAAAAAGTCAAATACTGAGTTTGACAGACCTAGGTCATCTTCTACTAATAAGATTTTTATCATCAGAAACTCCTCCTTGTTATGATTATTATACCAAAATTGCCTTAAAAAAAACTCAACTCTCTCTTGTTTTCAGATAGAAAGTTGAGTTTTTGTTTACATAAACGAATTAAGCTTTAGCATATTGAGCTACAACAGTTTCTACTGCTGCTTTCTCACGCTTAATCAAGTCAACACGCGCTGCAATTTCCTTGATTCCCATACCGATATTACGGCTCAGAGCGAGGTCAGAGAGTTGGGGCTCAAAGAATTCCTTGTATTCCGCCAAGCGTTGCTCAGTCTTAAATACATGGGCAGGTAGGATAACAAAGCTATCAAAGCTCATGTCTCCACCAAGAGCCGCCTTAATCCAATCCCAGTTTTCACGCGCCCATACCCAAACAGTTTCTTGAGTTGTTTGATGAGCTAGGAACTGGTAATACCAAGCAGACAAGTCTTGTGGTTTCACCACAAATTTATCCTTCCATGAACGAATCAAGGTTTGGATATTTTCTGCATCTGTGCTATATGCTAGAGCAGCTGCCAACTGGCGTTTGAAAACAGCATCTGTCGCTTGAGTGTAGAGGTCCAGATAAGTTGCGACCAAATCCTTGGTCTCATGGTGTTTCATTTCATTGATAAGAACTTGAGCACGAATTGCTGCTGGAAGGCCTGCAAGATTCTCCTTATGAGCTGCAAAGATTTGGCTAGCGACTTGACTAGCTTCTGCATCATTTGAGCGAATCATCATAGAAACGGCCAACTGACGAACCAATTCGTCTTCATCCGATTCTCCATCTTTGGCTTCAAAACCAAGACGGGCATAGTTGTGACGAGCCAATTTAGCAACCAGACTGTTAAAGGCTTTCTCAGCTTCTGTACCTTCATCAATAAAGCGTTCAAGGGCAGAAATTACTTGAGAAACAGCTGAAACAACAAGGTAAGACTCTTCCTTAGCAAGTTTATCAAGGACTGGGAGCAAGTCCGCATAAGAAATGTGCCCTGCTTCAGCAAGAAGACGACGTTCTTGAACGATTTGCAGTTTGCTTGTATTATCAAGTGTCTCTAGCTCAGCAAGAACAGCTTCTAACAAGTCTCCTTGATAGTCTGTAATGTAGTGGGCTGTATTTTCAGTGTTGAGACGAAGTGCTCCTTTATTTTCAGCAAGAAGAGCTGCGTAGCCAGGGATTTCGATACTTTCAGTTTCAAGTGTATCTGGTAATCCTTTCCAGTTGCTGTTCAGTGGCACCACCCAGAGACGGTTCTTGTCTTCGTGTTCACCGATAAAGAATTGTTTTTGTGAAATCTTCAAGACATCATTTTCAACTTTGACAGTGAGAACTGGATAACCAGGTTGTTCCAACCAAGAGTCCATGAAGGCTGCGACATCACGTCCTGATGCTTGTCCAAGGGCATTCCAAAGGTCACGACCAATGGTGTTGCTGTATTGGTGCTTTTCAAAGTAAGCATGCAAGCCTTTAGCGAAATCCGCATCACCGAGCCAACGACGAAGCATGTGCATGAGACGGCTTCCTTTGGCATAGACGATAGCACCATCAAAGAGGGTATTGATTTCGTCTGGGTGTTTAACTTCGACGTGGACAGACTGAACGCCATCCGTCGCATCACGTTTAAGTGCTCCCGGCACACCACCTGTTTGGAAGTCTTCAAAGATATTCCAACTTGGCTCGATGGCATCCACACAGACGTATTCCATCATGTTAGCGAAGCTTTCATTAAGCCAAAGGTCATCCCACCATTTCATAGTCACGAGGTTTCCAAACCATTGGTGGGCCAACTCATGTGCTACAACTAGGGCAACTTGTTGACGGCTAGCAAAGGTTGAGTTCTCATCCACAACCAAGTAAACTTCACGGTAGGTCACAAGACCCCAGTTTTCCATAGCACCTGCTGAGAAGTCAGGAAGGGCGATGTGGAGCGATTGAGGAATTGGATACTTAACTCCGTAGTAATCTTCGTAAAACTCAATTGAGCGAACGGCGATGTCCAGTGAGAAATCAAGGTTAGATAGCGGGTGGGCTTTGGTTGAGTAGACACCTACGAGGGTACCGTTTTTAGTTTTAGCTGTTACCCCTTGCAAATCACCAGCAACAAAAGCCAACAAGTAAGAAGACATACGAGGTGTTGTCTCAAACTTCCAGATACCCGTTTCCTTACGGTTTTCAACATCAATCTCAGGCATGTTTGACAAGGCCAATTCACCTTCTGCTTGGTCAAAACGTAGAGAAAGGTCAAAAGTTGCTTTGGCTTCAGGCTCGTCCACACATGGGAAGGCTTCACGCGCAAAATGGCTCTCGAACTGAGTAGACAAGACTTCCTTCTTGACACCATCCACTGTGTAGTAAGAAGGGTAAATACCTGTCATGTTGTCTGTAATTTTTCCTGAAAAAGCGATGACCATTTCAACTTGACCAGCCTCAGCCAGTTCGATATGAAGGGCTTCATTTTCATGATCAACTGTAAATGGACGAGCTTGACCCGCAACTTCTACAGAAGCGATTTCCAAATCTTTTTGGTGAAGGGAAATACGGTCACTCTGTGCTTGACCAGTAATAGTCACCTTTCCAGAAAAGGTCTTGGTCTCACGACTCAAGTCCAAAAATAAATCATAATGTTCAGGAACAAATTGCGTAATAAAATGTTCAACTGCTTGCATAGTTTTCTCCTATTCTAAGTTTAAGAGTTTTACTCTTATTCAAACAAACTTATTATATCATGTTTTGCTTAAGAAAAAAGGATTGGACGGTGATTTCCAAAACTTTCTTTCTACTAGCGGTCTACAGAGGGTAGACCTTGCGAAATTCTTCTAATACAACCTTGCTGTCAGGCGTAAAAGTCAAGCCCGCTTCCTCCAGCCACTCCGTGAAGAATTCCTCATGAACCTGACGCCAATAGGCTAGGGATTTGTCACCTTCCCCTTCCTTATAGGCATGGTCGGCTGACACTTGATGAAAAGGCTGAACGGAAACCTTTGTAATTTCGACAATGCAGACAGCCTGATCTTGACTGTCTAAAATAACATCGAAGGTCCCTTCTTGCGGAAGAGGTTCATCCTCTATTGCGTAGAGGTCGTAGGCCGAGGCAGTTGCTGTCTTTTCGCCTTTTAAAACCAAATCTGCCAAGAGATCTGCTTCCACTCCAAAAGCCCAGGCATCTATCTCATCTCCGATAGAGGGGTTGATTTGCTTGTATGCATTCCACATTTCTTGCGGTGTCATGGGTTGCTCCTTTGTAATTTTTTACTTACTTCTTTTATACGTTTGAGATGGTCTGGATGATCAATCTCTAAATTAAAAATCTCTGGAATAGAACTGTAGTGGATAATACACTTGATACCCGTCTGATTCATTTTTTGTATGAAAGAAGCATTCAGATAGCCTGCTACAGCAAAGTCAATCTTTTTCATCCTTGCTTTATCCTGCATATCTCTCAGCATATCTAACATTATTGGACTTTCCATATCATGCCATTGACTGTTTCTCACAGTCGCAAAAACAAAAGAAGTCAAATCATTCATTCCAACTATAATCTTTGAAATACCAGTTTCCAGTATCCTGTCCAAGTCAAAATAAGCTGACGGTAATTCAATCATTGTACCGACTTTTCCAGTAAAACCATGCTGACGTAATACCCTAATAACTTGCTTTAACTGCTCAGCATCATTGACAAAAGGAAAGATAACAGACAGATTGGGATTTGTTTGATAAACTTCTGTAACGACATGTGCTTCAGCCTGAAATTCATCAGGACACGCCAGCAAGCGCCTAGTTCCTCTATAACCAAACAAGGGATGATTTTCATCAAAATGCTCTTTAGTCCCCTCTAAACAATTAGCTTCTGTATTTGTTAACTCTGAAAAACGATACCAAACCTCTTCGTCTGAGTACAAGGAGCAAATGGTATCTAGATAATCTTTTACAAATTGCTGGCAACTTGCTAATAGGATGTTCTGATTAAGCTCTCTCAACAAATATTCTCCACGAATCATACCGACGTGGTGCAATAACTGAGGATAAACTTTTTCAACAATTTGTTCTCCACTAAGGACAAGTTGGTTTCTCATCTCTCACCTTCCAATTCATATACAAGGTCTTGTCCAGCTCTGCAAATCCTAATAATTCAGACTTAACCTTCAAGACTAATGGTGAAACATTTTCTTCTATGATTTTCTGAATATCCATCCAAACATATCCGAGTGAATCATTCGCACCATCAGACACAGCATCCGAAATCGTAACCTGAGGTTCCTTCTCGTTGACCTCAATATCATAAAATGCCATGATATGGTGAACCATAAAATTTTTTAACTCTTCCCTGACGAAAACATCGTAGATTCGAGGATTTGAGTAGCTTCTAACAGTAAATCCTGTCTCTTCCATAACTTCTCTAATCAGCGTTTCCGTCAATCCTTCACCAAGTTGCTGACTGCCTCCGGGTAGATCATAACGATGTTGATAATGGCCTCTCGTTTTTTCAATGCAGAGTAACTTCCCATTTTCAAAGCAAACAGCATAAACTCCAAAGTGTTTTTTGATTTCCATCCAACTCCTCCTACTTCAACGACCAACCACCATCAATGGTCAGGATTTGTCCCTGCATGGCGCTCGCCTTTCCACTTGCTAAGAAAAGACTAAGCTCTGCTATTTCCTCTGGCTCAATCCAGCGCTTGATTGGCGTTTCACTAGCCACCCAGTCAGCCAATCCACCTGGTTCAAAGTCGGCAGCGGTCATAGCTGTCTTGACTGCTCCTGGAGCAATCCCAAAGACCTGAATACCAGCCTCAGCATAGTCTAGAGCCAACTGCTTGGTAAAGCCAGCTAAGGCGTGCTTAGACGAGGTATAGGCGTGACCCCCTCCGCCAGCTAGGCTCGAAGCTATGGAGCACATATTGATGATGATTCCTTTTTTATTTTCCAACATTTGTGTCAAATAATGCCGAGTCAACTCAACAGGAGTCACGTAGTTGATTTCAAAAATCTCTTGAATTTCCTGCGCTGATTGTTCCAATAGGGGTTTGTAATCATCCAAAACTCCAGCAGTATTGCACAAAACATCCACATAAGGACACCAGTCAAAAATTGGCTCCAAGTCCAAGGTCAAATCTCTCTGTAAAAAGTGGAAATCACCCTGTAAGAGTGGATTTTCACCTTGGTCAACTCCATAAACTTGATAACCCTTCTCTAAAAAGAGTCGAGCTTGAGCCAGACCAATCCCTGAACTTACACCTGTAATCAATACACGTCTAGTCACGCACTTCTACCCAATCCGTCGCTAAAACATCACAAGGTGTCGGGCTCCACATGGAAAAGCCTTCGCCATCTCCAGACACGTTGATGAGAAAATAAGGCGTCACTTCAAGTGCAACCCCGTTTTGTTCGATAGTGTCAAAGAGTTGGACATAGTTTTCAGCCCCTCCCCAACCAGCGCGTACATATTTTTTCTTGGCCTTTAACCCAGGCAGGATTTCTTCAAATGTCATGTTGTTCTCCTTTAATTCTACATTCTTCAATTAATTATAACAAAAAAACCGTTTTCCAACGGCTTTTTGACTGTATCTTAGTTCAATAAAACAAATAGCTATCCAATTCTTTAATTATTTCAGTTCAATTAATTTATTGTAGATTTTCTCAGTCAGTTCTTTCTGTTGTGCTCCTGTTAAATGGTGCGAAGTGCGAATTAATATGGTTCCATAAACATAGTGGGATCCCGGATTTAAAGCAGTTCCATCAAAAGCACTAATATAAGTATTGCGCTTTTCTGCATCTTCTTTTGTCTTATACACCTCTATATTTCCTCCAACATCATTGCCTTTATGAACAATATCCGAGCCTTCTACAGATTCAGTCACTTGCTTGTCAACAAAATATACAGACGCTGTATATCCTCCTTGTTTATTTAATTTTTTATTAGGGTCATTATCCTCCGTAACAGATTGTACTCCAGTAATTGATTCTATTTCTTTAAGTCTTTCTTCAATAAAAGAACTAGAAGGATTTGTAATTTGTTTTAATTGAAGAATGCTATTTTGATAGTGAGTCAATTTTTCAGACAAATTCTTTTTTGTTTCACTATAATCTAATGGTTGACTTAATTCTTCAATTTGCTTCTCAATCTTAGCAGTCGCTTTCTCCATTTCTGGTTCTTTACGAAGTGAATCTTTGCTATCCTTTATAGTTGATTTCAATTCTTCCAATGTCTTAAAATCAAGAGGTTCTTCATTATTCTCAATAACCTTTTCAGCCTCAGCTATTTGATCTTCAACTTCTTTATTCTTTTCATTTAAATCCTTTACTACATCTTCAAACTTAGTTACAGCAGCTTGATGAGGCGCATAGGATAAGAAATAGTATCCTGTTGCCAAACCTAAAGCAATAAAAGTAATAAGCCCAACAATCATTGATTTCTTCATTTTAAACTCCTCAATTTATAAATAATCTCCTCTATATTTTAATATATTGTTTTAAATATTTCAAGTGTAAAAAGCTATAGAATCAACTTATTGCAAGATATACAAAAACGATAACCACTTTTCAGTAGTTACCGTTGATTTCTTTTGATTAGTCTTTCCAACCAAGTTTGCTATTGATAGTCATCATGATGCTGGCTATTTTCTCACCCCAGTAAGGATCGGAAGCATAGCGAACATTCATTCCGGTTGCCTTGTTTCCAAGGTGGTCTCTGCCGTAGTCGATGTAATTCTCACGAATCCACTTGGCAGCTCCTAGAATCCCTTTATCCACATTATCAAAGCTCTTGGCTGAGAGATATGGGCTCGTATCATAAGCGGCAATACCAAAGAAGTTGTTCTTATCTCTGGCAATTTGACTGCGACCCCAAGCACTTTCAAGGGCACTATGGGCCATCAAGTAAAGGGCATTGACGCCATAACGTTCTTCAGCCTCTTTGAAAGTCGCTCCTTTACCTGCGAGAGGACTATCCTGCAAGTTCATCATCGAATACAGTTTATCCAACTCAGCTGCACTATAATTACTTGGTTCTCTCAAGTTTTTATAGAGGAAAAGATTTTTAATGGTAAAGCCATCAAAGTGCTCTCCATCAGTTGAGTAGTACTTCTTACCAATAACCATAGCAGAAGTATGTGGAGCTACTTTGATACTCGTATAAGGAGAGAGTTCATGGTAGAGGAATTTCCCATCACTAGTATAATGAGGGATAAACTCGCTACCTTCATCTACTGCTGTTAAATCACTTTGGTTCATATAGCCAGACAAGCCAGAAATCGAAACTGCAAGTCGGCCGCCTTTTCGCGTCGAGCTATCCAGTGAAACAATGCTTCCTTGGTTAATGTAACTCAAGATTTCTCCAGATGCACTATAGACATAGGCAGTGATTGGTTTAACTTTGTAATATTTGGTTTTATCCGCAACATGCCATCTACCAGAAGCATCCAAGGTATGACCATCCACAGTCTCATTTTTTGCCATATAACCGCCGGATTTAAGGTAATACCATGATTGGTCGGATGAATCGTAGATTAATTCTTTTTCAGCCATCTTTCCATTCGACTTGAGGTAGAACCAATTGTTCTTGTACCATACCCACTCACTCGCAGCCATATAACCACCAGATTTGAGATAGTAGTAACCATTATCCCAGAGCCATTCTTTATTGGCATAATTTCCATCAGAGTTAATATAGAACCAAGAGTTATAATTCTTATCAAAGAGCCATCCTTTACCAGCTTTTGATCCACTACTTGTCACATAACTACGGTCAATCCAAGTTTCCGTAGAGAGGTAGCCACCAGATTTGAAATGGTAATCCTTGCCTTTGATGGTTTGCCAACCTTTTTCAGCATAGGTTCCGTCAGCTTTCAAGTAAAACCAAGAGTTATAATTCTTGTCAAAGAGCCATTCCGATTTCAGTTTGGCTCCACTTTTAGCAACATAGAAGCGGTCAATCCAGCGCTCGGTAGAAAGATAGCCGCCTGATTTGAAATGGTAATCTTTTTCTTTAATCGTTTCCCAGCCTTTTTCGGCATAGGTTCCGTCAGCTTTCAAGTAAAACCAAGCATCATAATTCTTATCAAAGAGCCATTCCGATTTCAATTTAGCTCCACTCTTGGCAACATAGAAGCGATCAATCCAACGTTCAGTAGAAAGATAACCGCCTGATTTAAAATGGTAGTCCTTCCCATCTATGGTTAACCAGCCATTTTCAGCATAGGTACCATCTTGTTGAAGGTAGAACCAACTACTATAGTTGTCATCATAAATCCAGGCTTGTTTAACCTTATTACCATTTTCTGATATATAGCTCTTACCAAGCCAAGCATTTTTCAGCATTTTACCTTGTGAATTGATGTAGTACTGGTTCTCACCTTGAGTGATCCACTCATCTTTGGCCATTTTCCCGTCTTCTTTAAGGTAATATTTTTCTTGACCTTGTTGAATCCATTCTTTTTGAGCTTTCTGACCATCAGTCTTAAGATAATACCAGGATTCTTGTTCCTGATTAAATACCCACTGTTCCTTGGCTTTAGCACCACTTTCAGTCACATAGTACTGGCCAATCCACGTTTTTGTAGCTAATTTTCCAGCTTCGTTAAAATAGTAATCCTTACCAGCAACAGTCAACCAGCCGTTCTCAGCACGATTTCCATCAGCTGTTAAATAAAACCAGGCCTGTTGCGTTTGGTCATAGATCCATTGGTTGGTTGCTGGTTTCCCGTCTGCTTTGAGGTAGGTCTTTCCTTGCCAAGTTCCCTCTTCTGCTTTTGCTGTCTCCACTACAGTAAAAAAACACCCCAATAAGCCAGCACTTACTAGGGCCACTTTCCATCGTTTCATTTAAATGCTCCAATAACGTTTTCTAAACCCTATTGTAACATAGTTAATCGACGGAAATATTACAAATTGATGAAGATTCTATTTCTTGTTGACGATAAGGAAGACCTAGCTTATCTCAGACTGGCTTTGACTTCCTTGCGTAGTTCTTCCAAACTGATAATGCCATACTTGTCCATGAATTTTGGCAGATTTTCGATGATGTCAGGACAGGCATATGGATTGGTAAAGTTAGCTGTTCCAACTCCGATGGCAGAGGCACCAGCCAGATACATTTCTAAAGCAGCTTCAGCCGAATCAACTCCTCCCATTCCAATGATGGGCAGGTCTGTTGTTTGGGCTACTTGTCGGATGAGTTTGAGGGCTACTGGAAAGACTGCTGGTCCAGACATTCCACCTGTTCCATTGGCTAGGATTGGTTTTCTTGTTTTGAGGTCAAAGCGCATACCGACTAGAGTATTGATCATGGTTAAGCCACTTGCTCCCGCATCTTCTGCGGCTTTGGCGATGGTGACAACATCCGTCACGCTAGGGGTTAACTTGACATAGACTGGCACATCAGAGGCTTCCACAGCCGCTTTTACCACTTCATAAGCCAGACCAGGGTCTTGCCCAATCAAAAGTCCATGATTGCCATGATCCACATTGGGGCATGAGATATTGAGCTCGATAGCTTTTACATTTGCAGCCTTGGAAATTCCTCGAGAAACGGCAGCGTACTCTTGTTTTGAAAAGCCTGCAACATTTGCGATAATGGGAAGATTTGGATATTCTCTTTCCAACCAAGGCAACTTTTCAGCTAAAACAGCTTCTAAACCAGGATTTTGCAAACCGATTGCATTGAGCATACCGGCAGGTGTCTCTGCAACCCTGGGAGTAGGATTCCCAAAACGGGGTTCAAGTGTCGTTGCCTTGATCATAATGGAGCCTAAAAGGTCTAAATCATAGTACTTGGCATACTCTTGGCCGAAACCAAAACAGCCTGATGCTGGAATGATGGGATTTTTCAAATCCAAGCCCGGTAGAGAAACTTGTAAACGTTTGTTAGTCATGACTTTCTCCTTATAATACAACTGTTCCTGTGCGAAAAACAGGGCCATCTTCACAGACGCGTTGGCTGACGGTCTCACTATCTGGCACTTTTAGAACGCAGGCATAGCAAGCTCCCATCCCACAAGCCATACGAGATTCTAGAGATAGATAGGCTCTTGGATGATCATAAAAGGTTTGATTGATATACCTCATCATTCCAGGAGCCCCACATGAGTAAACAGCATCAAATTGAATGTCTAAATCATTGATGACAACAGATACATTTCCCTTAATGCCATAAGAACCATCATCTGTCGTTACAAAGATCTGACCATACTCGGCCAATTCGGTTTCGAGAATCACAGCATCCTTATTCGCAAAACCGAGGACTGTCACTACTGTCACCCCACGCGCATGCAATTCCTTGGCCACCTCAAGCAAGGGTGGAACACCAATCCCCCCACCAACGAGGAGAACTTGGCTCTGATTGTCTAAATCAGACAAGTCAAACCCATTTCCCTGAGGCCCCATCACATCAAGACTATCTCCTTGACCTAATGTTGAAAAAATAGCTGTCCCAGCCCCCTCAATCCGATAAATAAGGTGACACTGCTTGTTTGCTTTGTCAATAGACGAAATTGAAATAGGGCGGCGCAAGAGATGGGCGTCATCAGGCACACGCAGATGAAGAAATTGGCCGGCTCGCATGGCTTCAACCATCTCCCCTTCTAGGACTAATTCAAAGATTGCTGGCGCAATTTCCTCTTGTGCGACCACCTTCATGGTTTCCAAACGAATGGCACCCAAACGCTTCTTACATGTGGGATTCATGACTTTTCCTCCTTAAATTTAAGGGGACCAGATAAAGAAAAGGCCTTGCTAATGCAAGGCCTCAGTTGGGTTAGGCTAGAACTCATGCGCACACTTAAAAAGTCTCCACAGAGAGTCCCCTTATCCCTTTTATCTGACACCTTGTGAGTCTCTCTGGACTCCCCTTAAAGGTTAAATTTGTATTAGTATACTCTTTCAAAGAAAAAAAGTCAAGTAGAAAACGAACATTCTACTTGACCTTACTGGATTATTTTTCACGAATGACTTCGACCTTGTACCCATCAGGATCCTTGACAAAGTAATAGTTTGGTTGAGTTCCTGGAAGTCCATTAGGGGCTGTCACCTCATAGCCTTTAGCGCTATGTTCTTGATGTAGGGCCTCAAGGTCAGGTGTACTTAGAGCGATGTGAGCAAAGCCGTCACCCACAACATAAGGTCCATGATCATAGTTGTAAGTCAACTCCAACTCATAGTCATCCCCCTCAAGTCCTAGATAGACAATGGTAAAAGCATGATCTGGAAAATCTCTGCGACGCAATTCTTTAAAACCAAAAGCATCTTGATAAAAAGCGATTGATTTTTCAAGGTTTTCTACTCGCAAGCAAGTGTGTAGCATTTTTGAAGCCATCTTCATTACCTCTTTCATTTTAATAGTTCCATTATACCTTTATTCAGGAAAATTTACTAGAAACTTGAACTAGAGTCCTCTTCTCTACGCTTTCATTCTAAGCAACACTTTTACGATTTTCCTTGCGTATATTGCGAATAAGGAAAAGCATGATCAGGACAAAAAGTCCCTCGAGGAAGTAGAAAGCAAATTCGCTATTCAAGATTAACAGGTCTTTTTCAAAATGAATTTTGCTAAAATCAGGTATAAGTGCGAATAGGATTCGGAACAGTCTTCTTAGGAAAATAAAGATCTGCAAGCCATAAATCATAAAGACCTTCTTCACACCAATCATGAAGCCCTGTTCCTTTGTAAAATAAGACAAGACAATTCCATTTAACAAGAGGATAACGGTTATGGCCAGCGTTTCATTTCGTAGAATAGTTGGATTAAAGAGGTTTAAGCGGCTGTGAACGAAAGGCAATAATTGAAAGAGTAGGATACCCAAGATTGCTGGAAGGAGAATTTTTTTCAATGATGTTGGAAATCCGGGACTAAATCGTGTAAAAGACAAGCAAATCACAAGGATTACAAAAATATGGAAGTACATCATTGCAACTCCGGAAATGATCTGGCTTCGATTTACCAAAGCAGATAAGAAGCCAGCAGAAAGAAAGATACCGACAGGAATCAGCTTATCCAAAGAATAATCCCACTTCAGCCCTTGACTCACCTGGAAACCATCGATGAGACAGAAAAATGTAATGAAAATAAGGGTCCCAATGAGACCAAACGGTAAGAATGGAGTGACGAGGAGCAATAACAAGATGAATAGGAACCATAGATGGGGACTGTGGTAGAATTTTCGTTTTGAACCCCTAGCTGTCACTCCTTCCTCAATCTGTGTTTGCCTTAATTTTAGCATATAGACGTAAAAGAGAGAAAATATACCAGCATGAACCCATGAATTATAACCAGGTCTCTCTATAATACTGAGCAGCAAACTCACAATCGTAAAGAGGCCAAAGAAAATCTGAAGAAACTTATTTTTAAAGACCTGTCTTTTTTTCCAATCCAAATAAGAGAGTCTGGCCTTTGGATGACTAAGTTCATAGGCATAAGTCGTCATCTCTTCTAGTTTCTGGTCTGTCTCCTCCGTCATCATTTGGGGAGCCATTTTAGAAGTAGGAAAAGGAGCTAAAATATATCTCAGGAGCTCGCCATCTGTAAATCGATGGTACTCCTTATAGATCTGTTGAAGTAAAATCGTTAGAATACGTGGTCTTCCTTTAAAGTAGCTTCTCCACTTCTCCCAATCATTGATATCTTCATCGCTCTTGGTGAGCTTATCCATATAAAGATAACCTTCATTGTACCAGTAATCAAAATTTTCTTTTTTATTTAGTGCGTACTCCTCTACCACTGAAGGATAGGAATGGATACTCTTCCAAAAATGAAGCTTTTTCAGATATGGATTTGATTCCTCATCTCTGTAACGCTCTACAAATTGGAGAACGAGGGCTAACACTTTCGCATTGGTTAAAGGATAGACGTCCACCTTTTCTAACAAATCAAGTAGGAGATTGTGATTTTTAACTGTTTCAAAAAGGTATTGCCAATCACGTAACAGTTTGTAGTCGTCTTCATAGCGAGCATGGAGCAACTCATAGAAGGCTGCCTCAACTTCATCTGGATTATCTAGAGAGTAGTGACTAAAGTCAACGTTTTCTCCCAGCTCCCCTTTTACTTCGTCTAAGTAATCAGCCAAGTCATTCAAGAGTGGATAATCCTCTTCAAATATGACTTGTCGGTTTTTTTCCAGGATATAGGTTAAAACTGGCACACTCTTGATTATTTGACGATTTTGATTTACTTGATCTAAGACCATAAAGCTCAGATAGGGGTGCTTGAAAAACTCTATCCAAGAGCTCAATTGATTTGCTTTGTTAGAATCTTGGAGAATTTCTTGGCAAAGTTGATAAGAATAATAGAATTCTTCAGTGGCTTCATGGGCGCTTTCAAGCGAACTGCCTTCCTCTTCTACTATATCTCTTTTAACTTTCCAATACTTCAGTTTATAGTAATAGCCCCAGTACTTAAAGTCAGGTATATAGTCTTCTAGCAAGGGAATGAGGATAGAGAATTGCTCCGGTTTGTTAAAAATATAAACATCCATTTCCTCTAAAACGGATTGAACAATGTCCATATCATACTGATACTGATGAAAGAACTGACGCCATAGATGCTCTTGTTCCTCTTGGTTATAACCGTCATTTCCAACAATACTTTCAATCGCATTTCGGATCAGATAAGTTTCTTCATTATAACCGCTAAAGTCAAGAGTAGACCTTGTTAATCCTTCTTGCCCTTGGTTCTCTTCATCACCAAACGTTTCAAAATTGAGGGTACTCGTAGCTCTTTCTTCAGAATCTCCATTTAGCTGAACTTCCTCATCATAGTCACTAAAGTTAAGGGGGGACTTTGGCTCATCCTCTTCTGCTTTAAAGGTTTCAAAGTTAAAGGAATCGCTGGTTTTATCAGTTGATTGCTGATAATCACTAAAATCAAGACTAGATCTTTCAGACTCTTCGTTCTCAGTCTTCGTTTCTTCAGTCAAGTTTTCAAAGTTGAGACTTGAGTTAGGCTTTCCATTCGCCTCTTCTTCAAGTTCACTAGCTTCTTGAGAGTCACTCGCTTTTCTTAGACTATTTTCTGGTCTTGTGTTTCTAGACCTCGCATAAGTCAAGGCTTTTTGGTAAGCTTCAACAATTTCTTGGTAAATTTCTGGTTGGTCTTCTGGGTGATAGAGCCTAACCAGTTCAGCATAATGCCTTCTAATAAGCTTGACGTCAGTCGTTGGCTCTATCCCTAAAGTTTCCCATATATTCATAAGGTCTCCTCTTTTATAGTCCTCGCTCTAGGAAGTCTAGATAGTTTGAAAATGATTGATAGAGTTTTGGCAAATGATACACAGATGCTTGACTGACCTCTTCTTCAAATCGTCTAGTTTCAGCCATTAGCTCATCTCTTCTTCTCCCCAAGAGCATACTGTACACGCGATTCGCTTTTTCAATCAAGAAACGATAAACCTCTGTTTCTTGAGCATTGATCTTATAGCGAGTCAACTCTGCTTGCTTAGCCTTGATTTCCTTTTCTGTCAGAGTAACACTATCTTGGAGAATAACATGACTAAAAACTTCCTGTGTGGAATCAATTTTCACTTCGACATCCAAAATTCCATTTAAATCATAGGTGAATCGAACTGTGAAACTTTCATTTACTCGAGTATTAACAGGGACGGGAACTTCTAATTCACCTAAGAATAGGTTTTGCGATGCCTTCATCATCTCACCTTGATAGACCTTTATCTTGACTTGGCTCTGTCCCAATTCAGCCGTATAGTACTGTTCGATGCGTGAAGCAGGTAGGGTAGAATTTCGCTCAATAATCGGCGAAAAACGGTCTCCAACTATCTCAATCCCCAGTGTAAAAGGGCAAATATCAGATAGTAATAAATCTCGTATCTCACCCTGCCGTTCTTTTATTCCTGCTAAAAGGGCACAACCTCTCGCAATCATCCGATCGGGATCATCCGATACCTGCACCATTTGATTGATACAGTAGGATAAAAAGTCTTGAACCAAGCGGAGTTTCGAAGTCCCCCCAACAAGAACAAAGTTATCAGATGATACATAGCTATAGCGCGCATCCATCAAGGCACGATCCAAAACGGCCTTAACACGGGCTAGCAGAGGTTGACAAAGCTCATAAAAGCGTTGGTAGCTCAAGTCTAAAGTGTATTCCTGTTCTTGGTCCAGAACCGTCATCTTCACTTCTTCTTTATCATTGAGTTCTAGCTTTGTCTTTTCAGCCTGTACCAGAATTTTGCTATAAAATTCTAGGGAAATCGTATCCTTGGTTAATTGATTGGAGACTAAAAATTCCTCAGCAATAGCCGCAGTAAAGTCTTCTCCTCCCAAACGATTGTCCCCTGCGATCGACACGATTTCGACGATATTATCAAAAAGCTCCACAACTGAAATGTCTAGAGTTCCACCACCAAAATCGACTACAATAAAAGATTGATCTTCTTGGTTTACCATAGATCTTTTAGCAAGAGCTGCTGCGGAAGGTTCATTGATAATCCGATCAATCTGAACACCTGCAAATTTCCCTGCTAGTTTGGTCGCATAACGTTGAGCATCATTGAAATAGGCTGGAACACTAACAATCACTTCCTCGACCTTTTCTCCAAGATAGGTCTCTGCATCGTCTACCAACTTTCGAATGATAAAAGAGCTTAATTCTTCAGCCTTATATGCTCGATTTCCTAGTGTCAATTCATGCTTAGTCCCCATAAAACGCTTGAACTGAGAAACCGTCTTATCTGGGTGGGTCACCAAGCGTTCCTTGGCAATTTTTCCAACTATAATCTCATCATTGTCATCTAAAGCCACAACAGAAGGAGTCAAATACTCACCAAAAGCATTGGGAATCAACTTGACCTGGCCATCTTGGTATACCCCTACTAAAGAATTAGTCGTTCCTAAATCAATACCTACTATCATCTTCTTCAAACTCCAAATCTTTTTTAGATATTCCTATTATACAAGAAATATCCTATTTTCTTTGAAAAAATCTGTCATTTACTCTCTAAAATAGAAAATCATTTATGGAAAATAAAAAAGTTTCACCCTACTCTTGCGGTAAAACCACGAGAGTAAGAATGAAACAGTTTGTCATTATTTACCAAGTTTTGCTTTAGCTGCATCTGCAAGAGCTGTGAAAGCTGCTGCGTCGTTAACAGCCAAGTCAGCAAGCATTTTACGGTTAACTTCGATTTCAGCCAATTTCAAACCATGCATCAATTGTGAGTATGAAAGTCCGTTCAAACGAGCTGCCGCATTGATACGAGTGATCCACAATTTACGGAAGTCACGTTTTTTCTGACGACGGTCACGGTATGCATAGTAGTAAGAGTTCATTACTTGTTCTTTTGCAGTACGGAACAAGATGTGTTTAGCTCCATAGTAACCTTTTGCTAGTTTAAGAATACGTTTACGACGTTTGCGTGATACAACGCCACCTTTAACACGTGCCATGTTTTATTTCCTCCAAATATTTCCTAGAATTGTTTACTTACTGTTAAGCTATTATTTCAAGCGAGTAAGCATTGCTTTGATACGTTTGAAATCTCCTGAATGCACCATAGATGCTTTACGAAGATGACGACGTTGTTTCTTAGTTTTTCCGTGGAAACGGTGAGAAGTGTAAGCACGGAAACGTTTAAGTCCACCAGAACCTGTACGTTTGAAACGTTTAGCTGATGCGCGGTGTGTTTTTTGTTTTGGCATGATTTTTTCTCCTTTATTTAACTTTCTGACAATTATTTTTTGTCAGTTGCTGGCGCCAACTGCATGAACATTTGGCGTCCATCCATCTTAGCTCGTTGTTCGATGATCGCAATATCTTGTGTTGCTTCAGCAAACTCGGCTAAAACTTTTGCACCAATCTCTTTATGGGTGATCATACGCCCTTTAAAGCGAATGGATACCTTAACTTTATTTCCTTTTTCAAGGAACTTGCGTGCATTGCGAAGTTTTGTGTCAAAGTCACCCTTGTCAATAGTTGGACTCAGACGAACTTCTTTCACAGTAACAACACTTTGTTTTTTACGTTGTTCTTTTTGCTTTTTCTGGTACTCAAATTTGAACTTACCGTAGTCCATAATTTTAGCAACAGGCGGTTTTGCTTGAGGTTGGATCAATACTAAGTCAACATTTGCACTATCAGCCAATGCTTGCGCTTCGCTGAGTGGCTTGATACCTAGCTGTTCTCCCTCAAGACCGATCAAGCGAACTTCACGTACACGAATTTCATCATTGATGAATAAGTCTTGCTTTGCTATGGTTTTCACCTCTTTTTTATTATTAGAGAAAAACAATAGCGGACTCGTAATAATACAAGCCCGCACGTTATGATAGCGTTTCTTAGAAACTTTTCATCCGTAGGGCCAGGCAACTTGATGTCACAAGGCGAGAAGCTCTCACTTCTGCTTTTCTCAACTTTTATATGATACCAAGTTTTCTATTCCTTGTCAAGATAAAAAGTTATTTTTTCAAAAAACTTTCTGTTTTCTTCTTGATGTCCGCATCAAAAAGAGAGAACCATTCCGGTTCCCTCTCTGTGTTAGTTTTTTCCTCATCCTCCGTATAGGAACGCTAAGACCTATTAAAAACTTCCTTTTTACGTGAACTTCCCCATCTTTCGATAAATAGAATCCCCACTAACAAAAGGATAATCAGGCAAGGAAGTAAGACCATCCCCATGCTCCAATTTAGATTGATATTATCAATTTGCTTAGGTAATCTTCCAGATAAAATCTCTACTGAACGCAAGTAAGTAAAGGGAATCAGATGTGCAATACTCTGAAGAGGCTGGATCGTTTGGATACCAAACAACAAGCCAACAATCCCAATGAGTGAAAGAAAGAGAACAGGCATTTTTTGCTTGAAAAAGTAAGCAATCAAGTAGACGACTTCCACAATGACGATAAAGGCTAAGAAAGCTAAGAGCAAGCTAGGAAATAACACATCTTGTATTTTTCCAATAGTTACCTCTTGATTGGTTAAGCTATAGAACGGGTATGGATAATCTAACTGTCCAAAACCACTTATCAGACTTCCCACTAGAAAAGAAAATCCACAGATTCCAATAAACAGCACGGTTACATAGCTCACCCCAACTCCAAGAGAGGACATGGCAAATGTCGCTTTTGAAAAAGGATATAACTGAGCTGTATCGAGATGATTTTGATATCTTTCTGCGAACAGTTGTGTAAGCATAAAAATAATACCAATCACAAACAAGCTTGGGATGATAGCCTCTAAAATCCAGACAATCTGATCAATCCCGTGGGTCGGATATTCTAAATTGTGGGCTTTTATATTCAAGGGATACAGGGCTTGGTAAATCTTCCGTTGGCGGTCGCTCGCCATTTTTAATTCAGAGCTAGAAGTCGGTTGATTTGACATAACTTCATAATTCTTCTCTTCATCTTGCCACTGCAAATAATAGGCTTCTTTCCAGCGTCCTTCTTTTAACAAAGCCAGAATTTCTTTCTTTTGAGTCAAAAGATTTTTTTGCGAGTCTAAATTACTTTTAACAATCTGGTATTCCTCCGAGCTGGTGTCAGACATTTGGGAAAGCTTCACTTCATTTTCATTGACGATTCTCTCATCTTTTACAAGACGGGTTTCCAACTCGCTCTCCAAGCTGTGTGAGTTTGCAGTCTGACTATTTAAATAAAAGGTAACACCGAGTACAGATGCAAATAAAAGTAAGATAATCCAGTTTAAACGACTTTTGAAAACTTTCTTTAATAAAAATAGGCTAATATCTTTCATAACGGAACCTCTTCTATCTGCCCCTGACGAATGGTTACGATGCTATCGCAAATCTCCATTAACTCCTCTTTGTAGTGGGAACTCAAAAGAACCAGCTGTTCTTTTCTATCGATTTGTGCCAGCCTATCAAAAAACTTCTGTCGATAATACTCATCTAAGCCATTTGTTATCTCATCCATGAGCCAGCATTTCGCCTGACTGAGGAAATACATAGCAATCACCAAGCGTTGCTTCATCCCTAAGGAATACTTGCGGATGGGAAGGTTGATATAGTCAGACATTTCCCAGTAATCAATTTCATCCCTCAAGTTTAGGTCTGACTTCCAGATGTTTTTTATGAGACGAAGGTAGTCCATCCCACTTAAGTTTCCATCCAGCCATTCAACGCTCTCATAATAAAACAAAGAAGGAGGAACTGCGATGTGTCCACTACTAAGGGGAAGCAACTTGCTCATAGCTCGGAATAGTGTCGTCTTTCCCGAGCCATTGATAGCAAGAAGGCCATAAATCCTACCCTTTTTAAAGGTGAAATCAACATCTTGCAAGATGACTTGTCGCGTTTTTAAGGTAACATGAGTAAGATTTATCATATACAGCCCTCCTTTTTCTCACTCTTTATCGATTAATAGCCTCCGCTGTAGTAGTTTATGACCTCATAACGATTGTAATTCCATCCTCCGCCAATTTTATACTCAGAATAGACCATAACGGGCTAGAAATGTATTGATGGTTGTGATAGTTAGTACTATATTCCCACATAGTATTCCAATCATACCAATATTTTTTAGTGACTGTTACAGCAGATGCAATGGATTGAAAAAGACCAACAGATAACAAACTAGCTAATAAAACGGGTTTTACTGATTTTTCATGTTTTCATTGCATTTATATCTTTACTATTGGAGACGCTTTCATTATATCGTTTTTCCCTATATTATGCAACAGATTATTTGTTTATTTTACTAATATATAACATCTTTTCTTTCTAACGAACCGTTTCAATTCTCCAACTATTCCATCCTGTAAAGCGGATAGCCCCTTGCTGGTCAGTTCGGTAAATCTTACTCTTGATACTTTCCATTCGTGTCAAGGTTTCCTGATGGGGGAGTTTCGTACGATTGCTCTTTCCGACTGAAATGAGAGTAATCGCTGGTTTGAGCTGTTCTAGGAAAACTGGATTTGATGAGGTTTTAGCACCATGTTGGCCTGCTTTCAAGACATCCACCTGCAAGTCAGGATACTGCTGAAGCAAGTCTTTCTCCCCCTTGTTTCCCAAATTCCCAGTAAAAAGGAAGTTCTTATCCAAGAGTTTTCCATAAAGAACCAAGGAATCATCACGATCCCCATATCCAACCTTCCTTGGAGATAGGACTTCTAAGTAACCGCCAAAAATTGGCAAGTTCTCCCCTGCTGTCACACTGCACACCTTGGTTTGAGTCGCTTGTAGTTCCGCTACAAATTCCTTTTGTGTCAGACTTCCTTTTGATACTAAAATCTCCCCGACATGGAAAGCCTTGGTTACCTCCAGCAAATCACCGACATGTTCCTTCTCTGTATTGGTCAAAATTAGCTGGTCAATCTTATCTACTCCTCGACTTTTAAGATAGGGAATCAAGGTTCTCTGGGCATTGTTGGTTGTCGCCTTTTCTTGCCAAGCTTGGATTTTCTTGTCAGATTCTGCCTTACCACCCACATCTATGAGAATGGTTTTACCAGTTACATCCCGTAGGAAAATACTTTCACCTTGCCCCACATCCAACATGATGATTTCATTTTCAAGTGGATGCTTGGTCAGGAAAAAGAGACCCACAATAAAGAGACTAAATCCTGCTAGTCTTTTGATGTTTTTCCTCATGTCATAGACCAAGGCTAATGAAACTAACAGTAGAATCAACAGCCATGCATTGGGTTGACCAAAGACCAGAGGCCTGCTTGCCAGCTGCGATACCAAGCGAATGATGTTCTCCAACCACTCAAAGACAAAGTTAAACTGAGTGACTGGGTAAACAAAAGACAGAATAAATAAGATGGACAAAAGTGGCAAAAAGACCACATCAAACAGAAAGGAAAATACAAAGGTCAAAAGGATAGACCAAGGCTGAAATTCTGCAAAATAGAAGGATAGAATAGGCAATATTCCCAAGGAAATGACCAGACTTTCTCTAGCAACAGCCTTGAGTCCCTCCCCTTCTTTACTAGTCATGGTCAAGATAAAAGCGTATGCGCAGGACAAGACTCCTCCTGCTGTCAAGAAAAAGTTGGGCATGATGATAAAGAGGACAAGGATCGTCAAGGCAAAATTATCCAAACCCTTAACACCATGTTGGGCCAGTAACTTTTGCAAGAGACTGCGAATAACAGATGCTGAAAATCCTGTCAGACCTGCATAGATAAGAGAAAAGGGATAAGTTAGCCACTTCAACTTTTCTTGAGTTAAGCCCAATCGCAAGAGGAGTTTCTTAAAGGCATCCATGAAAAAGCCTACCTGCATACCCGACAAGGCAAAGAGATGGATAATTCCAAGACTGGAATAGAGCTCATTCATCTCCTCAAAGTCCGTGTCCAAATGTCCTAAAAGAAGACCTGTCATATAATTGCGCATAGGATCTGGAAAGTGCATCTTGATCCAAACTACAGCCTTTCGACGTAAACTGGACAGATTTTCTCCTATATCCCAACTGCTAATCTTTCTCATTGACTGGATACTCTTGATAGTCAAAGTTTGGTAAATCCCCTGAGTTTTCAGATAGGCTTGGTAGTCAAAGCCACCAAAATTCCTCTGACCTTCAGGCTCTGAAAGTTTTCCTTCTATCTCTATCTCGTGAAGGTCTGTTAAGGCCTGAAAGAGCTCTTTCTCCTCCTCAGACTGGAGTTTATAGTAAACTTGGAAGGTGCGACCCTCAGCCTTGCCCCGAAAGGACAGACTGTCTCCATTGACTTTGATGGTATCTGGTAAAATCCGTACCCTTTCAACAGAATCCACTAGGTTTTGATTAGCTTGTGTCTGTTGCCAAGTTTGAAACAAAAACCAAAAACCAAAAACTCCACAAAACGCTAGAACTTTACCGGCCGATTTCCAAGGAAATTGGAAAAAGAGACAGACAAGCAAAAAAACAAAACCTAGCAGTGCGAGATAGGACACTCCAAAAATGGCATAGTAAAGCCAGAGCAACAGGAAACTCAGATAGATTAGGGGGATAGGGAAATTCTTAATCCACTGTAACATAGTCTTTTAGCTTTTCTATGGTCTTAGCGCCAATACCAGAAACCTTCTTTAATTCATCAACCGACTTGAACTTGCCATTTGCCTCACGATGATCGATAATATCCTGGGCTCGTTTTCCTCCCAAGCCTTTGACCTGCTTGAGTTCTTCCAGACTAGCTTTATTTAGGTTGACCTTCTTATCTTTACTTGTCGAAGCAGTCGTTCCAGAGGCAGTCTGCTGACTCACTGCTTCTTCTCCCTTAGTTGGAACATAGACAAGAGCCTCGTCACTGACTTTCTGTGCTAGATTAAGCGACTTACTATCTGCTTCCTCTGTCAATCCACCCGCCTTCTGAACGGCATCATGAACACGACTCCCTACTGGTAAATCATAAATCCCTGGCGATTTAACAGCACCTTTGACATCTACCGTAATCAAATCTTGTTCAGGAGACTCGTCCTTTTCTTCCTTTTTCACTTCTTTGTCAGACGATGAATCCTTTGAAACAGCTGCGACTTCAGCCTGCAAATTTGATTCTTTTACAGATGTTTGTGAAGTTGGCTTTAGTAGGAAAAATCCGCCCAAGGCCAAACCTAAACCAGCACAAATGACAAGGATTTTATACTCTTTGATTTTCTCGATAATTGCTTTCATATTTTCTCCTCTCTTAAATTATTCGTAAGTGAAAGAAAAAACAGTTGAAAATTTCTTTTCAACTGCTTATTTATTTGCAAAATAGTCTTCCTTAGTCAAGACATAATGAACCCTTGTGATCATTCGACCTGGTTCTTTATTATCCATTCTGGCATAGGGTTCTTCGTGGGAAAAACGCATCCCAGATTTCTCCATGACCTTGCCAGATGCGGGATTGTCTTTGTCATGAAGAGCGGTCAACTTGTTCATTCCAATCTTCTCAAAAGCCAGCTCAATCACGGCGCGATTGGCTTCTGTCGTCAATCCTTGATTCCAATACTTTTGGTTGATAATGTAACCAATAGCTGCTTTTTTGAGAATGGGATCAATCTTGTGCAAATCAATAGTTCCAATAAACTGATCATTGCTTTTTAGTTCGATTCCCCACCGTCCCAAGGGATTAGCCAAGTAGAACTGAGCGATGTTGTTCTTGGTTTCTTCTAAGCTTTGATTTGTTGGAAAAGTATAGCGTGTATTTTCTCTGTCTGAGGCATACTCAAACATAGCTTCTGCATCGTCCAAAGTTACAGGTCGGAGCAATAAACGCTCCGTTTCTATAGATGGATACTGGGCAAATTTCACAAATATTGATTCCATACTTTTCCCTCCATTAGAGCTTGATTCTCACTAGTCTAGCATAAATAAATTTGGATGACAAGTTTTTCTTGATTTTTGAAGCGGTTTCATATACAATAAAACCATCACATTTTTGATTTATGAACTAAAATGTGACAACTAAAACAAGACCGTCAATTGAAAGGTAGGTTATCTCTATGTTAATCGGAATCCCAAAAGAAATTAAAAATAACGAAAACCGCGTTGCCCTCACTCCTGCTGGCGTCCATAGTTTAGTCAGCCGTGGACATCGTGTCCTCATCGAAACAAATGCTGGTCTAGGTTCAGGATTTACTGATGCTGACTATCAAAAGCAAGGAGCTGAGATTGTCGCTACTGCTGCTGAAGCTTGGGCTGCCGAGTTGGTCGTGAAAGTAAAAGAACCACTAGCTTCTGAATATGGTTATTTGCGCGACGATCTTCTCCTCTTCACCTACTTGCACATGGCCGCTGCTCCAGAATTAGCAGATGCTATGCTAGCAGCAAAAACAACAGGAGTTGCCTATGAAACTGTTCGTGATAATCAAGGACAACTACCACTCCTCGTTCCTATGAGTGAGGTTGCTGGTCGTATGGCTGTTCAAATCGGAGCCCACTTCCTTACTAAGCAAGCTGGTGGTTCTGGTGTCCTACTAGGTGGTGTACCAGGCGTTCCAAAAGGAAAAGTAACTATCATCGGTGGTGGTGTCGTCGGTACACATGCTGCCCGCATTGCCCTTGGTCTTGGTGCTCAAGTGACTATTTTAGATATCAGCGCTAAGCGTCTCTCGGTTCTAGAAGAAGTCTTTGGAAACCAAATTCAAACTCTTATGTCTAATTCATTCAACATCGAAGCAAGTGTGAGAGATGCTGATGTGGTGATTGGTGCAGTTCTCATCCCTGGTGCCAAAGCACCGAAATTGGTGACAGATGAGATGGTCAAACAAATGCGTCCAGGCTCTGTCATCGTTGATGTTGCCGTTGACCAAGGTGGCGTTATCGAGACAGCTGACCGTGTGACAACGCACGATGAACCTGTCTATGAAAAATACGGTGTTCTCCACTATGCCGTTGCCAATATCCCTGGTGCAGTTGCTCGTACCTCTACTATCGCCCTAACCAATGTCACTCTTCCTTATATCGAAGCTCTGGCTGGCAAAGGATTCGCACAAGCAATTGCTGAAGATGAAGGCTTGCGTCAAGGTGTGACCACTTATAAAGGTTACTTAACCAGCCTCCCAGTTGCTCAAGGACTCGATAAAGATCATACTTCTATCAACGAACTTGTTTAAAGCTATACACTCATTAAAAAAGAGCAGTTCAAATTGAACTGCTCTTTTGCTATTCTGTTTCTTGGTTCTTTTCTTCAACCTTAACTGGAGCCGGTTCATAAGCTCGGATAATCTGAGCGACAACTGGATGGCGAACCACATCCTTGGCTGAAAAATGAACAAAGTCGATTTGGTGAATGTTCTTGAGCTTTTCTTGAGCATCAATCAAACCGGACTTAACATTACGTGGCAGGTCAATCTGGCTGATATCTCCATTGACAATCATCTTCGAATTAAAGCCTAAACGAGTCAAGAACATCTTCATCTGCATGATGGTCGTATTTTGTGCCTCATCGAGAATGACAAAGGCATCATCCAAAGTCCGGCCACGCATATAGGCAAGGGGCGCGATTTCGATAATCTCACGCTCCATGAGACGGGTCGTTTGGTCTTTCCCGAGAATCTGATACAAGGCATCATAAACTGGTCGAAGATAAGGATCGACCTTCTCCTTGAGATCACCCGGAAGAAATCCTAGACTCTCACCTGCTTCCACTGCTGGACGAGTAAGGATAATCCGCTTGACCTGCCCGCGTTTAAGGGCAGTCACTGCCAAGGTCACTGCAAGAAAGGTCTTCCCTGTCCCTGCAGGTCCGATTCCAAAGGTCACATCATGCTGTTTGACACTGTCCACATAAAGCTTTTGACCCAAGGTTTTGACACGAATTGGTTTCCCAGTATTGTCCTTGATAATTTCTTCTTCGTAAAGGGCGACAAACTTGTCGATTTCATCGTTTTTGACCATGCTAATCGCAGTCACCACATCTGGCGTGCCGACTGTCATTCCACGATTTACCAAGACCATCAAAGCCTGAATAACCTGACGGGCTTCCTCACAGGCAGACTCTTCTCCGATAACCTGCACAATCTCCGTACGAGCATGAATCACCACATCGAGCTCTTCTTCCATCAAACGAAGATGGCGCTCATTGGAACCAAAAAGATGGAACAAGTCATCTGGATGACTCAGTTGAATGTCTATTGAATGTTCCTTCAAATAAAGAACCTCTCTAATCCGTTTATTTCTTTTTATTATAGCAAAGAGAACAATAAAATACTAGCCTCATCTCATTGTCTCTAGTGTTCTAAGTATTCTTGCCAGATGGCGTCAAAGTCTCCTAGGTTAAAAGAGAAGCTGGCATGCTCCTCCAAAAAGCGACTCACCTCATCAAAATCATCCGTGTGTTTTGGAAAAGCTGACTCCTCAAAAGCGAGATCTGCCAAGATGGCTTTTGGGCTATTACTTTTAGGATTGCGCTCGGTCATGAGCCAAGTGTAAAATGATTTTCTCAATTCTTTCTCCTATCAAGAGTTTTTTGATGACACTTTTCTGATTCTTGAAAATTACTGGACTTAGCCTCTGAAACGTAGTGGTTTATAAAATCTGTTTTAGCATCTGTATAGGCGTCTCGATTGTGTTCAAATTTTTTCCACAAACTTAGTTTTAATTCCTGATACGCTTGGGCGATATCAGGATGCTGGCAGAGATAATCTCTAAAATAAATCTCGTCATGATCTCCCGTCATTCGCAAATGTAAATGAAAAACTTTCTCAGCAAATCCCTGATCTGTATATCCTTTATTTAGCGAAATCCTGTTAGGACTCTCTGACATCACTAGCCAACCATTCTTCACCAATAAATCCCTAACTCTTGCTAAATCCTCTATTCTACCTACTTCTAACAGAATATCAACGATATTTTTGGCCCAAATATTAGGGATAGCAGTGCTACCGATATGTTCTATTCTTTTAATAACATTTGTACCCAATATTTTTTTCAGATTTGCTTTTTCCGATTCATACCAGTCTTTCCACTCTGGCTTGTGCTCTACTAAAAAAATCGGAAAAAGTTGCCAGAGTTCCTCTAAACTCATTTCTTCAAGTTTCTTTATCATGTCTATAAGGCCTAAATCAACTCTGTCCCAAACTGGTCTTGCTTGATTTTGCCAGCCTTCATCAAGCCACCGAGTGCTTTCTTGAACTGACCTTTAGAGATACCAAAGGTTGCCTTGATATCGTCAGGAGATGACTTATCATTCAAGGTCATGAAACCGCCATTGCTTTCCAAGTAGGTCAAAATCATCTGGGCATCATTTTCCAACATTTCAAAAGAACGTGGTTTGAGGGAGAGGTTAAGAGTACGGTCCACTTCACGGAAACCGATGACACGCGCATCTAACACTTGCCCCAAACGTGGCTCTGCGTAGCGTTCACTTGGGTGAATGAAACCAAGCATGTTATTCTCTGGCAGGTAAACAAAAGTTCCCGATAGCTTGAGGCGGTAAACAATGGCTGGCCAGTTTTGGTTCTGCATGTTGTTGTAGGCAGGACGAGCCAAACGTTGGAAGTCTTCCTGATAAGCCAAAACTCCCCAGATACGATCTTTCTTGTCTACTTCTAGACGGATGTAGAGTTTGTCGCCCTTCTTGGGCCAGAGCTCTTTTAGTTCAGGTAGGATATCCAGTGACACTACGATTTCTTTATCAGGTAGACCGGTATCGACAAAGACACCCAAGTCCTTACGAACTTCTGTTACGGTTCCCCAACCAAATTGGTCCTGAGTGGCAGTCACTTCTAGAGTGGTCAGACGGAGTTTTTGCTTCATATCCGTGTAGGCAAAACCTTTGACCGAATCCCCTACCGTATGCTGACCTTCTTCCTTGGCAAGGGCGTAAGTCTGACCATCCTTTTGCACAAAGTAAAAACGGTCATTTTCATCGATGATGAGTCCAACGATAAAACTTGCAAGATTTGTATTCATATTTCCTTCTTTCGAATAAAACTCAGCCAGCAATGCCAACTGAGTTTTTCTGTTTATTTTTAGACTTCCAAGATTTCTTTTTCTTTATTGGCAGTCATGTCGTCGATGTGTTTCACAGCATCGTCTGTTACTTTTTGAATATCTTTTTCAAGAGTCTTCAATTCGTCTTCAGTGATTTCTTTTGCTTTTTCTTGTTTCTTAGCTTCATCCATAGCATCACGACGGATATTGCGGACAGCCACTTTAGCATTTTCACCGACCTTCTTCACTTCTTTGGCAAGGTCACGACGAGTTTCTTCTGTAAGAGCTGGGATAACCAAGCGGATCACAGAACCGTCATTAGCTGGTGTAATACCAAGATCAGAAGCGTTCAAGGCACGTTCGATGTCTTTCAATGAAGACTTGTCAAATGGTGTTACCAACAAGACACGCGCTTCTGGAATAGTAATTGAAGCGATTTGGTTAAGAGGAGTTTCGACTCCATAGTATTCTACATGGATACGGTCTAGCAAGCTTGCGTTGGCACGACCGGCACGGATACCACCAAATTCACGAGCAAGTGATTGATGAGACTGGGTCATTCTCTCTTTTGCTTTTTCTACAATTGCATTAGCCATAATTTTCTTATTCCTTTTCTTCGATATTGTTTGAAACTGTTGTTCCGATATTTTCACCAAATACGACACGTTTGATGTTGCCTGGTTGGTTCATATTGAAGACAACCAAGTCAATGTCGTTGTCCATAGAGAGGGTTGAAGCAGTTGAGTCCATGATACGAAGACCTTTATTGATAACATCACGGTGGGTCAATTCTTCAAACTTAACAGCTGTCTTGTCTTTCTTAGGATCGGCATTGTAAACACCGTCTACGCCATTTTTAGCCATAAGGATGGCATCCGCTTCGATTTCAGCTGCACGAAGGGCTGCTGTTGTATCTGTTGAGAAGTAAGGTGAACCAATTCCAGCACCAAAGATAACGATGCGGCCTTTTTCAAGGTGGCGAAGGGCACGTCCACGTACGTAAGGTTCTGCCACTTGTTGCATAGCAATGGCAGTTTGCACACGCGTATCGACACCAACTTGCTGCAATGAATCTGCCATCACAAGAGCATTCATCACGGTCCCAAGCATTCCAGTGTAATCTGCCTGAACACGGTCCATTCCTGCTTCTGCAGCAGGTTCTCCGCGCCAGAGATTTCCTCCACCAATAACAAGGGCAATTTCGATACCTAAGCTATGAACTTCTTGAATCTCTTTTGCGATTGTTTGAACTGTCTGGATATCAATCCCTACGCCACGTTCACCGGCAAGGGCTTCACCTGATAACTTGATTAAAATACGTTTATACTTGGGATTCGCCATTTTTACTCTCCTTTTTTTATCCTACCTATTTTATCACAATTTCTAAGATTTTTATAGTATCATGAGCAATTCTTTCAAAAAAATTAAACCGTTAAAAATTCCTCTAAGTCGGTAAGAGCACGCTCTGCAATTTTTTCATAACGAGCTTTTTTATCACGGATACGCTCGCCTTCCAATTCCTTGATAATCCCAAAATTGACATTCATTGGTTGGAAATGTTTGCTATCAGCGTGAGTGATGTAATGAGCCAGACTTCCAATCGCTGTGGTCTCTGGGAAGATAGCTTCACTTTCACCCTTAAAGAGACGAGCTGCGTTAATACCTGCAACCAAGCCTGAAGCTGCTGACTCAACATAGCCTTCTACACCCGTCATTTGACCAGCAAAGAAGAGGTTTGGTTGTTTCTTAGAACGGTAAGTCTGTTCAAGAAGATTTGGTGAATCCATATAAGAATTGCGATGCATGACCCCATAACGGACAAACTCAGCATTTTCAAGACCTGGAATCATTTGGAAGACACGCTTTTGTTCTCCCCATTTGAGGTGGGTCTGGAAACCGACGATATTGTAGAGGCTACCAGCCGCATTATCCTGACGAAGCTGGACAACTGCATAAGGGGTTTTGAATTCGCCATCACGAGGCCCCGTATAGTCGTCTGGGTACTCCAGACCGACTGGTTTCATGGGACCATAAAGCATGGTTTTAATGCCACGCTTAGCCATGACTTCGATTGGCATACAACCTTCAAAGTACTTTTCTTTTTCAAACGAATTGAGCTGTGCTTCTTCCGCATTGACCAAGGCTTCATGGAAATCCATAAACTCTTGCTTGGTCATTGGAGCATTGAGGTAGGCCGCCTCTCCCTTGTCATAACGAGACTTGAGATAGACCTTGCTCATATCAATGGTGTTGACATCGATAATCGGCGCCGCCGCATCGTAGAAATAGAATCCATCCCCATCATTAAGGGCATGAATCTTTTCAGCTAAGGCATCACTAGTCAAAGGACCAGTAGCGACAACTGTAATAACATCCGTTGGCAATTCTGTAATTTCATCACGAACCACCTCAATCAAGGGGTGGTTGGCTACTTTTTCGGTCACCATTTGGGAGAAGCCGTCACGGTCCACCGCAAGGGCACCGCCCGCAGGAACACGTGTAGCTTCAGCAGATTCCAAGATAACAGAACCCAAGCGACGCATTTCTTCCTTGAGAAGCCCAACGGCATTTGTCAAAGCATCCCCACGTAAGGAATTGGAACAAACCAATTCAGCAAAATTGTCTGTTTTGTGCTGAGGTGTTGACTTGACCCCACGCATTTCATAAAGTTTAACTGGAATACCACGTTCTGCGATTTGATAAGCAGCTTCAGACCCTGCCAAACCTGCTCCGATAACATTGATATAAGATTGAGACACGACACTAATACCTCTTTGGGTGGAAACCAAGTCCAAATAAAAACAAGCTACTAGACTATTTGACACCCACAAATCTTTCTAATTTTTCTTCTACTAGTATAACAAAAAAAGGGAAGAAGGAAAACTTCCCTGTTTAGTCATTTTCTTGATCTTCTTCCCAATCGTGGTAGGCAGCGTAGAGCTGACTCTTATTCCACTGGTAGAGTTTTGCAACTTCCTTTATGGCTTGATTTTTCTTCATGCCTTGCTGGATACGAGATTGGATTTCTGAAAACAAGTCCTCCTCGTCCTTTTCTTCCACATCCTGACTGGCGCCTTCAACGATGAGAAGGCATTCACCCTTGAGTGGCGTTTCAGCAATACTTTCTAGTAGCTCTGAAATCTTTCCTCGTTGGTATTCTTCATAGATTTTGGTTAATTCTCTAACCAAGACCACCGAGCGGTCGCCGTAGACTGCTAGCATATTTTCTAGCGTATCCGCTACACGATGGGGCGATTCATAGAAAATCTGAGTTTCTGGATAATCTTTTTTCAAGTCGAAAAATTGCTTTTGCTGGCCTGATTTTCTCGGTAAGAAACCGTAAAAGATATGTGGTTGTGGTGCTAGGCCACTGGCAATCAAGGCAGAAATTCCAGCAGAGGCACCCGGAACGGTAACAACTGCAATCTCTTCCCCGATAGCTGACTTAACTAAATCATGACCAGGATCTGAGATACTAGGCAGACCCGCATCTGATACCTGAGCAATACTTTGTCCAGCTTTCAAAAACTCAATCAAATCAGGAATTTTTTCCTTGGCGTTGTGCTCATGGAAACTGATCTGCTTGGTCGAAATGTCAAAATGCTTGAGCAAAAGACCCGTATTGCGAGTATCCTCAGCAGCAATCCAGTCCACCTCTTTCAAGGTCTGGATGGCACGAAAGGTAATATCGTCTAGATTGCCAATCGGCGTTGCCACTAGATAAAGTTTGCCATATGGAGACTGCCCCTTAAAACTTTTTTGAATCTGCATGCCTACTCCCTGTACAACAACTCGTCACAGAACATACATTCCTCGTCCTGTTCTCGGCGTTGTCCATAAAAATCATTACAAACGTGAAACCCGTCCTTATAGATTCGACGGACGCTTTCACGAACATGCTTGGCCTTAACGGGTGTATCTGCTTCTACCTCGCCCAAGCGTTCGCGCAACTTACTATTTTCCAAGCGAAGAGCTGTATTTTCCTCTACCAGGCTCTTGAGATTTTTCTTGATGGCTTCCACATCGGCCAAGGTCACCAGTAACTGTTGGGAAAAATCATCCAGCGCGTCAAATAATTCTTTTTTGTCCATAAACCAGCCCTTTCCTTTCTATATCGTTCATTTTTAATACTCAATGAAAATCAAAGAGCAAACTAGGAAACTAGGCGACGTTGACGTGGTTTGAATTTGATTTTCGAAGAGTATGAGTTTATATTTCTTTCAAGACCAGATATTCCATGACATTTTGAAAGCTGACATTAGCCTGCCACATTTTTCTAGCTTCCAGCAAATCTTGTAAAATCTGTCGAATTCTTGCTTGCAAGAGGTCCTGTCCACAGAGCACTTCGAGGATTCGCAAGACCTGATCTTGTTTTTCCTTGTCATCTGCTAAGCTGGCTAATTTAGCAACTTGCAGATAACTTTCTTTTCTCTTAGCTAATAACCAGGTCAGCAGGCGTTCACTCTCTTCCACCAAGGTCCAAAAACTTGCCTGATTTGCCAGTTTTTCTGCTTCAAAACGTGACTGACAAAAATGGGCTAAAAGAGTCGCTTTTTTCTTAACCAGTCCCATTTGTTCTAGGAGCAAGATGAGCTTTTCTTCTTGCTTTTTAAAGTGAAAAATCTGGGTCCGACTCCGGATAGTTGGCAACATCTTTTCCTCATCGCTGGTCAAGAAAAAAATATAAACTTCACTCTGGGGTTCTTCGATGACCTTGAGCAGAGAATTAGCCGCGTTAGGATGCATTTTCTCCGCCTGCTCGATAATAAAAACCTGTTGCTGACTTTCAATCCCTGCTTGGGAAAACTGACCCACTAATTCTCGAATCCGTTCTGTCTTGATGACCTGATTGACTGGCTTAATCAAGGTAACATCGGGAAATTCTTCCTGTTCAATCAGCTTACAGTTTCGGCATTTCTCACATGGTAGAACGCCTACTTTATCCGTACAAAAGAGGCTCTTAGCCAAAAACTGCGCCATTTCCAAGCTTCCAAAGAATCCCGAAAAGAGATAGGCGTGATTGAGCTGGTCTTGTTCTAGGATACGGACAAAGCGGTCAAACTGGTCTGGCTGCCAAGCCTTTAGTTGATCTTGTTTCATTTATCCAAGCCCATTCTATCAAACAAGACAGCCTTGGTCGTTTCCACAACTTGCTCCAAAGGAAGACTCGCATCAATCTTGACAATGCGATTTCCTTCTTTGTCCAGAAGAGAAAGGTAACCTTGACGAACTTTCTTGTGCAAGTCCAAGCCTTCCAAGTCCAAACGATTGACCTCGCGATCACTATTGGCAGCAATGCGAGCCAGTCCTTCTTCCACCTCAATGTCAAAATAGAGGGTCAAATCGGGTTTAAGGCCATCTGTCGCAAAGTGATTGAGCCAATCAATGGCAGCAATATCCAAGCCACGGCCAAATCCCTGATAAGCAACAGAACTATCGATGAAGCGGTCCATAATGACCAACTTGCCATCTTCAAGTGCTGGAAGAACTTTTTCTACCAAATGCTGTCTGCGACTGGCGATATAGAGAAGAAGCTCTGTTTTAGGATCCATCTGCGTATGACTTGGATCCAAAATCACTTCCCTAATCTTCTCCCCGATCAAGACTCCGCCAGGTTCACGGGTCGTCAACACTTCTACTCCTTTTTCCTCTAAAATTGGGAGTAGAGTCTCTAAAACACTGGTCTTTCCTGCTCCCTCTGGTCCCTCAAAAGAGACTAAAAATCCTTTTGACATGTCTAACTCATTTCTTTTTTACTATCTTCTATTCTATCAAAAAAATAGATTTTTGTGACAATCTTTTTGCGTCTTCTCCATTTAATCGACCATAAAAGAGGCTGGGAGTCACCCAACCTCTTATTTACCTAATTCTTGTGTTCGTTTGTAGGCTTGCTGAACTGCGTCCATGACTGTGCCTCTAAAGGCATGTTCTTCCAGACTTGCTACACCAGCGATAGTCGAACCACCTGGACTGCAAACTTGGTCTTTCAAGACCGCAGGATGTTGCTGACTTTCCAGAACCATTTGTCCAGCTCCAACTACTGTTTGGGCTGCCATTTTCAAAGCCGTTTCTCGTGGCAATCCTGACTGAACACCTGCATCTGCCAAAGCCTCGATAAAGAGGTAGACAAAGGCTGGCCCACAACCTGCAAGACCTGTCGCCGCATCAATTAAGTCATCCCCAAGCTCAACCAATAGACCCGCATTGGCTAAAAGCTGACAAAAGAGTTCACCGTCCTCAGCAAGACAGTTTGCTGACATGGCATAACTAATCACCCCTTGACCGATAGCCACTGGAGTATTGGGCATGATGCGAATGATACGATGTTGACTTGGGATAAGACTAGCTAGTTTTTCCAAAGTCAATCCAGCTGCCATGGAAATCAAAAGAAGACTCTCTCTTTTTTCAAGGATGGTCTGGTATTGAGAAAGCAAGTCTGAGAACTGAGCAGGCTTAACTCCTAGAAAAATCACATCTGCTTCTGCGAAGATTTCGTCATTGCTGGAAGCCTGACCACCAAAGTTAGCAATGAAAGCATCTACTTTTGCTTGACTACGATTGGCAAGGAGAATCTGAGCACCCGTCTTGGCCTGCAAGACAGCCTTGGCCAAACTAGCACCCATATTCCCCAAACCGACAAATCCAATCTTCATCTCTTACTCCCTTATCTGTCCGTCACCAGTAACCACATACTTGTAGCTGGTCAACTCTTTCAAGCCCATAGGCCCACGCGCATGCAGTTTCTGAGTAGAAATCCCCATCTCACATCCAAGGCCAAACTGGCCACCATCAGTGAAACGAGTCGAGGCATTGACATAAACCGCGGCAGAGTCCACTTGATCTGTAAAGTAGGCTGCAGCTTCAACATTTTCTGTCACAATGGCATCCGAATGATGGGTACTGTGAGCTTCAATATGCGCAACCGCTTCTTCTAAACTGCTCACAACCTTAACCGCTAGGATATAGTCTAAAAACTCGGTGTCAAAGTCTTGTGCCTCAGCTGCTCGACCTGAAACAAACTGACTTGCTTTGCTATCCAAACGAAATTGAATTGGTTCCAGTCCAGCTTCTTTCCGACTTGTAACCAGCACTTTCTCCAAGCGAGGAAGAAAACGTGCTGCCTTGTCTTCATGAACCAGCAAGACCTCCATAGCATTGCAGACAGAAGGACGACTGGTTTTAGCATTGTTGATAATCGATAGAGCCTTGTCTTCGTCTGCATCCTTATCCACATAGACATGGACAATCCCAGTTCCTGTCTCGATAACGGGTACGATAGCATTTTCAACCACGGCATTGATCAAGCCAGCACCTCCACGAGGAATAAGAAGGTCTAGATAACCCTTGGCCTTCATCATAGCATAGCTACTTTCACGACTAGTATCTTCCACCAGTTGAATCACCTCTGGATGGATGATCGTCGTCTCCAAGCCCTTCTTTAAGGCTGTGACAATAGCATGAGCTGTTTGGTAGGCGTCCTTACCACTACGAAGAACGACCGCATTGCCACTTTTGAGAGCCAAAGCAGCCGCATCAGACGTCACATTTGGACGGCTTTCATAGATAATACCAATAACCCCCATAGCCACACGTTTTTTGGTGATTACCAAGCCATTTTCAAGATGACTTGTCTCTAGGACCTCACCAATAGGATCTGGTAAAGCAACCACTTCACGAATCCCTCTTGCCATCGCTTCTATACGTCCCTCATCCAAATAAAGACGGTCTAGCATGACATCTGAGATTTTCCCCTTGGCCGCTGCCATATCGAGGGCATTGGCCTCTAAAATCTCCTCAGTAGCTGCCAATAAATAATCAGCCATAGCTAGCAAGGCTTGGTTTTTCACTGCTTCACTGGCAGTATTGATTGATTTCTTAACAGCCTGTACCTGTTCGAATTGTTCTTGTGTACTTACCATCGTTCACCTCTAAAATTCTGTAAAGAGCAGCTGGATTTCAGGAGTGATGGAAATCCAGTCATCACGGTGAATCAAGACTCCCTTAGCTTTTTGAGAACGGAGCATATCTTCTAGGGCTGAGACACCAAATTGGACACGTCCCTTTCCAAGAGATTGACCTGTTTCTTTATCTGCTACTGTTACAATATCGTGGTAAGAGAAGTTTCCTTCCACTTCTACCACACCCGATAAAAGGAGACTTTTCCCGTTTTTTGAAAGTGCCTCTGCAGCTCCACCATCTACCCAAATCGTTCCCTGACTTTGAGCATAGAAGGCCAGCCATTGTTTCTGGGTACGAAGTCCCTTCTCTTGCGCAACAAAGAAGGATCCATCCTTGGTCTCCTCTGCTGCTTCAATCAAGGCATCAGATTTCATGGAAGAGCAGATATAGACTGGCACACCTGACTCCGTCGCAATAGTTGCAGCTTTGATTTTTGTCAACATACCCCCAGTACCGTTTGACGAACCTGCTCCACCAGCCATATCAATAATCTCACGATTGATAGTCTCGATTTTCTCCAAACGTTTGGCTGTTGGATCTGAGTTGGGATTTCCGGTATAGAGACCGTCCACATCCGTCAAGAGAACTAAAAGGTCTGCTTGGACCATCGCCGCTACCTGGGCACTCAGAGTGTCATTATCACCCACCTTGAGCTCATCAATAACGACACTGTCATTCTCGTTGATGATGGGGATTGCACCACGATGAAGCAATACAGACAAGGCCTGGTGGGCATTCTTATAGCGACGCTTATCTACAAAATCATCCTGTGTCAGCAAGATTTGTGCAGAAACGATCTGGCGCATGAGGAGGTTGGTTGTGTATTCCTCCAACAAAAGTCCCTGACCAACTGCAGCCGAAGCTTGTTTATCTGCAATCTTGGTCGGACGTTTTTTAAAACCCAAAGCTCCAAATCCAGCGGCAACTGCCCCAGATGACACTAAAATCAACTCATGTCCAGCTTCATGTAGCATAGCCAATTGCTGGGTAATTGCCTTTACTTTACTCCTTGATAAACTCCCGTCTTCATTTGTCAAGGAGGAAGTCCCTACCTTAAAGACGATTCGTTTGTACTTCATATTCTCACTCCGATTCTTCATATTTATCCATTATAACATGAATACTTTAAAATGGAAAAGACTTGAAATGAAAAAGGTTGAGACAAGGCATCTCAACTCTTTTATCTATTCTCAGTTTTACGCAATCTTTCCAGCGTTTCTTTAAAAATCTCTGGAATATCTGCTGTGAACTCCAAGGTTTCACCTGTTCTCGGATGAGTAAAGCCTAGAGTCTTAGCATGGAGAAATTGCCCATGTCCCTTCAGTGTCTTACGAGGACCATAGACTTCATCACCAGCGACTGGATGGCCAATATAAGCCATATGAACACGGATTTGGTGAGTACGCCCTGTTTCCAGTTGCAACTCTAGCAAACTATAATCTCCAAAGCGTTCCAAGACTTGAAAACGAGTCACTGCTGGCTTCCCTTTAGCAGTCACTGCCTGTTTCTTACGATCTTTTTCACTACGACCAATCGGAGCTTCAATCACACCACGATCATTGGGAAGATTGCCATGAACAATCGCCCAGTATTTGCGGAGAGACTTCTTATCCTTGAGTTCTTGAGCGAGTGCTAAGTGGGCCTCATCATTCTTAGCAATCATAAGGAGACCAGACGTGTCCTTGTCTATGCGATGAACAATACCCGGTCGGAGAACCCCATTGATACCTGACAAGTCCTTGATATGGTACATGAGGGCATTGACCAAGGTTCCGCTAGTATGACCGGCGCTGGGATGAACCACCATCCCTTGAGGTTTGTTAACAACGGCTACATCCTCATCTTGGTAGACGATTTCTAGCGGAATATCCTCAGCCACATACTCTAAAACCTCCGGTTCTGGCACATGGTAGGTGACGATATCCCCCTCTTGGACAGTGTATTTGGCTTTCTTTACTTGCCCATTCACCAAAACTTGTCCAGCCTTGATTTGTTCATTCGCGAGACTGCGTGACAATTCTGTCAAGTCTGACAGAGCCTTGTCTAGACGTTGCCCACCAGTTTCAATTTTTATTTCCATTTACTTCCTCTTTAAGCATTGCAATCAATAAAACAATGACACCAACTGTCAAATAGCTGTCAGCAACATTGAAAATCGCAAAGTTGATAAAGTCTAGGTGAAACATATCCACCACAAAACCTTGACTCATTCTGTCGATAAAGTTGCCCAGACCTCCCGCGATTATCAAGGTCAGTCCAAAAACCAACCAGAGAGAATCCTCCATGTGTTTATGTAGATACCAAATGGCACCTACCATGACGACCAGTGTAATGACAGCAAATAACCACTGCTGATCTTGCAGCATGGAGAAGGCTGCCCCACGATTTTGCAGATAGGTCAAGCTAACGAGATTGGGGATCCACGAACGAACTTCACCCAGTGGAATCTGCTGGACAACATAATTTTTGACCAACTGATCCAGCCCAATCAAAAGCAGTACAATGACTGCTACTATTCCTCTTTTTTTCATGATTTCCTCTTTTGATCAAAATATTCTTGCATAACCTCAACGAAAAGAGTCCCAGCTTGGCTAAGCTCCACCTCTTCCCGTTTGACGTAGACCATGCGATTATCTAGATTATCCTTGAGACGAATGACTGTGATGCCATTAACACTGTCACTATCTAAAAATCCAGATCCAGTCGCATAGGCATCTGTCCGCTCCAAAATACCATTCAAAGTAGCACGGTCGGTCACATTGAACATCTGCGAGCTCGCGCTGGTGTCGACAAAGTTCTCTGAATAGTATAGATACTCATCCTTTTCCTGAGTAAACCGAACCGTTGGTAAATCCGCTAGGTCCTCCATGACCAATTCCTCTTTCTGTGCTAAAGGATGCCCTTCACGAAGATAAATGTGAGTCTGGAAAGGAATTAGTTCAATAACTTCTAAACCAAGCTTTTCAACCCGTTGCATGATGCCCTTTTTATTTTGATTGTTGAGGTAGATAATCCCAATCTCACTGTGTCCTTGGGCTACTTCGTCTAATATTTGAACTGTGGTAGACTCAAAAATACGAAAGTTCTTATAATCAGGATAACGCTCTGAAAAGGCCGTAATCGTTGGTGGCAAGAAGTCATAGTGCTGGCTGGCAATGGAAAATTCATCCTTTTCTTCCTCAGGATTGGCATACTGATTTTGAAAAACATCGAAGCCTTTGACCAATTCTTGCGCTTTCTCATAAAATTCCATACCACGACGAGTCAAAAACGTTCCCGAACTCGTCCGACGGAAAATCTTAAAACCAAGCTCTTTTTCCAAATCGCGAACAGAAATAGACAGACTCGGCTGACTAACATACATCTTTTCAGCAGCTTCACGGAAAGTACCACTATTGGCAATAGCCACAACATAGCGTAATTGTTGAATGTTCATCTTTTACCCCCAACTTCTCTATCTGTTCATTATACCATATTTTAGAAGTTTTCCACCTAGTAAAAATAATGTCGCTCACAAAATTCATCTACACTAGTAACAAAAAATTGTGGGTATCAAAACAAAAAAATAGGCTCTCCGAAAACTCGGAAAGCCTTATTTTATGCTACTTCTAGCTTCCTCACCTTTTCATTTTAAGGCTCGGGATAAAAAGGTTCACTGGACCTTTTTATTTTGCGATTGGGTAAACAGAAACTTGTTTCTTATCGCGACCTTTACGTTCAAAGCGTACTACGCCTTCAACTTTAGCGAACAAAGTATCGTCTCCACCACGTCCAACGTTTACACCTGGATAGATGTGTGTACCACGTTGACGGTAAAGGATTGATCCACCTGTTACAGTTTGTCCATCAGCTGCTTTAGCTCCAAGACGTTTCGCTTGTGAATCGCGTCCGTTTGATGTAGAACCTCCACCTTTTTTGTGGGCGAAAAGTTGCAAGTTGTTAAGAGTCATTTTTAACATAATGTTTTCCTCCGTGTTAGTTTTCTGTGATAACTCTGGTTTGGACGAACTCAGAAGAGTCCTCCGATAAGTTTGCCATACCTAAGAAAAATGATTCGAAGAATAACTGGGTCATTTCTCTCTGGTGTGAAGGAAGATCCGCTGGTATTTCAACCTTTAGATAACCACCTTCATCTTCGTTTAATTCTAAGATTGGTTCGTAGCCTGCAAATTTCTCAATGGAATTGACAAAGTTAATGGCAAGCGTAGAAACCGATGCACACACGACATCTAAGCCGTATTCGCCACTTTCGGCGTGTCCAGTAATTTCCGCACTCCTCAGCTCGCCATCTTCGGCTCTCTCAAAGACTGCTTGTATCATGTGTTCTCCTTAAAATTAAGCGTTGATCGCGTTGATGACAACTTTTGTATATGGTTGACGGTGACCTTGTTTACGGTGGCTACCTTTTTTAGGTTTGTACTTGTAAGTAACAACTTTCTTTTGTTTTCCTTGTTTTTCAACAGTTCCAACTACAGTAGCTCCAGCAACTAGTGGAGTTCCGACAACAGTGTTTTCACCACCAACAAGAACAACTTCGTTAAAAGTAACTTCTTGACCAGCTTCGACGTTCAATTTTTCAACGTAAACTGCTTGACCAACTTCAACTTTAACTTGTTTTCCGCCAGTTTTGATAATTGCGTATGTGCTCATTATGCACCTCCTATGATTTTTAGGGTTTCCCCGTATTTTTGTGAAGACTCGCCTAGCATCGTGGGACGAACCACTTTATACTCACTATGTGAGCAACGATGTTCGTGCGGTTGCACAGGACTGTGCATAGTCAACTCTTCAAGTATAGCATATCTTCTTTTTTCTTACAAGTAAAATCAATTAAAATTAAGCTTTTTCTTTCCCTTTTTTTCTCCAAGAAGCAAAAAGCATACTGAAGTAAAAGATACTCATCATAAGAGGAACACCTAGAATCGTCTTTTCATGATAAAAAACCGTCAAATAGGCTGAAAAAACAACTCCCAGAACAAAGCTGGTCAGTAGACTAACGAAAATCAAGCCTTCTCGTAGAAAAGGCGTATGCTTGGTCCGGAAATAATCCCCAAAAGCCAACATGGTTCGTTTAATATTCCCTGTCATAAAGGCATTATTATAGGCAATCCCCGACACTTCTCCAAAGGCTGTTGTCACCAAGCCCATACAGAAGGCCAACGGTGGAACGAGGTAGATATTGTCAACTGACAAGGGAACAAAGCCAATGATTATGGATAAGACTGCAAGTGGAATCAAGGACAAAATCGGCTTTTTAACAATTCGTAGTTTTTCCTTATACAATGTCAGAAAAAAGACACCCATCATAAAGAAAAGCAAGGTCATTACTTTAGCACTGGCATCCGATACATTTTGTTGAATGAGTCCTACAGAAAGAAAAACGACATTCCCAGTCTGTCCAGCGACAAGGGTGTTCCCTCGCACGATAAAGGTATAAGCATCGACATACCCTGCGCAAAAAGTCAAAAAAAGCGCTAGTCTCTTAGACTGACGTGATATTTTTCTTATTGGTAATAATCTCATTTCCTTCCCCTTCTCATTTCATCTACTTATCTAAATATTGTACCACTTTCTCCAAGAAATGCGTAGTCCATTTGAAATTTTTTACCATCTGTTGGATAGTCCTTCTTTTCTATGATATAATGAAGGAAGGATTTGAAGTCGGAAAAGGAGTATCTATGCTTAAACTAGGTGTCATCGGAACAAGCGCTATCAGCCATCATTTCATAGAGACAGCCCATGCCAGTGGCCAATACCAGTTGGTTGCTGTCTACTCTAGAAAACGAGAAACTGCCGCAACCTTTGCTTCTCGCTATGAAAATATCCAACTCTTTGATCAATTAGAAGACTTCTTTAAGTCTTCCTTTGATGTAGTCTATATCGCCAGTCCAAACTCCTTGCATTTTGTTCAAGCCAGGGCTGCCTTGTCTGCTGGTAAGCACGTCATTCTTGAAAAGCCAGCTGTCACTCAGCCACAAGAATGGCTGAATTTGAGACAGACAGCTAAGAAAAATCACTGTTTTATATTTGAGGCAGCTCGTAATTACCACGAGAAAGCTTTTACCACTATCAAAAACTTTTTAGCAGACAAGCAAGTGTTGGGAGCTGATTTCAATTATGCTAAGTATTCATCCAAGATGCCGAACTTGTTAGATGGGCAGACGCCAAATGTCTTTTCAGATTGTTTTGCTGGTGGAGCCCTTATGGACTTGGGGATTTATCCTCTCTATGCTGCCGTTCGCCTCTTTGGAAAGGCTCAAGACGCGATTTATCAAGCTCAACAGCTTGACAATAGCATTGACCTAAATGGAGACGGTATCCTCTTCTACCCTGACTTTCAAGTTCATATCAAAGCTGGGAAAAACATCACTTCCAATCTTCCTTGTGAGATTTACACAGCAGATGGAACCTTGACCCTTAACACGATTGAACATGTCCGCTCAGCTATTTTTAGCGACCACCAAGGAAATCAAGTTCAACTCCCTATCCAACAGGCTACTCATACGATGACTGAGGAAGTTGCTGCGTTTGCTCATATGATCCAGCAACCAGACCAGACGATCTACCAGACTTGGCTGGATGATGCAAGCTCTATTCATGAGCTACTATATACTATGCGCCAGACTGCTGGCATTAGATTTGAGGCAGAAAAATGAAAACCAAACTACCGACTGAATGGCAGGAATTGAGTGACCAACTCGGTTTCCAAGAATTTACCCCCATTCAAACTCAACTATTTGAGCCCCTTCTTGCTGGAGAAAACCTCCTAGGAGTGAGCCCAACAGGAACTGGTAAGACCCTAGCTTACCTCCTACCAAGCCTTCTCAGACTACAAAAGAAAAAAGCCCAGCAACTCTTGATTCTAGCACCAAATACGGAACTTGCTGGACAGATTTTTGATGTATGTAAAACGTGGTCAGAGGCTATCGGCTTAACTGCTCAGCTCTTCTTATCAGGTTCGAGTCAGAAACGCCAGATTGAACGACTCAAAAAAGGACCAGAAATTCTAATCGGTACTCCTGGCCGTATCTTTGAGTTGATTAAATTGAAAAAAATCAAGATGATGAATGTGGAAACCATCATCCTGGATGAATTTGACCAATTGCTAGATGATTCTCAGATTCACTTTGTCGAGAAAATCACTCACTACGCACCTCGTGACCACCAACTCATCTACATGAGTGCGACGACCAAGTTTGACCAAGAAAAGATTGCGCCCAACACACATACCATTGATCTCTCTGATCAAAAACTAGACAACATTCAACATTTCTATATGCAGGTAGACCAACGTCACCGCGTTGATATGCTGCGAAAACTAGCTCATGTTGAGGATTTCCGTGGTCTGGTCTTCTTTAACAGCTTATCAGACCTTGGAAGTGCTGAGGAAAAATTACAGTATCGAGATGTCTTGGCCGTTTCCCTCGCTAGTGATGTCAATGTTAAGTTTAGAAAAGTTATCTTAGAAAAGTTTAAGGACAAGCAGCTAACCCTGCTCCTTGCAACTGACCTTCTGGCTCGTGGAATTGACATTGATAGCCTAGAATGCGTCGTAAATTTTGATGTTCCTAGAGATATGGAAACCTATACCCACCGTGCTGGCCGTACAGGTCGCATGGGAAAAGAAGGCTATGTTGTTACTCTCGTAACCCATCCTGAAGAACTTAAAAAACTCAAGAAATTCGCAAGTGTGCGTGAAATTGTCCTGAAAAATCAAGAACTCTATATTAAATAAGGTTGGCATTCGCCAACCTTTTTCTTATCCCCAAGTAATTTCTAATTGATAGCTGGCAAAGTGGTGTCCCTCTTGGTTTTGCAGTTGATAGGCTAGCTCAATCTTTTGCCCATCCAGTTTGTAGTGACTCGTTTGAATGATAAACTCCTGCATCCCCATTGGAGTCGGAATATAGGCTAAACTATCACTCTCCTTTAGAAATTTCATAATGGTCTTCGGATTGGAAAAACGGGTCATCACCAGTTCTTCTTCATGAAACTTGAGAACCACTTTTTCTTTTTCCTCATTATAAAAAAGCAGATAGCTATAATCCCCTTTTTCATGCACTTCAACGTCATAAAGCTGGTCAATCACTTCCAACTGCTCATCAAACTGAATCGTATTTCGCATCCGAATCTTCACATCAGGTCCTCTTTCTTCTCTCTTGTCCTACTATTTTACCAAAAAGAGCAGGATTTTGCTATAATGGTCATATGAACGAAAAAGTATTCCGTGACCCAGTTCACAACTATATCCATGTCAATAATCAAGTCATCTATGACTTGATCAATACAAAAGAATTTCAACGTCTGCGTCGTATCAAACAGCTAGGAACTTCCAGCTATACCTTTCATGGTGGGGAGCACAGTCGCTTTTCCCACTGTTTGGGGGTCTATGAGATTGCACGACGTATCACAGAGATTTTTGAAGAAAAATATCCTGAAGAATGGGATCCTGCTGAGTCTCTCTTGACCATGACCGCTGCGCTCCTTCATGACCTTGGGCATGGTGCCTACTCCCATACTTTTGAACATCTCTTTGATACAGATCATGAAGCTATTACCCAGGAAATCATCCAAAGTCCTGAGACAGAGATTCACCAAGTCCTGCTACAAGTAGCACCAGATTTCCCAGAAAAGGTAGCCAGTGTCATCGACCATACCTATCCTAACAAGCAGGTGGTGCAACTCATTTCCAGTCAGATTGATGCGGACCGTATGGACTATCTCTTGCGCGACTCCTATTTTACAGGAGCATCTTATGGGGAATTTGACCTGACTCGCATTCTCCGAGTCATCCGTCCTGTCGAAAATGGGATCGCCTTTCAGCGCAATGGCATGCACGCCATCGAAGACTATGTTCTCAGTCGCTACCAGATGTATATGCAGGTTTATTTCCACCCAGCAACACGGGCCATGGAAGTTCTACTACAAAATCTCCTCAAACGCGCCAAGGAACTCTATTCTGAGGATAAGGATTTCTTTGCACGAACTTCTCCTCATTTGCTACCTTTTTTTGAAAAGAAAGTTACTCTATCTGACTATCTGGCACTTGATGACGGCGTGATGAATACCTACTTCCAACTCTGGATGACCAGTCCTGACAAGATACTAGCCGACTTGTCGCAACGTTTTGTCAACCGCAAGGTCTTTAAATCCATTACTTTTTCAGAAAAAGACCAAGACCAACTCGCAACCATGAGACAACTGGTTGAAGAAATCGGTTTTGATCCAGACTACTATACAGCCATTCATAAGAACTTTGACCTCCCTTATGATATCTATCGTCCCGAATCTGAAAATCCACGGACTCAGATTGAGATTCTACAAAAAAATGGAGAACTGGCAGAACTCTCTAGCCTGTCCCCTATCGTCCAATCCCTTGCTGGCAGCCGCCATGGGGACAATCGTTTCTATTTTCCTAAAGAAATGTTGGACCAAAACAGTATCTTCGCAAGCATTACCCAGCAATTTTTACACTTGATTGAGAACGATCATTTTACCCCAAATAAGAACTAGAAAAGGAAATATATGAGTATTAAACTAATCGCCGTCGATATCGACGGTACCCTAGTCAACAGTCAAAAGGAAATCACTCCGGAAGTCTTTTCCGCCATCCAAGATGCCAAACAAGCTGGTGTCAAAGTCGTGATTGCAACGGGTCGTCCCATCGCAGGTGTTGCCAAACTTCTGGATGACTTGCAGTTGAGAGACGAGGGTGACTATGTGGTAACCTTCAACGGCGCCCTTGTCCAAGAGACTGCTACTGGTCATGAGATTATCAGCGAATCCTTGACCTATGAGGACTATCTGGATATGGAATTTCTCAGTCGCAAACTTGGTGTCCACATGCACGCCATTACCAAGGACGGTATCTACACGGCCAATCGCAATATTGGAAAATACACGGTGCACGAATCAACCCTCGTCAGCATGCCTATCTTCTACCGCACCCCTGAAGAAATGGCTGGCAAGGAAATCGTCAAGTGTATGTTTATCGATGAACCTGAAATACTCGATGCGGCTATTGAAAAAATCCCAGCAGAATTTTACGAACTATACTCCATCAACAAATCTGCTCCCTTCTACCTCGAACTCCTTAAAAAGAATGTAGACAAGGGTTCAGCTATTACTCACCTAGCTGAAAAACTCGGATTGACCAAAGATGAAACCATGGCGATCGGGGACGAAGAAAATGACCGTGCCATGCTCGAAGTCGTTGGTAATCCCGTTGTTATGGAAAATGGAAATCCAGAACTCAAAAAAATCGCCAAATACATTACCAAAACAAATGATGAATCTGGCGTTGCCCATGCTATTCGTACCTGGGTATTGTACAATTCTTAAGGATAGAAAATAAACAACACCCCAAAAGGTAGAGATGACACTCTAACTTCTGGGGTGTTCTTTTTGATTTTTCGCCAAATCATCTATTCAAATCATCTAAGTAATCCTAGTCTATCTAGTTCTTTTAGGGCAGATTCTCTTGATGGGTATGGATTTTTATTGATGAAAATTTTTACTGTTTCGACTTGATGATAAAGATCCATGCTAATCTCTTTTAAATTATCAATAAAGACATCAAGTAGTTCCGGTTCAATGTTTTCCAAGGGAGAAGGAAGCTCCTTCTTATTTTCAAACTCAAAAGCTTCTTTAGCAGTCACACCTATTGCATAACTAATGTTGTCCCACAAGAGACCATTCGCTTCATTTTCATCTAACTGCATGTAGATAAATATTCCACTGAAGTCTGTCCCATCATCTAAAAGGCGATAAAGTTCCTCTCCCCTTTTATCTCTATTCTCCAAAAAACTCCAACATGCATCCAAGGCAGTTCGAATTTGAGAATTGTATCGTGTTTTCATACGGTTTACAATTGCCTCAGCAAAAATCAACATAAAATAACTCGTAAGCATATCCTCTCCTGATCTATACTTGAACGAATAGCCTATTCGTTCTCATCAGATAAAAATAGTGGTCCAAAGTAGTTTTTAACGAGCTCATCCTTTAAATATCCTTCTATTTCTGGCCCAGATATTTGTGAAATGAGTTCACTGTTTTCAGATAGGATTTGTTTGTAGCTTAAGGCAAGAACAGCCAGTGTGTCCTCGTCGACACTTTCTATCGTTTGTGGCAGGTAGATTTCTTCCGAAGCAATATATGAATAGTGACAAACTAGGACAAAGAAATTAGCGATACAGTTCCATACTAGTGGATTGGTTTTCTTATCCAACACCTGAAATGTCAAGATATCCTGCTCATCCATATTTTCCAATCGATTGTATAAATCATCTGGACAAAACCCACTCTCTTTATCAAGCTCCTGTTTTGAAAGTTTTAAGGAGTCAAAGACAAATTCCTTATATTCTTTCTCACTGATAAAATCTACAAGACCGTATATCAACTCCTGTAGAAAGAGCAACAAATTTTTATTATCTTTCATTGATTTTCCTTTTATTACTAAAAATTATCTTGGGAATGTATGATTCACTGGAAAAGGTGACAATCACTCTTCCTCCTCAAACATCAGAGCATCTAATTCTTCTCTTTCAGCCGCAATCTCTTCGAAGGTAGAAATAATATTATTTAAAAATTCTAAGGTGATAATACCAGTCGAATCTCTCATCGTAACCATAGTCCCAATAGCACTCAACTCATGGATGAGTGCTCTAACCTTTTTCAATTCATCCAAATCTAACATGTCTACTTCTATTACCGTGTCATGATCTTCTATTCTGGATTGAATTAAAGAGAAAGGCAAGGATGAATAATTTCTTAACAACTTATAGGTTCCTGACTTGTCACCTATAGAATCTATACAAATAGCTAGCATCATTTTTACTCCTTTATACTTGAAAACATCAGTATCCCATGTCTACAAGGAAAAGATATAAGCTTGAATCTCCTCTATCATGCATCGATTTGTCGTTCTTACTCTTATGGCTTGAAGCCATAAAGATAAAGCAAGCATAATAGCTTGCTTGAAAGTTAAGGAATTAAAAATTGATTTTCATAATCTTTTGGGAGTTCATAAGATATTTCTCCATTACTATTACCAAATCGACTTTGATTAAAAATTGGAAATAGCTTGGAGTCGTACACAGTTTTTATAACAAAACGTTCTCTTTCAAAACTAATAGTTGCAGCTACTGAGGGATCCTTAAAAACTGATTGTTCCCCTTGGGAATGCAAGCGAACGTTTATAGTAGCTACTTCTTCAGGATATTTCTCAAATCTAACATCAAAACTAATGTCGCTACCTGTCGAAGGAATGTACATTTGATATTCACTTACACTGATACTTTGAATCTTTCCTAATTTCTGTTCCAATTCTGGGTCGTTTCTATACAGGTCTGTTTGGATAGCTAGTTTGAAATTTTCCTCATGTTCTTGTAGCCATCTGTTAAGATTACGAATCATAATTTCTTTTTCAACTTGCCTGGAGGCATCCTTGCTCTTGCGATCAAGTTTATTCATAGTTTCAGTCAATTTATCTTGCTCTCGCTTCCAATCCCACGAGGGGTCACTTGATACCTCTACTACTGATAAGTACCATCTCCTCATAGTTTCAGGAGATTTATAAGGATTGGGTTTTATAAATGTAAAAGGACCTATACCAGCATCAGGAAAGTATAATTCTACTTTCATTGACTGCTTGCGATTATTATTAGCATAGGCTGTAAAGGAAATATGATAATTTCCACCTACATCTCCACCATTATCAAAGCCTCCCCTCGCAGAACCTGGTAAAAGCGTCACTGACTTTATATATTGCCCTTGACTGTCTATGTCTGCAATAATTTCGCTTTTGATAGAATCCGCATGATCATGAATAAACTTACCAGTGTTCCCAATCGGTATCCTAATTAACAAATATGACAAACCAATAATAATAAAGGGAACGGAAATTGCAAGGAATATCCACTTGTTCGATTTTAACATAATATCTCCTGATGCTCATTAAAAATCAGTTATAAAACAGCTTTTATAGTGCTTTACCTTTCAACCCGACGGTTCCTTTTTTCAATTTCATTCATTGATTATCCTCCCGTTGTTTAAATATAGTTAAATCTATTTGAACAGCCTCATCCCTAGATTCCATTAGTATTGAAATTCCATAGATTGTTCCACTAGAGTACCTTACTCTGATTCTACAGGTTGTATCCTCTGGCATATCGTACTTATTTTTAAGATATTTATAGAGGTCAGAATGATTTTCTGGTTCATAGATAATATCACGAAGCTCTGTTTCTGCACTCTTAAAGGTTTCTTTTATATTCAAGGAAGCGAAATAATCTCTTTGTACTACCAAATTAAGAATTTCTTCATCATATAAAGGAGTTACCTCCGACCCATAATTTAACTTCCCATTAGAGTAAGTAACAGGAACTGTTTCTTTATTATCCCCAATTTTTATTGTATAGTCACCCTTAATGTCAGATTGGCTAGTATCTAAGAATACTTTATAATCCTTTACTACGTTTCCACTCTCTATATAAATACTATTTTTGTAAAGCTTTAATCCATTAAACTCCTTCTTGTCTTGCTCTAAAAATTTAAATATAGGTTCAAACGTTTTTTCAAATTCGTACTGTTCCTTTGTTCTGTTTTTGGGAATGGTCTCACCACCCAAACTACATCCAGTCAGTGTATAAAGAGTCAGGACCATTAACATCACACTAACAACCCAAAATAAGCGTTTATTTTCCTTCATCTCTTTCTCCTAAACATTCTATGCCTATTATAACATAAAAAAGAGCGTTTCCGCTCCCTTTGTTACTCCGGTAATTCTACCTTTAAGCTCATATCAGTCGGTTGCAATACTTTCTGAACAGCTGCGAGAAAGGCTAAACCTTTATCAGCTGGAGAATACTGGAATGTGATATGGATGACTTTTTTGTCAAACTGATCACCGTATCGTGCTACATACTGCTTGCTTTCGAGGAAGTAGATATAGTTATTGAGTTTTTCTTGAAGTTTCAAGAGATGTTCCTCTTCGGTATCTGGAAGCCAAAGATTGCCATCTATTAATAAAAGTTCCAAGTCTGTGTCACTCGTTCCGATTGCATCAATTTCTGAAACATCTAACAGAATAGGGATACTTTTAATCCTACATCTAAACTTTACAATCTCATATAATTCTTCAATAGCATCCTTTTCTCTTTCAAAACTAGCTTTTTCATATAACTGTTGACGTTCAGTCACCTCATACACTATAAATCTATTTGCACTTAAATCCTGATAATACCCTATCGCAAACTGCTCTAAAACTTTTTTATTTAAGTATACAGTATAATATCTAAGTTTGTTACTATTAAATTTTAAAAAGTCTAATAATTCCTGTTTTGTCATTTAAAATTCTCCACAACTCTCACATTCACTATGGCGTTTGCTATAGCTCTACTACCTTAGGGGGATTGTAGTATTTTTCCTTAAATTCCTTAAGAATCTTCTCTACCTTTTCTTCGTCACACTGCCTGTATTCTGGATTACGTTCCAATACATTACACAACCCTCCATAGGTATAAGTACGTTTCTGCTCATCTGATAGGTAGGAAGTACTTTCTATAATATTTCTTACTAACTCATCTGTATCAATAACAAATGGAATATCATAATAATTCGTTACAAACCATTTTTGATTTGAAATATATTGAGTGACCTTCTTTAATTTCATTAGATCATTAGATAAGCTAAAATCTTTCAAGATGTCAAAGGCTCTACGCGCTATATCTCTATCTCCTTCCACATACAAAGGATATAAGCAATATTCCATTAATACTCCAATATCTGTACTATCAAGTTCATAAGAATCTCGTTGCCGAAAACGATACTTAGCTTCTGTTCCTAGAAATGCTTCTGCTTCTTTTCCTTCCTTCATCACCTCTAGATAATGTTTGACAAAATATCTATAATTCTCTTTATTTTTCAATTTATAAGTTTTCATTTATCTACTCCATTGATTTATTCTGAAAATTCCTTAATACTTGCCCATAAATCTCACTGTTTTTACCTATTTCTGTACAGGCTCTTTCGTCATTGTCAGGAAGTAAAATTCTGCCCCTTCAATATGGTAGTCATTTTTGGAAACTCCGGTAGTTGGTTTTCCTAAGAAAAAGGAGGCATGGGTCACGATTCCCATATGGCGCGGATGCAGATAAGCACTCCCATCAAACATACATAGGTCAGGTTTAATTTTCAACAGTTTAACTGCTGCTAAAATCAGAGGCAATTCCCTAAAGGCAAGAAAACCTGGAAGATAGAGAACTCTAATTTCATCATGAAAACTGACCTCTTCAACAACTTGGAGATTTTCCCAGTCAATAACCACAAGGCAAGCAAGACCGTATTCTTTGTCATTCTCTTCAATAGGTATTAATCCACCCCTGCGACATAACAAATCTCCTAGTCCTCAAAATGATTAGATAGATCTATCTGATTTTTGAATTGATTCTGTGCTACTTCAAATTCATGTCTAAAGTCGATAAATCAACACCCCACTTTTTTGCTCTCTTGAAATCATCTTCGGTAGGCTCTGTTTTTTCTTCAATAATTTTACCAGTCTCATCATATTTTTTATAGAGAATTTCTCCTCCGGCAATACAATAAGAAACCGACTCAATATCACCATTTTCAAAATATTCTTTTTGAATTCCTTCGGCCGCACCTCTGTCTTGATTATTAATACTTTTAATTTTTCCATTAGAATAAAAGTAGACAGCTAGACCATGCCTATATCCATTATCTATATACCCATAAGACTCTAATTGTCCATCTGGATATAAATCATAGGCTAAACCAGTATAAGGAACCTCTTCTCCTGATTCATTTTCAAAGACAATTTGTTCATAGTATTCTCCGCCCCAGTCTAGTTCATCCTCAAAACAAACACCGTCACGGAGAACTTCTTCTTTTGTTAAAATTTTATCTTCTGTCATTTTTCAACCTCTGAAATCATATTGAAACCATCCAGCATATCTGGGAGGCCTTTAATCTTACAAGGCAATTTCTCTGTTTTTGCACTTTTAAACATTTCACTGATATTTTTTGAATTCTGTGTTATTCATTTTAATAATCCTCTCATATTCACCTGAAACATTTACCTCATAAGTAATTAAATGATATCAATAATAACTTATCCCTCTTCTGTTGGAAGATGGTCTAGATTTATTGGTTTAGGATTTAAACGTTTCAATACTAATTCATAAAAAAAATTATTATTTAACCTATCCGGTGAACTTAAAGTAAAGTTATTCAAAATTAATAAGGGAATAAATTCTGAACCAATTGTATTATAACCTGTCAAATACTCTAACCCATAATTTAAGTTTTTCGGATTTTCAGTACCAACTGTCCAGTAGGCTCCTTTTGCTTGCAGGCGAAAAACCTCTCCAAGATAAACCCAGCTATTAAAGAAATCATCAATATTTTCAGGATCATTTTTGACATCATTCTCTCGAACGAATTGCGCCAAATTCTTCAAGCTTTCTAAACTCATATCTAGATGATAACCTTGCTTACTAGCTTTTTGTCTTATTTCATCCAAGGTTTCATCAATATAAAACATAAATTCCTCAAAATTTTCCTGAATTTTTTCTTTCTCTAATGCCATTTAAAACTCCTCAATTACTCCAGCATTCAGCTTGCGATTTTTTCAAAAAGATATTCTACTTTAGCTGACAAATTCTCTTACTCTAGATCATAAAGGCTTAGACGAGATACAAATGACACTCAATTAACAATTTCTTCGATTGTTGTTTCTCTATCTCTCACCAAATCATAAAATCCTACATGAACGCCTTCCTCATATAGCCAGCATAAGTCGGTGCCGTATGGGGCTTCAAAAATTTCCAGCATAACAGGAGCAATTTTTACAATGCTATTTGCTCCTAAAATTGTGAAATTTTTTGAATTAGCTAGGTAAGCTTCATCATCTTCGATTGATAACAGTGTCCAGCCATTTAATTGTGGAATAGCAGATTCCTCGCGATAAGAATAGCGAATAGCTTTTCCATCAAGAATATTGTTTGAAACGACAAAACCACCAAAATCATTGTTACTAATTTCTACCATCTTCATACTCCTTTATAATATCAAGCAGACTACTTCTCCATGAATATTCTTCCGCATAGTCTAGACACGATTTCCCAGATTTATTTTTTAACTTATAATCCGAACCGGCCTCCAGTAAAAGCTTATATAGAGGTTCTAACTCATCCGTTGCTAATTTTAATAACGTTACTGAGTAAGTCATCGGAATAGAACCAAATTTGTCAACTGCATTTACATCTATTCCTGCCCCAACAAGTAATTTCACCACCTCGTATGCATATGCTATTTTAGGCCGCCAATTGGCTTGGAAGAAATAATGAAGAGCATTTCTGTTTTCTTTTTTTGACAAAAAATTTACCTCTACTTTCTCAGAAAGCAGATATTTAATAATTTTCAATTTCTCTTCTGGTAAATCATCATTAAGCATGGCTATACATAACAAATTAAGTTTTGTATATTTATCAATTTGTTTTATGTCACCATTGTAATTTTCTATAAAATCATTATATGTCCCATTTTGAACAATATCGAAAATATCCATCTTGTCTCCTATTCAAACTTATGACTTCTATTAGCAGAAGGTGTTTCAATTCTAAAATTATTTGGATTAAAATGGAAGTCATTAATAAATCGTTTTCGTATATAAATCTTACCCCAGCAAAGTCATAGACGAGATAATCTATTTTAAATGCACGATGATTGGGTTCCTCAACTATATCATAAATTCCCAAACCATCTATTCTATCACCAAATACGTTTCGAATCATTCTACTTGTTTGTACTGCCATAGTACCTGTTTCATTTAATTGCATACCAAAATTCTCCTATCTTAACTGGCTCTGGGTATCCATATTGTTCATGCAAATAATCCCACTCCCACCGTAAGGCATATTTTTTATTGGAGTTATTTATAGAGAGTTATTACATATGCATCACTTAAACAAAAAGATTATACTGGTCTCACCTGATTTTGTATCAATATATGATATTATTTCCGCAAAAGAGGTGTTAAATTTAGTAGAGTATGTACTCTTTTCATAAAAGCTACCATATTGTTTTTCTAACCACCTATCCTGTATCTCTTTTATATCTTTTAGTTGATATTCAAACATATTCGAATAACTTATTGGTCCATTTGATTGGTATATACTTAACTTTAGAGATTCTAGAATGTTATTTTGAAAATTAAAATCTGCCCAAAATTCTAATCCTTCAATCATGACGGGCGATTTTAACATAAATAAATTAGAACTTTCATCTTGTCGAAGGTATTTTTTAAAATTATTATAGAATATTGCTTTTGTTAATTGTTTGTTGATAACAGTATTATTTATAATCATTACTTACTATCTCCTATTTTTACCTGTTTAACAAAAGTCTGCGTAACCTAGTCCAATTATACCACAAAAAGAGAGCGTTTCCGCTCCCTTTCTTACTCTGGTAATTCTACCTTCAGGCTCATATCTGTCGGTTGTAACACTTTCTGAACAGCAGCAAGAAAGGCTAGACCGTTGTCTGATGGAGAATATTGGAATGTGATATAGATGACTTTTTTGTCAAACTGATCACCGTATCGCGCCACATACTGTTTGCTTTCGAGGAAGTGAATATAATTGTTCAGTTTTTCTTGCAGAATTTCCAGATGGACTGCTTCTATCTCTTCCTCCCAGCCGACTGGATCCACCAGAAGAAGCTCTAAATGACTATCAACTATACCAATAGCGTCAAGTTCGCTAGGTTCCAGTTCTGAAACAATTGCTTTGGTGACGATTTGGGTAAATTCTTCAGGAGAAAATATTTTTTGGTTATCAGATAAATCATTGAAAATTAAGTCAGGATTATTTTGTATAAAAATTTTATTCGACTCTTCTTGTGTATACTGTTTTTTAGATTTCCAAAAACCATAATCTGCATAATTCATCAACTCTTTACCAGTATGTTCTCCAGACATATAACTATCTGCAGCTTCTTTGGGGATTTCTCTAACCACTTCTGGCATGGTAATATTAAAAGTTGGATAACGCAAGAAATACTTATCACCATCTTGACAAATTTCCAACATGTCTTTTTGACTTACATAAATTGATTCCATTTTTATCTCCTTTGTCTTTTACCAAATGTCTACTAATGTTACCTTATCTTTTGGAACTGGGTCGATTACTGCTTCAGGAACTCCTCCAGGGTATGTTTTTCCTCCTGGTCGCCACTGTGGATTGGCACGTGATCCTCCCTCATTTCCATCAGGAATTCTGTAATTATGTACTTCCTGCGGAAGAACCATTTTAGGAGAGTCTCCTAGACTTCCCTCATCAAGCCCCAATAAAGCCTCTAACTTCCTTGGATAGACTACCGATGTGTGAGTTAAACAGAACCTCGGATAATTGAATTTCTTTTAAGTAGTTATCCCAATCCTTTGTTCCCATATAACTACGCATTTTGCTTTCAAGCGACGCTCCGAATTCATCACCCAAATCAATAGAGAACCCACATAAATCATTGTCATAATTAAATTGAACCCAATAGTAATCATAGGCTCTAAATATGAGACGTAATATATAATGATTTGGGACATCGACCAACTCGCAAATGGTTATTTCAGTGACTCTATCTCCAAAAGAACGCTGAATCCGTTCAATTACTTCTTGTTTTATAGCTTCCATACTTTCTCGAACCATACCAAATCGCCAACCCTTGGCTTTTAGATATTTCTCTGGGATATACGACTCGATTTTTGTCATGATTTCTTTTAAATATGCATCCCAATCGCTTATTTCGCTATAACGACTGTTTGGCTTAGATAGCAATAAACCTTCCTCACCGTTTAAAAACAGATAAATCTCAAAGAAATCATTCTCGTAATTAAACTGTACCCAAGAATAATTATAAGCCGCAAAATTTAATTTAAACATTTGATGATCTGGTTCATCAACTATATCATAAATTCCCATATCATCAATCTTATCTTTAAATACTCTTTCAACTATATCGCTAAAATTCAGCGCTAGTTTCTTCGTTTTATTTAATCCCAACGCAATACCCCCAACTCTTTTATCTCCAACCTTTAGCTTTTAAATATTTCTCTGGGATATAGGACTCGATTTTTGCCATGATTTCTTTTAAATAACTATCCCAATCGCTTATTTCACTGTAACGACAATTTCCCTCAGACAGCAGTAAACCCTCATCACCATTGAAAAAAACATAAATCTCGAAGAAATCATTCTTGACCAGATCCTCCACCCGTTTGGCAAATCCAGTCGAAGTGGTTCCAGGCCCCCAGTCCTTTGTAAAAAGGCACTTAACTGAATATTAAGTGCCAATATCAAAAGCATTATAGCTGATTTTCTTTTACTTCCTCAAACCATTTTTCAAACTCTAGACTTGGAAGTAATTCTTCATCCTTGTCATAACGTCCTTCATAGCTATAGCGACTATCAAGACTGTTTTTCTTGGCATCATAAATTAACCACATTTCAGTTGGATGCTCGCGATTGTATTCTTGGCAAACATCAAGCATTGATTTTACATCCTTGACACCTTCTTTCAACAAGAGAGATTGCAAACTGGTATCAATATGTGATTTTGTAGGTAAAAAATCATTTACTAAGTGTTTGTGTACAATATTTCCTTTAATCTTATAAAATAGATTAAAACTATACAAACTGTCCGCTATCGCATAGATATATACTTTTTCTGCTTGATTTTGGACATATTCCATAGCTAATGAAATCATGCTAGCCTGAACTTCCATAAATTTATCTTCAAATTGTGTCATTTTATCCTCCCTTTATCTATTTATATTAGGAATTTCTTCAAAATACTCTATACCATCAATCTTATAATTGACTTCAAAGCTAGTAGGTCTCATTGAAGAACCCTCGTAGTTAATTTTAACGTCTACTTCAACTTTCTTGGGTGGTTTGGATTTTAAAGCATCTTCCCACCTACGTTCGATACGACGATATTCTTTTGGATTGACATCTTTAGCTTGTGAGATAACGTTATCCAACTCGGGTGAGCCACCAAATAAATCTCCGAATATATGCCCTGCATGATCCCCAATTTCTTTATCCAGAGTCTTGGAGTTATGACGCAATCTATTTTTATGGAGTTTTAGTTGTAAATCTTCGGCATACGCCCGATCAATACGCCCCACCTCATCAGTACGGTAAAGATAGTGGTGTTCTCCAGTCTCATATACAACATTAGGCTTAGGAACTTTTCCATCCATATGGCTTCCGTCTCTCAAAATCTCACTAGCATCTTCGAACCAATGTTTGGTATTCGAACCACCAAACCTACTGCCAGATTTCCCTCCTAGCTCCATCACATCATCTAGACTACCATCTAGATTTTTCGCAAAAGCACTGAGATTATCTGCTAGATGTGTTAGCTTTCCTCCACGTTCTTCTGGCTTCCATAGGCTAGACGGACATTCTCATCAAAAAGACCAGCCTCATAGCGCGCAACGGCTGATGGTCTGAGCTTACTGCCTAAGAATTTTCTTATAATACGTAAGAGACAGAGCAAGAACTCTGTCTCTTATATTCTTTAATATAGAGAATGATTACTTATCATCTGCTTCAGAAACTTCATGAGCTTTTTTCAACAATTCTTCAAATTCTTTTTCGGAGAAATAGTGTCTCTTTCTATCTGTATCAATAAGAAGAAATTCTGGATTATCTCTTAAAAATTGTATGTTAGCATCTTCTTGACTAATTTTTGATTTCCAAAATCCGAAATTAGCATAATTAATTAATTCTTCACCATCATGTTCTCCTGCTAAATAGCTATCCACTGCTTCTTTAGGGATTTCTTTAACAACCTCTGGCATGGTGATATTGAAAGTTGGATACTTTAAAATATACTTACCATTGGCTTCATAAATTTCTAACACATCACCTTTTTTTGTTGGTATTTCTTTCATTATTGTTCACTCCACAATTCTTTAATGTTCAATTTATCTTTAGGAACTCTGTCAATCACAGATTCTGGAACACCACCCGGATAGGTCTTACCACCCGGACGCCATTGAACATTCCCGCTTGCTCCGCCCTCATTGCCACTTGGAATCCTCAGATTTTCAACTTCCTTAGGTTCGATCATAATTGGATTATTTCCAAGACTACCTTTATCAAGTCCCAAAAGTTTTTCAAGTACACGGGGATCACCATCAGCTTCCTTGACCATAGCTTCAGCTACATCTTTTGGAAAGACAAATGCACCATCCGGTCGACCAAAATAACCTTCTTTTTGAATCCAATAATCATTTTTAGCAAAAGCTGCCACCCCTTCGTCAAATAAGGCATTATGTTCTTTAATATAATTAGAACTCAAATATTCCTCAGGATCTGGTCGTTTAATTGTTTCACTTGGTTTAATATTGACTATCTTTTCTGATTGTCGTTCTGATAATCCTGAATCCGGAAAACTTTTCTGCAAATTATGCCACTCTGAGGAGAACCGGTTAGCTTCCACAACATCATCCACACTGCCATCTAGATTCTTTGCGAAAGCACTGAGATTATCTGCCTGATGTGTTAACTTACCTCCTTCAAATGGAATAGAGCCTGTCACTGGTTGCAGTTGTTCTAGGGAGTTCAAACTAAATCTCTGAGCCGCGTCACTTAGATCATCTGCCGAATTCGATAGAATCTTACTTGGTCGGAGATTGTCAAGCTGTTTGCCATAGGTTTTAATTTGAGAAAAGATATTATCCCCCAGTCCCTTGGTCTTCTTCAAGAGCCCTTTAAAGGTATCGAAATATTTCGATACCTTTAAAGGGCTCTTGAAGAAGACCAAGGGGCTGGGGGATAATATTTACCACTCCTTGCCGACCTATCGAAAACAACTCGCCCGTCACTTACAAAATACAGTAGACGAAGGCCTCCTAAATCTAAGCAAGGCTGCCCAAGAAGGACTGGAGCGAGCCAAGCAGTTTACTTTGGAAGTACCGACTATCCGAACGAGGCAGGTAGCGCCTGTTGGTTCTGCCAATATACAAGCGTTCTCTACACTTGAGAAAACAACCGTGAAATTGGGAGATACAGGTCTAGGAAAGAGCTTGGACAATCTGGCTTCTAAAGCGAAGAATGTAGAAAATGCAAGTCTTTCTAGACTCCGTTCAAGAAATGCTTTATACGTAACTAAAGATGAGTGGGTGAAAGCGATGAAAGAGGGGGATGTCGTCTTTAACACGAACATCCACAGCATGGCTGAGGTCCTCAAGCAGATGAGCCGTGAGTGGATAGGCGATCGCTTGGAAGATGCGGTCGGAGAAGAACATTATGACTTAATTAGAAAAGCTTACAAAACTGGTGATGTTCAAGCACAGCTTGTTAAAATCCAAAAGAATGGCAATATTATGATTAATAATTTAGATGCCAAAGCGAATATCATTAAACCATAGTAGAAGGAAGAAGTTATGATAAGAGACAAACATAAAGATCATGCATATTTTGAAAAACGTTTGAATCGTGTACAAAAACGTTTAAGAGAAGATGTCGAGATGACAGATGAAATTTCGGAGAAGTATTTGTTGTTCCATTATCAAGATTTGGTTTTGGATAATGAAGAACTAGTGAAACTTTTCTATTCTATAGGGGCTTCGAAAGAGGAGATTTTCCCCTATTATCAAGGTATTCTGTCTCATCTCAAAGTTATTGCTTCGGAGGGAGTTCCCTTTTATCGTGCAGTTGATGTCTTTGCCCTGGGAGTTCTTTACAGTGAGCGCAAGGAAGAGTTTCTAGATGATTTGAAGGCTATTTATGATCAGATGGACCACACAGATGGCTTGATTGAATACTACATGGTTTATCTATTCCATGACAAGGTAGTTCCTTTTCATTCGATTTTAGAGTATCAAAATATGATTGAGGACACTTATGAGAGTGTAGCTAAGGCGCAGGGTTTCTGGTACTATAGCCACTCGGATGTTCCATGGTATAACAACCATACCAAAGATACCTATAAAGGTTACTGGAGTTTTGACACTGCCGCAACCTGCAAGATCAAAGGAATCTACGACGAACGCTTGAAAGACCTAGAGTACTTTCCGTATGACCTCCTAGTCCAAGAAAACTAAGAAAACTGGGTTTCCACCCAGTTTTTATCAAACAGGTAGTCCCCTTTTTCTTTACGTTAACACAGTTATTCTTAACACGGACACCCACAGCATGGCTGAGGTCCTCAAGCAGGGAGCTATAGTACTGGAACAACTTCGACTGGATTTGCCAAACGGGTGGAGGATCTGGTCAACCTCCTCAGCAGCCAGCAAGTTTAGTCTCAATAAGGTGAAAGTAGATGTCGAAGCACCGAAGTATAACCGAGAGCAGATTCTGAAGAATCTGGAAGAAAGCAGGCTTGCGAGGGAGAGTTCTGGGTTTAAAGACTTTGCAACTCGAGAAAGATATCTAGAAAAAGTCTTTGACAAATTAACTCCTGAAGAAAGGGAATTGATTTTTAATATTTCTAAGGACTCACCGAAGGTTAAGTATAAAAATGGAGTAACACAAAAATCAATACTTGAAATAAATAAAGGGGATAGACCAAATCCTGAAGATATTTATAATTCAACCTATTTAAAAATGCATAACCAACAATTTAAGAATGGAGCATCCAGATTCCAAAAATTTCAACCTAGCGAAAATTGGAATGGAGGTATTGTTGGGGGGCGTGATGGTACAAGTTTCTGGTTGAGTAAAGAACATGCAGATATCATTGAAAAGGTTGCCAATGGAGATAATCGTCTTTATGAAATTATATTAGGATTTGATGAAGGTTATTTAGGAGACGGTCCACTTTATCGTTTGGATGTCACTCCAGAAGTAGTAGCGAAAAAAGGGATTTCAATACCAAGTGGGAATGAAGTTGGAGCCAATGACTGGTGGAGACCAACCGGACGAACTTTCCCAGGAGATATTCCAGAAGGTGTTATGGAAGATATTAGCACCAAGAGAGGAGAACATACATGGAACATAGTAAATTAGGCTGGGAAGATGTTATCCAGTTCGAAGAAGTAAAAGGTTATGGTCAGCACATTTGGAGAGATGGCAATCATCTTTATTACGTTACTGAGGAGGGAGGAATTGCCCCTCAGCGAGTGGTTTATGAATTACCAAACGAGTTATTTGCCTTATTAGAAAGTGGGGAGAGAACGGAGTTAGAAGTATTAAGTAAACTTCAGACCGATCGTTGGCCACCGACGGAAGAAGAGAGAAAAGAGTCTAGAAGAAAATTTATAAGTAAATATCCAGCTTCTTTGATAGATGTCCCTAAAAATAGGAAGTTGTTTTCTAAGGAAGAACTTAAAGAATTGATTCCAATTGCTGAGAAACAGTGGATTGAATCTGAAGGCAAACTTCCAGATGATTATGTATCACCATTAAAATAGTTTGTAAGGAACTTGTCTATACACTGTTAGTTGAAGGCAAGTTCCTGTTTTTACATTAAGTGCAAATCTCCAAGGTCAGGCCATCTCGAGCATGCGCAACTACCTAGTAGAGGTGCATGGGACTCTCCTTCAGACTCTGGTCATAAAATGGAAGTCATTTTATTGTCAAATCTAATTATACCACACCATGGATATCTTATGAAGTTGTTCAAAATTTGGTCAAAAAAAAACACTGGTTATCCAGTGTTTTTGTGACTAGTACTGCCCCCTGCAGGAACTAAATCCCACCTCTAAAAGCCTATTAAATCAACATCTTTGTATATTCTAGGTCAATTTTTGGTCAATCTTTTTGTTTTCTTTTTTTATTCTTTATCAAGCAAAAATTGTCTAATCAATTCATATTCCTTATCAATCACCTCTTGCAATACGTGACCATAAGTTTTAATAATCTGCTGTATATCTTTATGCCCCAGCAATCTAGCAACAACCCAAATATCAATCCCTTTAGCTAAAAGATATGAACCGTATGTATGCCTTCCTGCTGTCGCTGTCATTTCCTGATTCCCAATTCCAAGTTCTGATAAACATACTCTTAAACTCTTATTCAAGCCTGAGTTAGTCGGTATTTTATACCTTCTATCATAGAATACTAAATCATATTTCTTCAATTCTTCACGATCAAACAAAATTTTCTCTTGCTCAACTCTTAATGCTTCCAAAACAGCCAACAAATCATCATCAATCGGAATTTCTCTTATAGAAGTTTTCGTTTTCGGAGGTACAAACTCTTGCCGATCTCCTACAAATCGCCTATATGTTTTAATTGTTTTATTGTCAAAATCAATATCAGACCAACACACTGCCATAGCCTCACCAACCCTAAATCCAGTCTTAAACAAGAAATATAGCAAATATGGAATCACAGATTCCCTATAATTAAACTTCCCTTGTAAGTGAGATAATAAATCTTTGTACTCTGAAATACTATGAATATACTTATCATCAACGTTACCAGCTTCCAAACCAAATATTTTAACATCTTCTGTTATATCTGTTATCTGCAATCCACTTCGCTGACTAAATTTTATAGCCGACCTTATATCTGCATTGATTCTACGCAAATGATCCTTCGTTACCTTTTCTCCAAACTCATTCAATCTCGACTGATATTCCTGATGATTAAGGCTCATTGCTGGTATATCAGAAAATATTTTCTCTAAAGATTGACCCCTTGCATAATAACCTTCCTTTGTCGCCTTCGCTTTTTCTGACGGAAGAATCACTAAGTTATACCAATCCTGCCACAACTCATATAAGGTAGCCTTACTGTCAAATCGTGCTGTATAGTTTGACTGAAATAGTTTCCTCTCTTTCTCTTGCGCTTCATTCATGGCTTCACGTTTCGTTTTAAATCCTGAATTTGTCGCAACAACTTTTCCTTTCTTATCAAAAATCCGATAGTCCCATAATTTATTTTTTCCACGTTGTCTGTAACTTGCCACTATAACTCCTTTCTGAATGGCAATCATCACCATTCTATTATAACATCAATAATATTTTTTGATAATTCTTATCAAAATATTCTCTTGTTTTTCTTGCAAGAAATCTATATGGTGAACCTTTACTTTTGGGATACAATACAAATCCTTCTTCATTCTGCTCAATATCCACCTCTTTTTTAATTGCAGGATTCAACAAAATATCATTTACAAGTTTTGTTTTGCTAATAGACAACAATTCCTCTACCTTGTCAATCGTCCACCATTGACCAACTTCTTCTTTTTGAATTAAATCTAAATACTCAGACCGACTAATCAACACCATATCAGATGGAATCGGAACTTCAATATTAAATACTTGTTTTTGTAATTCCATTTTCTTTTAAGCTCCTAAAATTATAATTTCCGAACAAAATCTTGATACCTGATTGAACTTTTTGAACTCAAATCCGAATCTTTGCTCATATCCTGGTTTCTTTATGTTCATTTTTATCCATAAAATGACAAAAAAACAGCAAGCCATTCCTGACTTGCCATTCTTTCTATGCTAGTTATTCAATTTCAACAATTCTACTTGATCCATTTTCTTCTCCTTAAATAACAAAAAAACAAGCCATTGCTGACTTGTACCTACTCATTATTTTAACTAGTAAAAGCTGTAAATGCAACAAAACTCCCAAAAATAACAATTATAGCCATTCTTAAAATAGGATTATTTATATCTATGATAATTAAGACTATAAACAAAATCAAAATAAGAATAAATAGTGCTAGTGTTATCATTGAATAACCACTAACCCTAGAAATTACCTGAACATGATACCACAACAACAAACCAGCAATAGCAGTCAGAATCAAGGCAAATGCTAATAACCACCATGCTTTCCCATCGTCTTTAAACATAACTGTAACCGGATTTGTTATATTCTTCACTGAATCATTAAATGTACCCAGTTCATGTAAATAGTACATTGTACCTACAACATAAATAAACTGAGCAATAACATTTAATAAAATCTCTTCAAAAATGGTATCAAAGTATTCTCTCATCTTACTACAATAACCCTCTTTCTTTCATAAGAACTTCGACAAAATAGAATTTCTTTTTCTTTTCAGAAACTCTAAACAAATAAAAGACAATGACGAATAAAACAATGACGAATATAACCACACTTAAAATAAACAAGCCATTTACCAGAACAGAAGATTCACTACTTTGTCCATAAACCTTAGTAACTTTATCAGTAAAATCTACAAAGACCTTATACAAGCCCCCTAAAAAAGCAAGAAACAATACTAAAATCAAAGAATTAGCTATTGTCCCCTTCCTTTCAGAAATAGATTTTAACTCACTATACTCTATCTTCAATTCTTCATCAGAAAAAGAATTGACTTTATTTCTATACGCTTCACTTAGTCCACTACGATTTTTAAGAATAGTCCTTAAAAAAAACTGTTTTATCTTATCATTGTTATTACTCATAGTTATTCTCCTATTTTACATTATTATATCACAAAAAACAAAAAAAGGCAGGGTGACCCCTACCTTATCATTCTTCTTCTAGTTAAATTTACGTTTACCCCAAATAGTCGCAACCAAACCTACAAAACCCCAAATCGTCGCAAAGATTGTACTTGCTGTTCCTGTATTCGGAAGAACTTTTAGCTGTCCTTCTTTATCTTTCAAAGCGATTGTACCGTCTTTCTGTTTCACAGCGCCAATTTCATAAGGTTCTTTTTCTTGATAATCACCTTCTTCTGTTTCTACCACTACTTTCCCTTGATTCGTAGATACAACTGTATGACCTGTATTTGTTTCAATAGGCTGCTCTTTGATTTCTTCTTTAGTAACATTCAATGGTTTAGGTTCGTCTGTTTCCTTTACACCAACATTTTCTTCTGCCTTCTGTTTCGCTTCCTTAACTTCAGGAGTATCTTCTACAGTAGGCTTCTTATCTTCTTTTGGCGTTTCTTCTTTCGGTTTTTCTTCCTTAGGTTTTTCTGATGGAGTTGTAGGCTCTACAACAACTCCTGTATTATCCTTTTCCTGCTCTTTCTCAGAATCTTTTCCAAGATTTTCAGAAGGCTTATCTTCTTTTGGCTTTTCTTCCTTAGATTTTTCTGACGGAGTTGTAGGCTCTACAACAACTCCTGTATTATCTTTATCTTGTACTTTATCAGCACTTCCACCTAAATCCAAATTTTCTGTTACTTTTGGCGCTAGTTTCTCAACAGGTGATTCTATTGGTTTTTCAGCAACCACTAACCCTGTATTATCTGATGAAGTTGGAGCATTTCCACCCAAACTAATTTCATCAGCATATACTCCACTAGTAACTGCGCTCAATACAGCTACAGACAACAATGTTACAAATTTCTTATTCATTTCTTTTTTCCTCTTTTTCTTTATTTTCCAATAACATAATAAAAATTTTTTGCTTCTTCAGCACCAAACACACGATAATTCGTGATTCCAGTACCTTGTCCACTTTGAACAAAGTTACATTCTGAAATCAAGATTGAACCATCATCTTTCACATCTTCTACGAATGCCACATGACCATAAAGACGGTGACCACCAGCTTGCGTTCCTTGAAAACTAACTGCTGAATGCTTCGTAGGAGTATTCGTTACTTCATAACCTGACTTATGCGCCCAATCTTGCCCATTTCCCATATATGGATCAAACTGTATTCCAAATTCTTTAGCACGATTGAAAACATACCACGTACATTCTCCATACGGATAAGATTGAGTGATATAGCCATCTTTGGTAATCTCCTTGTCAATCGAATAGCCACTAGGTATCTCCATAGCTACTTGACCAGCAGGAATATCTAAACTACCAGCTATTGCATTTCCACTTGATCCATCAGATTCAATCGTACCCTTAAAGACTTCATACCACTTCTTGCTATCCTTTTCCAGCTTCTCTAGTTTAGTCTGACCGTCTGAAAGCAATACACCTTCATAATATTCAGACCAATACTTAGCACTTTCAAAAGGATCAGAAGCCTTCTGCATATAGTCCTTGACTTTCTTATATCCATGATTCAATTCATAGGACATCAATTCCAGTTCCACCGTACTATCTAAAGTACGTGAACTTGCATTCGCCCATCTATCACCATTGATAGTGTTTCCGTCCCAACCAGACCACTGAAAATAACCAGCAACTCCACCTGACGGATTCGTTAGCTTTGGATCAAAGTCACTTTCTCTTTCTGCATTAGCAAGAGAACCACTAGCACCCTCTAAAGTGAACTTCTCTTTAGAGAGTTGCCAGTTTAGAATCTTAATCACATCTTCTGCACGTTCGACAGATATACTGGCTTTTTGAGCCACTTCTTGCGCTGTTAGTCTTGTTCTCTTTCCAGTCGTACTACCTGACGAACCACCAGCAGAAACAATCCCAATAACACTTGCAATCACTAAGATGATCACTAGGAGAATAGGTAAAAGACTTCCAATCAGTAAGCCTAATTGTTTAGCTATTTTTTTACCCATTAAATATCAACCTTTCTTCTTTTTGCTTTCAACCTCTTTTCTTTCTTACTTCTATATTGTTTAGAACTCTTCACATCATTTCTAGCACTATTAACATCTGATTTTCTTCTACCAACTGCCCTCGGATTGGTAGTCTTTGTAGTCTGCATTTTCTGTTTTGCAGAGCGTTGCTGTTCTTCTTTAAAACGTTGTTCTCGTTTTCTTGCTCGTTCTTCCTTCAAACGCCGAACTGCTTCACGAGAAGCATTTTTCTGACCAGCATATTTCTTAGCTTCTTCATCTCTTAATTTCTGTTTTCCTTTCAACAATTTTCTATCGTCACTACCTTCTCTAAAGGCATTGGCTCGCACTCCATAGAGTTTAGCTAAAGCCTTACTTCCTTTTTCTTTCAAAGCATTGACTGAACTATTCTTACGTTCTCTAATCGAATCCATTCGATTTTTAACCGCTTCTCCTTTTTCAGCAACCTTATCTACCAACGGACTGTCTTTTCGTAAAGTTTTGAGGTTTTCACTCAACTTATCTTTACCCAACTTCAAGCCACCTTTAGCAAACTGACCACCAACTTTCAAACCGTCTTTACCTGATTTCAAACCAAGTTTTCCAGTACCAGCAATTCTTTCTTTCAAGTTTTTGACTGCTTGAGAATTGCTGATTTCTCTACCAATCTTACCAACAGGACTATTCGTAACTCTTGAAAATGCTGTTAGAAGTGAGTGTCTATATTTCCACATCAAAAACAATAACAATGCTTTTAAAAATACCGTCACCAACAAATCTCCACCAACAGCAGTAGAAACAAAACTAGTCAACGTATTATAAAAGAAAGAAAATAATGTAGTTGCTAAAAGCATGATAGATGATAAAGCAAGCATTGAAATAGCTTTTTTATTAAATCCTATCAGCAAGTGTTCCATCTTAGGAAATAGACTTAACAGAAGTATAAATGGCAACAAAACGATAAGTAAGATAAACACAATTAAGAAGAAGAAACGTGACAATCCAAGCAATAGATAAATCGTTCCCATCACTATAATATCGACATCAGAAGCGAAGGCATACATGAATTTCAATCCCCACTCATTCTTCAACATTTTATTTTCAGGATCTTTATCTTTCGCAATATCCTTGATTTTCTTCTCACCAACTAAATGGTCTCCATCACCTTGTTTATAACCAGCTAAATCTTCAAATTCTTTTTCAGAAAGCACAAACTCCCCTTTATCATTTACAGGAGAATTCATGTACTTATATCCCTTCAACAAGGTTTCTGAAAAGTATGTTTCTACTCCATCTTTACTTTCGCCAGTTAAAGTTTTCGTGATTTCACCATTCAAGGTTATAGTGGTTGTCCTGAAAGCATCGTAAACATGAGTCAACAGATATTTATTTTGACCATTAACAGGAAACTGAATAAAGTACACTCCAATACAAGTATAAATCAACAACATTTTTATCAATGTTTTGAAGAAACTTCCTTTTCCAGTCGCAAATATATATAATAGATAGGCTGCCATACTAGCACCAACCATATAGATTATTTCTTGACTAAACAAGGAAGAAAATACCTTACTAGAGTTCTTTACAGCTTCATTCAATAATGAAGAAACATCACTCATTGATTCAACAGCGCTATACAATTCTGCAATCACATAGAAAACCAGTTTTCCAACCCAAAACACAGCCTGAACTAGCGAATTAAAAAAGTAGTTGATATTGGAATCAAATCCAAAAAACTTTTTGTCAAAGTATGCTTTACTTGTGAGATCAGACATTCTCGACTTATAATTCTCATAAGTTAGCTTACTTTTACTTTCATTCTGCTTTTTTATCTCAGCTTCTTTTTCTTTTGCTTTTTTCGCATTATCTAAGAGTTCTTTTGTCGATTCAGAACTTTCTTTCAGTTTTGGTTTATTGGTATTCTTATCAAATTCAATAATATTGAAATTATTGTTTGGAAGGTAATCTGAAACAGGATTCGCCTTAACCAATATAGGAAAAAGGAAGAATGAACAAATAAACACTAGTAAAATATTTTTTCTCATATTCCCCCCTTTAAACTGCAACCAATTCTGTTTCTACTGTTTCAAACAACTCCATCAATTCAGGATAGATTGTACCATCTACTGTAATTCGTTCCTTACGACCAAATGTATCATAGTAAATACATTGTCCCATTGTTTGATTTTCAAGCCAAGCACGTGACAATTCATCATCTTCCACCCGTAAGTGTTCCAAGATAGCCCCTGTTTCAGAATTTTCAGGGAAAGCAAATACCGTACCAAAACCAGTACCATCTTCGCTTGTTTTCAAATCCTTTACAGACTGAGTAACCAGCACTAGGAAGTTATTGAATGATCGACCCGTACGCTTAATACGATTCACTACTTGTCGTCCAGCAGGAGTTGACATAATTTGCCATGCTTCATCAAGGAATAACATTGTTTCCTTATCTTTTTCACGTTCACCAAAGATTGCACAGAAATAGGTCAAAGAATACATAACTGTCAAACTACGTAATTGTGTTTCAGTCATTTCATCTTTATCAGTTCCTTTTGGCATATCCAAACCTGTAATTTCAACGATTGTAATTTTATTATCAACCTTCAGAACATTTTGACTACCATCAGAAAAACAAAGTGACAACAAAGAATTTCTTGAAATCCGTTTAAGGAAATATCCAGCAGTCTCAACTTCTTCTTTTGAATTTTTCTCCAATTCATCAAAGACTTGTAACATACCGACTTTCTCACCAGCTTTTCTACGTTCAAGCACTTTATCAATCGAATCTAGCAGATAAGGTTGAACCTTGATATAAGTATCTTTATCCAATACAGAACCAACAAGTACAGTCGCTAACTCAGTCAACTCTGCTTCATCTTGTAAGAATGAGAAGGGATCAAGTACACCTTGATTCTTCTTATCTTTCATATCCAAAGTAACAAAGTTGATTGACTTAATATAGTCCTGCAATTCCTCAAATTTACCTTCTGCTTCTAATTTTGAAAGCACAGCTTGATATTGTCTTTTCATTTCTGCTTTTGGATCAATATACAACACTTTTGTTTTCAATAACGAATGATAGGTAAATAGTAACTTCGTCAAGAATGACTTCCCATTTCCAGTTGAACCAGTTATAGCTGTATGAGGATTGCTTGTTTCCTTCCCTTTAACTCCAATTTTGTTAGCCTGTAACAAGTTTGAAAATACAACATTGGTACTTGAATCAAGGGCCTTCTGAAAATCTCCATACCATGAGGAAATCTCGTTATCCACTCGACCAATAGGAAAACCAATTTCTGTTCCAACCTTCTTAGTAGTAAACATCAAATTCTCACACAATCCACGCAGGCTTCCATATTGAAGAAAAGATTCCCTTCCATTATCAAGAATTTCTGTCAACCTACTCTTATAGAATAGATAGATTCGATCAGCAACAGCCTTGACAACTTCTACTTCCAACTCTTTCAAACGTGCAAACAGAATATCAAATTTAAGATTCAATTCTTCTAAACTGTCTGCTGTAATCGTCAAGGTATGAAGATAGGTAATCATCAATTCTTTGTTATCATGTTTCTCCTGAAAATCTTCTAGCAACTGATGGCTTTCCAAGACTTCAATCTTTTGAACATCATCATTTTCTGCTGTTTCCTCTACCGTATTTCCAAGATTCTTACGCTTGTTTCTTGCCCTTGAAAATAAAGAGAAGAAACCTTTTTGAGTAGAAAATCGAATCTTATACACACTATCTACAGGAAATTCAAGATTTTGAAGTTCTTCTTGCAAATGAAGATAAGACACATTTTTAGGATAAGAAACAACAGGTATTGTCGCCACATAGCTTGTTTCCTGACCATTGGTCAACTTCAAAGCATTTCCGTCCACTACCTCAATAATCGTTTCATCGACATTCTCAATAGAATTTTCAAGAGCAATCAACTCACTTTCTTTATCATAGTATTGACCACCAAGAAAATGAAGTCGATTCAGTAATTCCAAGTCTGCTTTCGCAACTTCCTTCACATTCAAAACATGAAGTTTCGTCTGAACCATATCTTTCTGATTCTGCCATGTTTTCCACCAATCAATTTTTGGTAGTTCTTCAAAACCAGCCATCTTCAACACATTTTTACGATAGGTTGCAATCGTCTGCTCAATAGTCAGTTTGAAATCAGAGGTCACATTGACCGACTTCAAAGGAACTACAATATAATGCTTATATTCAAAAAGATAGCTTACTTCTTCTTCCAATCGTGACTTCATTGTCGAAATCACATAATTTCCCAAAGGACTTGTCCCTTGACCTTGTTCAATATCTTGCGACAATAAAGAAATCTTCTTAGCTAGTTCTAAATCAATATGTAAGCTATGAATACTTACATCATTGTACTCATGCAGACTAGCCAAACAATTATAAACTAAATCTTTGCTTGTCTCTTTCTTATTATCTTCAATCGTATTGACAATTTGTGATTCAACTTCAAATACGGACAGAACCGTTCCATCTTTCAGCAAAATCAAACCATCAGCGATTGACCAAATATTATTCGTTAATTCCACGCTTAATCATTCTCACTTTCTCATGTTTAATACCTTTACAAATATATATTTCCTTTCTTTGACTATCGTATTCCTTCCAAAAAATTAAATATTCATAGATGAATCGGAAAAGAGTTTTACCATCTAACTTATAATCAGCTAACAAATTCCCAAATCGCCAACCAGCAAATAGAGAACCCATAAATCGCCAACCCCAATCCAAGGAAGGAATAAAGCCTAGTAAAAACCACACAATGACTAAAATCACTAGGCAATAGACAATCGCTGACATCTTAACAGCAAAGGGCAAACTATAATCATCATTCAACTTATGAACCCATACAGGCTGTCTAAATGCTGTCGTATAGACATATAACTTTTTGTCTTTTCTTTCCATTCAAAATCCTACTTAAACACTTCTACAAGTTTAGACCAAAGCGAACCAGTAGCCTTCAAGACCGTTTCAGGATTGTCTAAAAAGTAAATAATAAAACCAGCAATCATAACTGTCACAAAAATAGTTCCCAATTTTTGATCCTTCCATGCCTTCAATGCTTTTGTACCAGCAAAAAATGCTACTGCTGGAATACCGAGTTTTGCTACTAAAAATTGAAATAATGCCATTTATTTTATTCTCCTTCATCATCTTTCTTGTTATAATCTAATGGAATTGTATGATCCATTTTTTCTACGAAAAAGCTATCTTTATCTTCTCGTAATTCAAAGCTAAAGTTCTCACTATGAGTTGTACCAGCAACTTCAAAGGTTACTTGCACATAGGCAAGAATCTTACCATCTTTTTCTTTAAAGTAGGAATAATCCAAACTCTTAAAGCTTGCACCCCCAATGGACTTAATATCTTTTGAAATCAAATCCAAGTTAGCTTGACTTGTCGTATAGTTCTTAAAGAATAGTTCCAAGAAAGAAATCAATTTCTTGCGTTTTCCTTCTTCTAAATCATCTTTAGCAATCAAAGAGACCATACTATCCTTTTCTACTCCGTCAGCTTTAAAATCACTCACAGGTGAGAACCAAGGCAAACCAGCTACATAATATTTACCATCTTTTTCACCGTACGGAATCGAAAATTCAATCCCTACACGCTGACTTTTATCATCTTTCTTCGTATCATAAATAACACGATATACAGCGATACCGTCTTTAGCTGTCAGCATTCTTGCACTAACTACTGACATTTCTTGTTTCAACTGACCTTGATTCTTAACATCAGGAACACTACCATAATAGTTATTCAGTTTTGAAACATCATCATCAGACGAACCAGCTTGTGAATTGTAAGTAAAATATCGACTTACATAACCATCTAAAAACTGTTCCAACTTACGGTCAGTTTCTTTCTTTGTTTCAACAACTGCTGTATTCGATAATCTTTCACTTACCTTAACAGCGCTTTTAATTGAAACAAACATTGTTAAAACACAGAGAAAAAAGAAAAAAGTTAAGCCAAATAAAAAAATCTGATTCGATCTCTTTTGACTTACCTTCTTCATTTTGACTTGCTTTTGTTTTTCTTTTCGTGGTTTCTTCAACTCAAAATTTCTCAATATATTTCCTTCCTTTTTTAAAAATTTAAAGAACAACCTTTCTATAAAATCCAACAGGAGTATTTAAAACTTCTCCCTGATCTATGAATCCCTGAAATACCGTCACCCAGCTTCCACATCTAAAAAAGTAATTGATAACTGATTCATAATCTAACTCTTTTGTCAACTCAACCATTGTCTTAACTTCATCTTTAGAACAGAATCTATAATATGTAGTTACAATTTGAGTTACAGGCACATAACGCTGTAACTGAAATTTCACAATGAATTCGTCACCATCATACAATTCCAGTACAGCTTTTTTCAGCAAGTAAACCTCTTCAAGCGACATGATTTTATCAACTTCCCAATCTGTAATACCACAAATAAGAAAGTTACCTTTATCAATCCCTCTTTCATTCATTCTTTCAAGAATCTGCTCTTGAGTAAATTTCATGATATCCAGTTCACAGAGAAATTCAAAATTTCCTTCTCTCAAAACTCTTATATTCGCTATCATCTTGATACAAAGTAACCTTTATCTACAAAACTACCACCTTCTTCCAAACGAACATCACGACCAAACATTTCATAATCGAAATAGTTTTGTAGTGTTTCCTTTGACAATTCAAAACCCATATCTTCTACAATATATAAGCCTAACTCTTCATCCGTAGAAATATCAGGATATAAGTTACAATCATCAAATTCAGCACTTGCCAAATACTTTGGATCAGAACTGTTTGATTCAATAAATGATAGAACAATATCTTCATCTACATCTTCCAAATTTTCAGCAAGTTCATTCGCTAAATCTAAGGTCAAGCGTTCACAATTCAAATCAGGCAATTCTTCAATCGAATCAATAGTGACCGTAATTTCTTCACCTTCTTCATAACCAAATCGATAAGCTACTTCCTCACTATCACATGGAAGCAAAACTTGTCTAACAAATTTTCCGTATCTAACTAAAGCTGTTAATTCCATTTTTTTCTCCTTCCTTATCGAATTTTATAATCTGTTTGCTTTAGGCAAGAAGTAACCTTTATCAGTAAAGCTACCACCTTCTTCTAAGCGAACATCTCGACCATATTTTTCATAGTCTAAATATTTCAATATCAATCCAAGATCAAAGCCATTATTTGCTACCATATATGCTCCCAACTCATGATCTGTAGTAATATCAGAATATAAACTACAATCATGAAAGTTAAATTTTAACAAATCTGATACGTTAGAACTTTGTGATTCAATATAGGATAGAACCAAATCTTTGTCTACATCTTTTAGATTTTCAGCAAGTTCATTAAGATCATATAGAAGATTTCTTTCTACATTCAAAGTCGGTAATTCTTCAACAGATAAAATACTTATGGATACATCTTCTATATCAAATCCAAACTCAGAAGCAACATATTCAAGAGTTACAGGTAAAGAAAAACGTTTCACTTTTTTAAGTATATCATCCCTAACTACGGCTGTTAATTCCATCTTTCTCCTTCCTTAATCAACCTTCTACTTGTCTATTTAACTGTTCCAAATCAGCAACACTAAATAGACCATAACCAATAAATGCTGAACCCTCATAATCAACAATTTGAATTTCTTCATCATAAGAGCCAGTCAAACCAATATGAGATAACCTTCCAAAATACAAAGGCAACACAAACCAAGCCTGCCTTCGATTCTTTGGATTCCTAATCAATACTTTTGAAGCCATATTCAGCACCAACCATTCTTTATTGCAAAAAGTACCAGCTACCGTCTTCATGACCAAGAAACACATAGGATTCTTCTAAACGACTAATTATTTCCTCTTCGTGTTCTTCCACATAAGCAAACAAACGATCTTCATTGACTAACTGCTCATATTCTCCATGATCCAAAATACCTGCAAAATCAATCAATGCTTCCTGCGTATCAACTTCTGTAAACGAATTGACATACACATTATCAGGATTGCACCCATCAAATTCTCCAAACTCCACACCGTCAAAATGTTCATCTAAGCGATCAATGATTTTCTGAGGTTCATCAAGAATTTTTTTCCCAAAAGCGTAATGTTCACATACATCAGAAAATTTATTATATACAACCTTAATACTCATTTTTCTCCTTCCATAAAAAAGGAAGCCAAGATTGACTTCCTTCATCATTTCAATTAAATTGAAGCTGAACGCTCAAAGCTACTACCAATCGCAAAAGCACGAGTTGTTACCTTATTCAATTCCTTATTCATTGCATAGTAACTAGAAAGGTCTTTCTTGATACACTCAATAACCTGATACGGTAATTGCAATTCTTCATCATTTTTAAGAAGAGAACTCAATTCACCAGCATGTTTCCACGCTAAATCAAATTCTTTTGACTTCAATTTTTTAGCAAGTTCATTCGACAATTCGATAACTTGTTTATCTTTTCCATTTAACGTCATTTTTTTTTACCTCATTTTTTCTATATTTTTTTTCATTATCCAGCAACTAAGCTGGTGAACGTTTTTTAACTTTCATTCAAAAACTAACCCTCCAATAAAAAACACCATAAATATCATAATAGAAAATTTCACACTCCCTAGCAGTACATAAAAAAGAACAGATATAACCAATCCTAAAATAGAGTTTAAAATCAAATATTTTATGATTTTAAAAATCATCTTAACAATTTTACCCATTTTCAAACCCATCTTTCTAAATGATATTTCTTAACCAGCAACAAATACATACTTTGTCTTTCTTTCTGATCACGTTTCATCAACGCAAACAGAAGCAACTTTCGCTTAATATCTACTTCGTTTGCTAGAAAATCCTCATACTCTTTAGTAAGTCTTTTTACCTCTTGCCAATCTTTACGACTTTTAGTTTTTCTATAAGTTTGACATTGAAAGTCTATATAATCTTGATAATTTCTAGCTTTATCACTTGTCACAACCCCTTCATAGAAATAACGAGCAGGAATTAAAAAAACTAACTTTCTCAATTTTTCATCAGTGATTTTTTTCTTACTCATAAACTACTCCTACATTAACCAGTCAAAAGGAGTTCGTTTTGTTATAAGCATAGTAAAAAGTAGTATAACTAAAATCAAACACAGTAACAAAATCAAACACCCTTCAAGAATCCCTACTGATTCATTATCTTCAACTCCTAAGACATTCTTCGTTAATAAACTACCAACAGGCTCTTTCTCCTTATCTTTCATATACTGACCTCTCAATCTGCCTTTTTCTTAATATCAAGAATCGCATTCACTTCATCAGGAATCCTTGACCAATCCAATATATACTCCTTAAAGTAAGTCCGATAGATTTTAGAAGGCATAACAGGAATAACCACTAAACTTTCATTCCCTTCAAAAGTAGGGAAATAACTACTAATAGACCTTAACCCACTATCAGTTGATACAACTAAGTTACTATTATTCACTACTACTGAATCAGAACCTATCAGCTTGTAAATTTTTCTCATAATCAACCCTCGCTTGCTCTAATTTTTTCCAATTTTTTTCGGATATATTTCCTTCAAACAATATTCTTTTCAATTTATGCTCACCTGTTATGTTTTCCCAAGTTTTAAGAACAGTCGTAACACCTGAAACATTCTCATTGATCCATTTATACTGTTTTTCAAAGAAACCAACCTCAACAGGAGCAGTTGAAAAACCAATACGATCAACTTCACCCAGCAATGAATACCACTCTTTATTCAAGACTTTTTTTCCATTATCTTTTTCAAAAACTTTAATCTTGCTATTGATCACTTTTACAGCCAACTTTGCCATATCCAATCTTTCATTCAAGGCTTTTTTAACAAAATCCAAAGCGACTTCATCACACATTCGAACTTCATAACGATTCTTGAATTGTAAAGCCGAATGAATAAAATCTAAATCAAAGCCAAGTTTTTTCGCCTGCTCAATATCTTTCTGATAGAAACAAAAATGATATGCAGATTGCCTTGAACCAAAGTAAATTGTTTTAGCTTTTCCATACTCACCATTATCTTCAATTTGCTTCAATCTCAATCGACTATCAATCAATCCTTTATCCCAAAGTTCTACCAACTTACCAAGTTCAAAATTGCCTTCTTCGTTATATTTTTCGTCAAGCGCAATATCTAACCGAGGTATATTCATATACTTTCCATCACCTTCAGCAATTTCACGCTCATACTCAAAGCACCGAATAAAGAAATCACGCCAGCTTGCCTTCTGTTCTTCTTCTAGGTAATATTCAAATTGCCTGCAAGCCTGACCTTTTAATTCAATCATACAACCCATATCTTCCCTTTTTTTCGATATGAAAACATTGATAAACTGAAATGTATATTTTGTATCATAGCCTGAACCACCTTTTTCTTCTTCTAAGAAAGGTTTATTTTTCAAACCTAAGACCTTATCAATCACTTCAATATAATCTCTTGTCTTAAATGTTACCTTCACATAGTCAACTTTACCTTCTAAGGAAAAACCACTATCTCTTACCCCTTCTTTAAAAGCCATTAATTCTTGAATTTGTGAATCATACGAATCAGGAATTTTTCCAGCTTCTTTCCAATGATAAAAAGAACCAGCATTAATTCCTAGATAATCTGCTATTTCATTTACAGAGAAATTATACATTCTCATAACCTTTTCTAAATAACCAAACTCCATAATTCCTCACTTTTTCATTTTTTCAAATTTTTAGCTATCAAAAAGTCAGTAATATCAACACTTTTGACCACTTTTGAATACTTCTACCCCCCTATTAGTCATAGGGGGTAATTCGCACAATCCAGCCTGCTAGTACACGCTAGTACACGCAGTCGCTCGTCGCACTCGCTTCCTCGCTCCTGCTACTAGCTACTAGCAAGCTGGATTGCACCAACTAGCACAGTAACCAAAAAAAGAGGGGGAAATCCCCTCAAAACTAACTAAAAACCATATTCATCAAAAGGAAAATCTTCCAAAATCTCACTCCAATTTTGACTTGTATTCTGTTTCAATTCAAACAAATCCTTTATAATATTTCTTTGAATCTCATTCAGGTACACTACATTATCTTCCTTTTCAAATTCTAAAATACCATCTAACTTATCTACCAAATTCTTCATTGAACCAGCAGACACACCAATTTCTTTAGAAAACGCAAACGTTTTTACTAAATCATTTCCACTTTCTTTTTGTTTACTAGACATCAACTCCTGGATCAATTCAGGACTTGCCTTTTTGACTTCCCCTTTTTGCAATTCCTCTTGTGCTTCCATTTCAGCTTGAAGATTTTCTTTTTCTTCTTCAGATAATTGAGCATCAGGATTTTCCAAAGGATTGAAAGGATTTTCTCGTCGTTCAATCTTCTCATATTCATCAGTAAAAGAGAATCCCTTTTCTAACAAAGGAGAATAAAATTCTCTTGCGACTTCTCCATATACACTAGCATACCCACGACCATATACTCGTTTACCACCAAGATATTTCACATACTTAAATTCTTTATTCCTATTGACTTCTCCAAAGGCCAAATCATATCCAACCTCATCCAATCGACCAACAGAAATTCGGAAATTGATATTCGCTTGTAGTTTTGAGCCTAAATCTTCTCTTGAAGGCTTCTGCATAGCTATAACTGCAAAGCAGCCAGCTTGCCTTCCAAGTAATAAGAATTGGCCCATAGCATTATCCAAGCGCTGTCTCGTTTGAAAATCAAGCATAGCACACAAAGCATTGTATTCATCGCAAACCAAGAAATAAGGTTCAAGACCATACTCATAGAATTTCTTCAAATCCTTATCGCCATTTTCTTCACGTTTTTGTCGCATATAAGCATAGCGAGCAAACATGATACCAACAGCCCTTTCAATCATTTCAACAATATCATTGACCTGATAAGAAATACGACCTTCAAAGGCTTTCTGTTCTGCCATAGTCACAAAGTCTGCTTGTTTTGGATCACAAATATCCGTCACTCCAACTTTAGCCATGGCACGAATCAATGTTCTCAGTAATACCGTTTTACCACCACCAGTACCACCACAAACAAGTAAATGAGGATCATCAATAGGATTCCAATACAGATTTTTCATCAGTTGAATACCCTTATCAGAATACTCCACATCAGTTACCTTGATTCGATTTTGAAAAGCCGAATACGCCAGTTTAAATGTTTTAAACTTTATATCATCTTGAACTTCCATAAAATCCATAAAGAACGTTGTTTCAAGTTCACTACCAATCTTTTTAAACTTATCTTGAAACTTATTCCCAGCCATTTTAAAAGCAATTTCCAAATCATAACGATTTTGCTTCATGTAAACAACAGGAAAAACAATTTTATCTCTAGTTCCTGAATCCGTCTTAACTTTTTTAGTATAAGTATAGCCATTTTCCCTCAAAAAGAAAGCAAGAGTAGATTCCCTTCCCCTCTTTTGAAAATAGAATACTCGCTCTTGAGAAAGCCAGGTCAAATAAATACTTAAAGCGATTATCAAAATCAGTATAACTACCGAAACAACAATAGAAAAAATATCTACATTCTTGACTTTCTCAAAATTTGAATAGACAAATAAAGCTAGTATTGGACTAAACAACAAAAAGAAAAAAGAAAAGATAAAATATCTTAATTTTTCCATAAAAGGAAAAATCCTAACTCCTCTATAAGTAGGAAATAAACTCATATCTTTTCTCCTTTAAAAATTATCCCTTATGTTCCTGTTTTTGTTCTTGCTTCTGTTCCTGCTTCTGCTCTTGTTTAGGTTGACCACCACCTACACGTTTAACATTTTCAGCACGTAAAGCAAAAGCATGTCCTTTGACCTCAGAAACATTGTTATTTCCACGTGAAATTGTATATGAATCATCATAAATCCAAATAGTGGCATCACCAACAAGTTCAACTTCAGACATCATAGGAATATCTTCTACAGAGATACCTTCTTCCAATTTAATTGGAATAATTTCTTGCATTTTATCTGAGAAAACTTCTGCATGCGTTGGATAATCAACAGGCGAACCATCTACCATTTTAAAGTTTTCAATAAAACTGATAAATACCAGTTTACCAAGCAATTCTTTTGCATTTACAGGGATTTCTGCATTATTAAATTTACGAATACTAAAAGCCATTATTTTTTTCTCCTATTTTCTATAATTTATTTCTCAAAACGCAATTCAGTTGCTTCAAATTGAATCTCTTCTTTTGTACCAACCAAACGTGTCACCATATTAAGCCCTGAAACAGACTTAACAAATGTAAGACCTCTTGTTTTTGGAATATCAGAATTAGCCAATCCGTATACACGAATAGTTACCGTACTTTGATTTTCCCCTGAAATCTCAAATTCTCGGAAAGGTACAAAATCATCATACGAACCATTTACTACTTCACGAAATTTTGGACTAACAACAACTTTAGTACCAATCACATTCAATCCCACAGGGAGTTTTTTAATTTTTGCCATTTTTTTCAATTTCCTTTTCTATTTACATTTTTTCTTTTTTTTAAAAAAAACAAAAGGACGATAATTCCTGTTTATTTACCGTCCTATAAACAACATTCTTAATCTTTCTTACGCTTCATACCAACTAGACCTAGCATTGACAAGATACCAGTACCAACAAACCCAAGCATACTAGAAGCTGTACCAGTATTCGGTAATGATGGTTTTTTCGGTTCTTGTGGTTTAGGTTGCTCAGGTGTATGAGTTACAACCTTAGCTCCCATTGCCTGACTGTTGACAATATTAACAAACGTATTCTCAACATCACCACTTGCGATACGTTCAACTTCGATATAAAAATCAGCGTCAAACGTACCTTTAACACCTAGAGAGTTCAAGAACTCTTTGTCAATAGTATATGACCACTTGCCATCTTTTTCATTCCAGGAAACTTTAACAATCTTCCTGATGAACTCAGAATTTGTACTTTGGTCAAACTCAAATTGGAAGGCATAGACAGAACCTTTAGAAATCTTGTCTCCTGCCTTAACCACTTTACCGTCAGCCAAGACTACATCATAAGGAAGAACCATGTCTTTTTCAGCAAAATATTCTGTACCACGAATGATACCCTTCCAGTTGCCAGTATAGCGATCATGCTTCACATCTAGCTTATCAATACCATCATACTGATAAAGTGTGTCATGTTTTGTAGGAACAGTGACGCCATCAAGAAGATATTGAATGAACTCTCCTACCAGCACCTCTTTGCCATCGAGAACATTTTTACCTGTTTTATCAAGTGCATGTTTTTCAGGCTTCAAATCAGGAACTTGAACAGTTACCAAGTTAGAAATATAGCTATTTCCATAATCAACTTGATAAAAGTCATTTTTGACCAACTCAGCCTTCTTAACAAGCAAACGAGCAGGAAGATCAATCGTGATATTCTTAGCTTGTTTTACATAGTTCTTATAGAATGAAGCAGAATCTTTAGCTACAAACATATAGAACTCACCTTTTGGATTCAAACCAGCTCCCTTCAAAATGTTTTGAATTTCTTCTGTTCGCTCTTTATCCGACAAAACATGGTACATCTTGAACAAATCCTTAACATTTTTACCTGCAGAATCCTTCATAGTGATTTTACTTTCATCTACTTGATATGCACCATCTTGAACATCATCTACCATAGCCCATGTTTTACCATAAGTTTTAGAATCAGCAGTAAATGTTGAATATGGTTTGTAGTCAGTTGTCAAACTGAATTTTACATTCTTATCGAATGTGTTAGCACCATCAATATTATGTCCGTATGCATCAACAATAGCCTTCTCAGGTTTTGGAGTTGATGGTTTCACACGCAAACGTGAATAGTTCACTTTTACTGTAGGCACTTTTGGAAGTTCAGGCAACTCTTTTGGTTTTTCCAATTTTGGTTTTGGAATTTCCTTAGTGTCCTTTTCTTTCAATACAGGCTTAACAGGTGGCTTTTTCAAAACATTAATTGGTACAGAAGCACTTGCCTTACCAAAAATTCCTACAGCCCATCCATTGCCACTAAAAATTTCTTCATCAGTAGGTAAATCTTTCCCTGCTGACCTTGCCTTATCATAAGCCCATTTCCGTTCCAATTCAACTTTTTTAGCAGAATGAACTCCTTCACCATTATGGTAAACAAAATTCAAAGTAGAACCATATCCAACAGATAAAATAGAACCACGAGGAATATCAGCTTCATCTTTTACATTATCATATCCAAGATCTCCAGCCTTTACTCCCAATTCAGGTACATCAGAAGTCCAAGGAGTTTTATATTCACCCTTATAAAAATCCTTGCCATCACGCTTAACCTTCTTCACATCAGAACCATCAGGATTCAAAACAATACCTTCTGTACCATCTTCATAAGTCAAATTCAACTCTTGTCCGTAATCAACATCATTGAACATAGATACAACAGCAACAGTAACTTTCTTATTATCTTTTTCAAGATAAAACTCAATCTTAGTATTAAATTGAACTAAATTCCCATAAACAAAATTAATAGAACCACTATTATCTTCCTTATGAATCGTGATTTTAGTAATTGACAATGGCTTTCCATTTTCCTGCCACTCAGCCTCAACATCATTAAATGTGAACCGAGCAGAGATTTTCTCACCTTTTTCATTTTCAGCGACATTATGTAATGTAAATGAATCACCCTTCTTAGGGTTATAAATTTGACCAAAATAACCAGAAGGTTTTTTAATTAAATCAGCACGACTACCAGTAATAGTTGTATCACTATGTAAACCAATATAATCTTTAACCTTCAACAAACCTTCAACTCCTTCAAATGAAGCAGTCAATTTCTTATAATAGTTTACACTACCACGTTGGCTTTCGTCATAGTCACCATAAATCTTCACATTAGGTTTTTCAGCTTTTAACCCTTTCTTAGCAAGTTCTTCTTTTTGCTTGTTGTACTTAGCAAGTTCACTTTCATAGGTTGCTTGTTTCTTGTCAAAGTCAGATTTTAGAGCATTATTTTCCTTTTCAATCTTTTGATTAAACGTTTTTTGGTCTGCTACGTTTTTGTTATAAGTAGCTTCTTTTTCAGCGTTTTCCTTAGCGATACGCTCATTTTCTGCTTGAACTGCTTTTCGTTCAGCTTCATTGTTGACTTTAGCAGCCTTATAGTCTTCAGTTGTTTTCTTAACAACTGCTTCTTGCTTCGCATAATCAGCTTCAATTTCTTTTTGCTTTTCTGCGACTGTTTCAGAGGTTGCAACACCTTTATCCTGAACAGCGCCAACTTCTACCTTGACACCAGCTTCTTTCGCTTCTTTTACAGATTTATCAAGAGAATCATGAGAAATAGGAACATTTACCTCACTTTTCTTCTCAACAGCAACAGTCTTATCAGATGCGACTTCATCAGCAGAAACCGAACCTGTAGAAACTACCATACCCAACATTGCAAGTGCAAGGATAACTCCACAAGCACCACCAACTTTCATTTTACGGATTGAACCATAAGCCTTATATTCTTGTCCTTTTGACATTTAATTATTTATCTCCTTTTCTAAAACATTTATAACAAATTAAAACTCTCAATCACTTGATGGCGACCGAGAGCGTTTATAAACAACTACAATCATATTTTCTCCTTTTCTACAAACAAAAAAAGCCAGTTTCAAACTGACTTTTTACCTAAATCAAACCCATTTCCCTGAATAGTCAACACGATATTTGCCTTGAACAATTTCATTGCGAGCATAAGAGCCATCAGATTTTAAATAATACCACGAACCATAATATGAATCATAAACCCATTCATTCACAGCCATAGCCCCACTAGATTTAAGATAATAGCTACCTTGCCAAGCATTGCTTACCATATAGCCACCACTCTTAAAATAATACCATACACCATCAATCTTCAACCATTGATGATTAACATAATCGCCACCACTCTTCAAATAGAACCATGAACCATAATATGAATCATAAACCCATTCTTTATCTGCCATCTTTCCATCTGACTTCAAATAATATGAACCATGCCATGTATTTTTAACATAAATACCGTTCTCATTCAAATAGTACCATGCTTTATACGACGAATCATATACCCACTCACTCTCAGCCATTCTACCATCTGACTTCAAATAATATGAACCTTGCCATGTATTAGTCAAACGTTTGCCAGCATTATAAAAATACCATGAACCATTCTCTTTTAACCAACCATTCTTACTAACAGTTGAATTTCCCTGTTTCGGTGGTGAAACATTCGTTTTTGGTTTTTCCTGTTTTTGTGTCGATTGAGAAGGTTTCGTAGTAGCAGAATTCTTCTTATCCTGTTCCTCTTTTCTTATTTTCTCCTTTTCTTTCTCTTCCTCTTCATTTAACTTATCTATTTCTTTAGAAATTCTTTCATACTCTTTATAAGAAACTTGCAATTTTTCTAGCTTGCTTTTTTCAGTTTCCAATTCTTTTTCTTTCTTTCCAAGAATTGACTTTCTGTTACTTTCTGTAGTATTCGCAGGAGTTTTTGTACTAAAATTCTTCTTAGTTGATTTTGAAAGTTGATCATCAGAAACCGTAATAAAACTCATTTCTGTACCATCTTTCAATAAATTCATTGAAAATCCAAAATATTCAGCCTTACTAGGTTCACCCCAATTTAAACCTGAAATAGAATTTGCATGAAGAAATTCGTCACCATCATACAAAAATCTTAAAATTCCATCATAGATAGCACGTTTTAATTCAGCTTTAGTAGATTGTTTTGAAACCGAAGAATACCCTACACTATTTTCATAATATTGATAACCATACTCTTTTTCTTCATCTTCCTTACTAGAAGTAGGCAATCCGTATTCTCTAGCAACCTCATTGATTCCCTTCACATAGTGCCAATCCGAAATTCCTCTATTAGCTTCCTTTACTTTAGCAGAAAGTTTACTAGCAAAATCAATAGACGATTGAGCAAGAGTTAATTCAGGAGTTCCCATTTGCCTTCTTACTTGATTTATCATATCAAAGGCAAAATAATTCAACTCGATCACTACATCTTTAGGAAGATTATCCACATCATAAACTTCTACTTCATCAGAAGTAACCGTTACAAAGTTATTCTTCTGCAATACTAACTTTGCACTTTCAGATTTTAGTATTTCTTCTGCTCGTTCTCGTTCACCTTCACTTTTCTTTAAATTAAAATTATCTTTCAAAGCCTTAGCATACTCCGAGCTTACCTTAATAGTATTCTTTTCACTATATGGCACTTTCAAGGATTCAACTTGTTTCTTCAAGGTATCAACCTTATTCTCAGATTCAACAAGTGAATACCAACGACCATCAGCTAAATAACCAGTAACACCGTTCTTCTTAGCAAGTTCACTTCTTTGACTATCCAATTCTTTAATCTTAGATTGTCTTGCAGAATCAGCATGAACAGCACTACTAAATGCCAACAAAATAGCAGTTGATAAAAAAGCTATTGACTTTTTATATTTCATTCAAATATCCCCTTTTTAAAATGTTATATACATTATATCATATATAGTTAAGAATAAATCTTCTTATTTTAAAATTCAATAATCACTCCATCTTCTCTGAAACGATTATAGGTTCTTTCAATCTTAGACATAATTTTGCTGTAATAACTTCGTGTAAGTTGACCTACAGCATACAGCTGATAATACAAATCATCACAACATTTTTTTGAAGATACATAAACATCAGCACCATTTTTTACATGAGCATAGATTTTCAAATTCCAACAGAATCTACTATAAATTCGGTTATACTCTTTTATGATCCATTCTTCGGAATAAGTTCTTAAACCTTGACCCTCTTTATAACCATATTCTCCGATTTTAACACACCTCTTTCCTACTACTCCATCTTCTCTGCTAGGTCAAGTAAGAATCGCTTCACTTCACTCTTATAAACATATTTTGTCTTATCATCATCAGAAAAGCGAATTGTTTCTTCATAACTCTTTCCTTTAGTCAACATTGCTACCAATCCATGAGAAAACTGATGGTGACAACCTAGATTATCTAAATCCTTCGTTGATAAAACTTCCTCACGTTTCACAGTGAATTTTTCATCAACATTGATAAAATCATCAATCGTACAATTATAATACTTTGCTAGCTTGTAAAGTTTATCAATACTAGGCTCTCGATCTCCACTTTCATAGCGTTTATATGCTTTCTTTTGAATACCTAGAAAGTTTGCTAGATCATCTTCTGACTTATTGTTTCTTTCTCTATACAAAACCAATGCTTTTGATACGTTAATCATTCTTACATATTACCCCCGAAATCTAACACAGAATCCGTAACAATCATAACCAAATACAACATTAAAGAAGCATAAACAGAACCTACAATCATATAGAAAATCATAGGCGGAACAGCGTTCCAAATCAGCACTCTTACAAGTAAAGAAACTTCCTTAAATATCTTGTTTGTCATCTTTTCTCCTCTTCAATTCTTTCTACTCATATTGTTAGTTTACATAAAGGAACGCAATAGATTCCCTTGTGAAAACTAACAATACTTTCAATTCTTATCAGGACAAAACCTGTTTTATAAAAATCTAGTTATTGTTAATTTTTGCAAAAATAAAAAGGCTTATTTTCAAAGCCTTTTTACGTTTTTTCAATAGAATATAGCATAATAAAATGTATGCTCTTATCTTCGCATACTTTCAGCTTCTCAGCCTACTACCTTCGCCAAGGTCACGAATTCAAAGATAACTCAATATCCCCTCTTTCTTACCCAAAGGCATTAGCAAGAATTTACTCTCACACACCGACCATACAACACATAGACCTCACTATCTCACTCTAGCTACCTTCTAAGAAGTATCATTGACTGTTCTCAGCCGTCAGTTCCCTTTTCTTATCTACTAAGGCAAAAGGACGAAACACCCAACATGAACTTTACAAACTCTAAACTCTTTGCCAACTCCATTTACTTATGGTATAATAATACCAATTCAACAAAAAACAAAATATCGTAAACAGCTTAGTAAGATGGAAACACACTTTGCTGGATTTTTGTTTTCAAAAAATATTAGAAAAGAGAAAATTATGACTGAAATCATTATCAAAACAATATCTATCATTTACAACATTTTGAAGTTGCTTATTCATCTTTACATTAAATCTTTTGACTCAAATCCATATTTGACAACTTTTGCTACAATATTCATCATTGTACGTTATCTATGGTTTCCTTAACGTCAGCAAAGAGTTTAGAATCTATAAAGTTTTGTAGACAAATATCTACAATCAGACTCAACTTGACATTTTCCTAAAATTCACGTATAATTAAATTGCTAAATTTTTATATGCGTGTTTAGTCAATGCTTGTCGTTGTCTGACACGTTTTTTATTAAATTTTCAAAGTTCAACTCTTTTTAGTTTTAATGTAATCAACTGATTACATTATCTATTATACAATCAGTTGATTACTTTGTCAATACTTTTTTTAATTTTTTTTAAAATTTTTTTACTTTATTTCAAAAAGGTACAAATTATGGAATTTAAAGACAGACTAAAAGAAACTCGACTGAACAAAAAACTAACTCAAAAGGAAATAGCAAGTTACTTTAACACATCTCCTCAAAGCTATGCACAGTGGGAAAAAGGACTAAGAAAACCATCAGCAGAAAATTTACAAAAACTAGCAGACTTCTTCAATGTTTCCACAGACTATCTTTTAGGTAAAACGGATATTCCTGAACCTGACTTAGAGGTTGACATAGACAACGCTATTGATAACTCAGTTGCCTATGATGGCACACCCATCACAGATAACGACAGAGAAATCATCAAGAACTTTCTAAAGAACTACTTCTCTAATAAAAAATAAGTATGAATCTAAACAAAGTTATAAAAGAGATTGAACAATTAAATTGTCAAGTTATCACTCTTAACAACTTATCAAGTAAAGGTAGATATGTTCTTGCAAATAATAAGCACTTTATCTTCCTACGATCTGACACAACAGAGATTGAAAAAATCAACATACTCCTACATGAAAAACATCATCTAATCAATGACGACTGCAACAACTCACTTTCTCAGATAGATACCTATAAGAATCATATAGAGAATGATAGTGAAAAAGCAAGAATCCTAGACTTTATGAGTTTAGTCAACAATGAATATCCTATAGACGATAGTTTCAATTATCAAGACTATCTCAAAAACGCTGATATTCCTTCTAAATACGAAAACTACGTTAAAGAAATAGCTACACAATTTTACAATGAGAACAAAAAAAATAACATTATCTAAGATAGTGTTATTTTTTTATTTTATTCTAGAATAACATTTCCCCAAAATTCATTATTACAAGTCACAAACAATTCATTTTCTAAATAACCTGTAAAGAATCCTCCACCTTTTTTATTAAAGACAAATTCAACAAAATAAACTTCCAAATCTGCTTCATATTCTTTTTTAATACTCATATCTGAGCCAGCTTCCATTTCATCTAGCTGATCCGAATATTCCTTTAAAAAATCTTTTACAAAATAATTAAACTTTGAAATCATGTTTTTTGGAACTCTATCCTGATAACTTATTTCTTTAATTTCCATATTCTATCTCCTTAAGCATCAATAAATATTCTTAAAATCAAACTTGCAACTTCTTCTCTAGCGCTTGCGCCAGCACTTCTGAATAGTTAATTTTTTCTCGATCAGCAAGACGAACTAACCATTCAGGAACGGTCACATTCTTCCTAATCGCCTTGTTACTTCTCACAAAAGGCGCAGGATCGACTTGAATCATTGATACAAAACCATCTGAAACCTCAATCTTTAAAATATCACTTGGTGTAGGCAAGGCCATCCCTTCATCGATATAAGAAGCTAAAACATTTTCAAGCATTTCTCGAGCATTTTTCATCGCTTCTTCGATATTTTTTCCTTCTGTACCACCACCAAATTCTGGAAATTCTACCCAATATCCTGTTCCTTCTTTATGAAAAATAGCTGGATACGTTTTTAACATTCTACTACCTCCGATATGAAAAGACTTAGGAAAGTAAACATTACAATCCTAAATCTTTGAGAATCTTTCTTTCCAATCCTCTTCCTAAATCTTCATTTCCATGAACTGGAATCGTGACAAGATAAGAAAAACCCTCTTTCTTAAAATGATGATGACTTCCCCTTTGACGAACTTCAACCCATCCATTCTCAAGAGCTAGTTTCACCATTTCTTTACCTGTAAGTGGCATATATCATTGTTACCTCCTTACACTTACTATTGTACGCATTATGTGTATATTTGTCAAACTAAAACATACTACTTTTCTCAATAAATACAAAATAAAATAGACCAGTTTCCTGATCCACTTTATTCTATATTCATTGACTTCTTGGTCAAATTTTGGTCACACTTTGGTCAAAAATTCCAAAAATACTAACCTATTTTAAAAAGCTAACTTGTGATGATTGCCTTTAAACTAACACTTTAAATATTCTTTGCTTTTCTTTACACTTCCCAAAATGCCCCCTGCAGGAATCGAACCTGCAACTACTCCTTAGGAGGGAGTTGTTATATCCATTGAACTAAGGGAGCTAGAGAAAAACCCTGCTGGGTAAGCAGAGTTTTTTAGTCGAATTAACGACGGATTTCTTTGATACGAGCTGCCTTACCTTGAAGTGCACGCAAGTAGTACAATTTCGCACGACGTACTTTACCGTAACGAACAACTTCGATCTTTTCAACACGTGGAGTGTGGATTGGGAAGATACGCTCAACACCTACACCGTTAGAGATTTTACGAACTGTGTAGTTTTCTGAGATGCCTGCACCTTTACGTGCGATAACAACACCTTCAAAAATCTGGATACGTTCACGGTTACCTTCGACAACTTTCGCGTGTACACGAACTGTGTCACCAGGACGGAATGATGGGATATCTGTACGAAGTTGACCTTCAGTCAAGCTTTGGATTAATGGATTCATTTTATTCTCCTATCTTTGTCAATCTTGAGGAACCTTCCTCAGCGGATAAACTGTATTTTTGTGCGTCCATTACACACAAGATACAGTTTACCAAATTTCCACCTAAAAGTAAAGAAATTTATAGCAGAATTCCTAAAAAAATCGCTAGAAAACCGCCTATGTATGTTGAGGCTAAATAGCTATAAAATACCTTCTTGTCACTGATTAGTCTTTGCAGCTCATCATTCAAGGTTGAAAAGGTCGTTAACCCTCCACAAAAACCTGTCGCTAGGATGGCATAGACTTCCTTGGACTCCACATGATTGTAGAGTAGGCCAATCAAAAAACATCCTAGAAGATTGGCAATGAGAGTACCCAGTGGCAATTTAGAAGCTTGATTATAGCGGGAAAAGAAATAACGCACCAGGGCTCCGAACCCGCAGGCGATTGCAAGATAAACGATTACCATTTCTTCCTCCCTAGAACATAAGCCAATAGCAGACCTCCTCCAATACTCAAAAGCAGATAGATGATTAAGCTAAGATAACGCCCGGTATCGAGCAATTTCACAGCATCCAAGAGTAGACTAGAAAAGGTTGTTAAACCTCCGCAAAAACCCGTCCCCAGCGCCAAAACCAAGCCTTTACTAGTTCCCCTATAGACCAGATAGCCTTTCACCAGATAGACCAGGCAGAAAATGCCCAGATAATTGACAAGAAGGGTTCCCCATGGAAAGTCAGGACTGACTGGCAACTGACTAGATAAAAAATAGCGGACAAGGCCACCCGACATAGCAGCTAAAAAAATCCCTAGCGGATAGAATTGTTCTTTTTTCATTTGATGTTTTGATCCTGATAATCACGCGAACGTTTGAGAATGTCTGAAAAAGTCGCGACAATAGTCTCCTGATAACGCTTATCTTCTACTCGATTTCTGACTTTATCAAAAATAACTTCTTCTCTCTTAGTATCTAAAATAGATTTTCCTGATGCTTTCTTATAGGCAACTACACCCTCAACCAACTGCATCCGTTCTTCTAGGAGCTTGACAATTTGATCGTCAATTTGATCAATTTCTTGCCGAATAATATCTAAGTTCATACAGTCTCCTCCTTTATTTGAATTATTGTATCAAAAAGCCTCTAAATAGGCTAGTAAAATCCCAAAATAACTAATAAAAAAAGCACTGACTTCTTCCAGCCAGTGCAGTTTGATTCTTATCCTACTTTTGCAGCCAATTCTTCTGCGAATTGTTCCAAACGTTCGATGTCTTCTTCTTCGGCAGAAAGGTCTACTTTAACACACTCTGAACCTTTTTCAGCTCCTGTCGCTACAAATACACGATCAAAGTCATCAACAGCCTTACAGAATTCGTCGTAGAAGGTATCTCCTGAACCGACTACTCCGTAGATTTTGCCATTCAAGTTGAGATCAGCTAGGTCTTCGTAGAAGTCCATCATCTCATCTGGCAATTCTCCATCGCCATAAGTGTAAGTCGCAACGATCGCGATATCCGCTTCCAAGAAGTCTGAAGCGTCAACAGTCGTACATTCATCAACATCGACATCCAAGCCCAAGTCACGCAATTTATCTGCTACAATATCTGCAATTTCTTCGGTATTACCGGTCATACTGGCAAATACAATTTTTGCTAATGCCATATCGTCCTCCTCAATTTATCTTTCTCCATTATATCATATCTTTTTCATTTTAAAAATAAAAATTCTTGTGCTACAATGAAATGAGAAAGAATTGAGGTTATTTATGGAAATTTGCCAGCAAATATTAGAGAAAATCAAAGAATACGATACCATTATCATTCACCGTCATATGAAACCAGATCCAGATGCCTTAGGGAGTCAGGTAGGTTTGAAAGCTCTTCTCACACACCATTTTCCAGAAAAGACTATCAAAGCGGTCGGTTATAACGAACCAACTCTAACCTGGATGGCGGAAATGGATACTGTCCAAGACAGTGACTACCAAGGAGCTCTTGCTATTATTTGTGATACAGCGAATCGTCCTCGTATCGATGATAAACGCTACGAACAAGCTGCTTTCACCATCAAAATCGATCACCATCCAAATGATGATATCTATGGTGACCTATCTTGGGTGGATACAAGTTCAAGCAGTGCCAGTGAGATGATTGCTTTATTTGCTCAAGAAAATCAGCTAGCTTTGTCTGGTGAAGCGGCACGACTTCTCTATGCAGGAATTGTCGGGGACACAGGGCGTTTTCTCTACCCGTCAACTAGTGCTCGTACCTTTAGAATAGCTGGCCAGCTCCGAGAAATTGATTTTGACTTTGCTGGATTGTCTCGTCAAATGGATACCATGAGCTTCAAGATTGCAAAATTGCAAGGCTTTGTCTATGATCATTTGGAAGTTGATGAGAATGGAGCTGCACGCGTTCTGCTTACTCAAGACATCTTGGAAAAATATAAGGTTACGGATGCTGAAACAGCAGCGATTGTTGGGGCACCTGGCCGAATCGATACTGTTAAGGCTTGGGCTATCTTTGTTGAGCAAGCTGACGGCCACTTCCGTGTGCGAATGCGCAGTAAAATCACCCCTATCAATGAAATTGCCAAACGACACGACGGAGGAGGGCATCCATTAGCCAGTGGCGCCAATTCCTATAGTCTAGAAGAAAACGAACAAATATATAAAGAACTGAAAGAGGTTCTACAGATTCACCAAGGCTAAGAAAAAATTTTCTTGGCCTTTTATATGCTAGATTCTTAAAATATACGGTTTCTTTGTACCTCAGTTTATGGTATAATAAATCAAACTGAATAAAAGGAGACTTAATAATGGAAAAAAATCGTTTGTTTATCCTCATTTCTGCTGGAGTAGCCATCCTTGGTTCACTCTTGCCATGGGCTAGTTTAAATGCAGGTTCTTTTGGATCCTATAGCGTGAATGGTTACCAAGGTGATGGTTGGTTTGTCATTATCGCGGCTATTGTGTCTATTGTTCTTGCGTGCTTGAATAATATGAATAAAGCAATGCCTAAAGGGTTCTCAATTGGTGTCATTGTTGCGGGTGCAATTGCAACTCTCGTTACACTAAATAGTCTCTTTAATGTAAATAAGTACATGTCTAACTTTGGTGGATATGGCATTTCAATCGGCTTTGGTTTGATTTTAGCCATTCTTGCTAGCATTGCACTAGTTGTAACTGGTCTCTTGGCAATGTCAGGTGGTAAAATTACAAAAGAGTCATTTACTGAATTAGCTGAATCTGGTAAAGATTTTGCTCAAACTGTCGGACGTGTAACAAGCTCTACCGTTAAAACTGCAGTCGAAGAAATCAAAAAAGAATCCCAAGAACGTAAAAAAGAAGAAACTACAGCTGATAAAACAGAGACAGCTAAAGAGGAAACCGAGCAAAAAGAAGAAGCTAAGGAACCAGCTAATGTGGAAGCTGAATCAGCAGCAGAAAACGCAGAACCAGTAAAAGAAGAAACTACTGAATCTGAATCTGAAACAAAAACAGAAGCTGAGCCAGTAGCCGAACCAACAGAAACAGAGGCTGAAGCTGAAACTGTAACAGAATCAACAGAAACAGAACCTACTAAAACTGAAAAAGAGGCTAAATCAGCAGAAGAAAACGCAGAACCAGTAAAAGAAACAGAAGTAAAAAATCAACAAGAAGAAAAAGCTCCAAATCAAGAGAACTAATCATTCTTCTACCCTCACTCCAGTAAACACTGGAGTGATTTTTTATCAAGATTTTTAATAAAATCAGGGAAAAGACTTGCCAAACTTATCAGAATCTGATAGACTAGTAAGGTAACAATCTATGGCTCGCAAAGAGACCATGGCAGAAAGGAAATATTGCAAAATGAAAAAAGATATCCATCCAGAATATCGCCCAGTTGTCTTCATGGACACAACTACTGGTTACAAATTCCTTAGCGGTTCAACAAAACGCTCTAACGAAACTGTTGAGTTCGAAGGCGAAACTTACCCATTGATCCGTGTGGAAATTTCATCAGACTCACACCCATTCTACACTGGACGTCAAAAGTTCACTCAAGCAGATGGACGCGTGGATCGTTTCAACAAAAAATACGGTCTCAAATAATGATAAAAAAGAACAGTTACCACTGTTCTTTTTTTGTACTTCTTTTTATGAACCAATCACTACTACTTTCTATGTTGTCAACCTTCACGCTGACACTATAATTGATTTCAAACGAGTTTAAAAAATATCGAAAAGAAGCTTGATATTGAGAATGGTCAAGATGATTGAAACTGCGTAACCTAGGATTGTATTCCACTTGGCATTGGTGAATTCTCCCATCAGTGACTTCTTAGAGGTCAGATAAATTAAGGGGAAGATTGAAAACGGAAGAGCGATTGACAGAAAAACCTGTGAATAGACCAATAACTGATCCAAGGTTTTTTCTTGATGTCCAAACAAGACGGCGACTATAATCACAGGTAGCAAGGCAAAAATACGGGTACCGATACGAATAATCCACTGAGGCAATTTCAGATGCAAGAAACCTTCCATGACAATCTGTCCTGTTAAAGTACCTGTAATGGTCGAATTTTGTCCACTTGCTAAGAGGGCTAGGGCAAATAAAGTTGACAGAGTTGAGCTGGCTATCGCTCCTGCTATTGTCGAATCCTGTAAAGCATTGTACATTTGGGAGAATGCCGAAATTTCAGATGCATGACCAAAAAAGAGAGATGCCCCTAAAATAAGAAGCAAGGAATTGACAATAAAGGCTAGGGACAACTGAAGATTTGAATCCCAGGTCATAAAACGCACAGCTTTTCGAACATCCTTCTTATCTTTGTGATTGATTTTCCTTGTTTGGGATAGGGATGAATGAAGATAGAGATTATGGGGCATGACTGTCGCTCCCACAATTCCTAGAGCCAAGGTTAATTGGCTTTCATGACCTGGTAACGGTGTTTCAAATAAAGTTGAAGTCGGTAAATAACCACCAAAGATACCCTGAATACTTGGATTGGATAAAGCTACCAGATAGGTAAAGATGGCTAATATGGTTAAAATAAGGGTCGTAACAATGGCTTCAATTTTTTTGAAGCCAAATTTCATCAACAACAACAAAAGAAATACATCTAAAACGGTTAAGAGGATAGCGACCATAATTGGTATTTTAAATAAAAGATTTAAGGCAATCGCTGAGCCTAGAACCTCGGCTAAGTCGGTCGCCATTAAAGCTAATTCTAAAATCACCCATAAACTATAGCGAAGCCATTTGGGAGCATGATGAGCTGTTGCCTGTGCTAGGTCCATCCTAGTCACGATACCGAGCTTTCCAGCCATCTGTTGTAACTGCATAGCAATGATGGATGAAATCAAAATAACAAATAAGAGACTATATTTGTAGGAAGCACCACCAACCACACTGGTAATCCAGTTTCCAGGATCCATATAACCAACTGCTACAAGAGCGCCAGGTCCTAAAAATGCTTTTAGATTTTGCCAAAAATGATTGTTATTGGGAGTTTCAATAGATTGGTTGATCTCAGAAAGAGAGACTTTTTTGTAAGAAGACATCGGAATTTTACACTTTCTAATCTGTCTTTACTTATTTTCTTAATGGGATTTTTGAAAATATCATGAAAATAGTTTCCTATTTCCAATTCTCCCTTATTATATCACAATTTAGAATGATTCTTAAGGAAAGAATGATAGTTCAAATAAGCAATATCTGTATTGCAAAAGCCAGCGTTTTCTGACGCTGGCTTTAAAACTGCGAATATTCTTTCTCAACTAGATCGCTTCTGTGACAAAACTACGGCTTTCTAGCACCTTGAGCATGGCATTAGCTGTATCTAGAGCTGTAAAGAGTGGTACACCGTGTTCAATGGCTGAACGACGGATTTGCTCACCATCTTCGTCAGCAGTTCGTTTGGTTCCGACAGTATTAATGATCGCTTGAATTTTCCCTTTGCGGACAAAGCTTGGGATATCTTGTTCATCGTCACCAATCTTACCAACAGGTTGAGCTTGAAGTCCATGACTAGCAAAGAAGGCTGCTGTCCCTTCTGTCGCAAGGATACCATAACCGATATTTTGGAAACGACGAGCCAAGTCCAAGGCTTCATCTTTGGCATCATCAGCGATGGTAAAGACCACATTCCCAAAGGTTGGCAAGTGTAGGTAAGAAGCTTCAAAAGCCTTGTAGAGAGCTTTTTCCAAAGTAGTATCAGAACCCATAACTTCCCCTGTTGACTTCATTTCAGGACCGAGCAAGCTATCTACCTTAGCTAGTTTCGTAAAGGAGAAGACTGGTGCTTTGATATGAACGCGAGTACTTTCAGGATAAAGTCCATCTTGGTAGCCAAGTTCTTCAAGACTTTGCCCAAGAATGAGCTTAGTCGCTACCTGAGCCATAGGGATATTGGTTACTTTTGAAAGGAATGGAACTGTACGGCTGGCACGTGGATTAACCTCAATAACGTAGACTTTTTCATTCTTGATAACAAACTGGATGTTCATCATGCCAAGGCAGTTAAGACCGATTGCTAGGCGTTTGGTGTAGTCTGCGATGGTTTCCTGAACCTTTTGCGACAAGGTTTGTGGTGGGTAAACGGCCATTGAGTCACCTGAGTGGACACCAGCACGTTCGATGTGCTCCATGATACCAGGGATGAGAACATTTTCTCCGTCTGAAATGGCATCAACTTCACACTCTTGCCCAACGATGTAAGAGTCCACAAGAACTGGGTGGTCTGGACTAGCCTTAACAGCAGTACGCATGTAAGAACGGAGGTCCTCTTCGTTTTCAACGATTTCCATGGCACGTCCACCCAAGACATAAGATGGGCGAACGAGGACTGGAAAACCAATCTTACGAGCAGCAAGCACTGCTTCTTCTTCATTGGTTGCTGTTTGACCTGGTGGTTGCGGAATATCCAAGTCTTTGAGGGCTTGTTCGAAGAGGTCACGGTCTTCGGCACGGTCTAGGTCAGCAACCTGTGTGCCAAGGATGGTCACACCTGCTTTTGCCAAAGGTTCCGCAAGGTTAATGGCTGTTTGACCACCGAACTGAACGATGACTCCTTTTGGTTGTTCCAAATCAATGACATTCATCACATCTTCAAATGTCAATGGTTCAAAGTAGAGTTTATCAGATACAGAGAAGTCGGTTGAAACTGTCTCTGGGTTTGAGTTCATGATGATGGCTTCGTAGCCAGCAGCCTGAATCGCCTTAACAGAGTGAACAGTTGCATAGTCGAATTCAACCCCTTGACCGATACGGATTGGACCTGAACCTAGGACAAGGACAGATTCCTTATCAGACTTGATAGACTCATTTTCCCATCCATATGTTGAATAGAAGTATGGTGTTTCAGAGTCAAACTCCGCTGCACAGGTATCGACCATCTTATAGACTGGAACAATCTTGTTTTCCAAACGTAGTTGGCGAACTTGGTCAGCTGTCGTTTTCCAGAGTTCCGCAATCTTACGGTCTGAAAATCCATTGAGTTTAGCAGTTTTCAAGACTTCTAGATCTTGTGGATGGGCACCCAATTCTTGCTCAATTTCAAAGATGTGCAAAAGTTTATCCAGATAGAAGATATCAATCTTAGTCAATTCAGCAATTTCTTCTGGAGTGTAACCACGGCGAATTGCCTCTGATACGTAGAAGAGACGATCATCTTGAGCCTTGACAACTTTTTCAATCAAGGCATCATCAGAAACAGATGCAAGTTCAGGCATTTCATTGTGGTGAACGCCAATTTCAAGAGAGCGACATGCCTTGAGAAGTGATTCCTCGATGTTCCGACCGATGGCCATGACTTCTCCAGTCGCCTTCATCTGAGTACCAAGACGACGCTCACCTTTTTCAAACTTGTCAAATGGGAAACGTGGAATTTTCGCAACCACGTAGTCAAGGGCTGGCTCAAACATGGCATAGGTTGAACCTGTAACTGGGTTGATAACCTCATCCAAGGTCAAACCAACGGCAATCTTGGCAGCCAATTTGGCAATCGGATAACCCGTCGCCTTAGAAGCAAGGGCTGACGAACGCGATACACGAGGGTTTACTTCGATAACATAGTACTTGAAGCTATGTGGATCAAGGGCCAGCTGAACGTTACAGCCACCTTCAATCTTGAGGGCACGAATAATGCTCAAGCTCGCGTCACGTAGCATTTGGTTTTCATAGTCGGACATGGTTTGAGCAGGTGCAAATACAATGGAATCCCCTGTGTGAATTCCAACTGGGTCAAAGTTTTCCATGTTACAAACAACCAAAGCATTATCAGCTGAATCGCGCATGACTTCGTACTCGATTTCCTTGAAACCTGCGATTGAACGTTCAATCAAACATTGGGTAACAGGTGACAGTTTCAACCCATTTTCAGCTATTTCACGAAGTTCTTCCTCGTTGGCACACATACCACCACCAGTACCACCTAGGGTAAAGGCTGGACGAACGATAACAGGGTAGCCGATTGATGCCGCAAAGGCAACTGCTTCTTCAACTGTATTGACAATTTCAGATTCTGGAATTGGTTGCTCAAGCTCTTCCATCAATTGTTTAAAGAGGTCACGGTCCTCTGCTTGGTCAATGGCAGACAATTTAGTTCCCAGTAGTTCGACACCCAATTCATCTAGAATGCCATTTTTAGACAATTCCATGGCCATATTGAGCCCTGTTTGACCACCAAGAGTTGGAAGCAAAGCATCTGGACGTTCCTTACGGAGAATACGAGTTACAAACTCAAGTGTGATTGGCTCGATGTAGACCTTGTCCGCAATCTCCTTGTCCGTCATGATGGTGGCAGGGTTTGAGTTCACCAAGACAACTTCATAACCTTCCTCTTTCAAAGACAAGCAGGCCTGGGTCCCCGCATAGTCAAACTCAGCAGCCTGACCAATAATAATCGGACCAGAACCAATCACCATAATTTTTTGAATATCAGTACGTTTAGGCATTTATAAGATATTAAGGGCGTCAAGCGGACAAAGCTAAAATAGGAGTTATGACGAAGAACTGTCAGTTCTAGGAATAACTATCTTTTTAGCACCGTCCGTAGCCCGTATTCAGTTCAGCAAATACGGACCACCCTTCTCCTTTCTATTTGGCAACTCTCGGGTTGCCATTAAATAAATTCTCCGACGATTTTTTAGAGAAACGATATTTTTCGATAAAAAATCTAGTGCAGGGAGTTTTTAGTTCGCCCAATAGCGACTAAAAGAAACGACCTGCCTTTCTATTCGGCAACTCTCAGGTTGCCATTAAATAAGATGCAAAGGACGAATAGAAAGCGATTGAATTTTAGGAAACCAAGGAAGGATTGACAATCCAGGTTGGTTTCTCTAAATTCCGAGCTTTCCGTTCGTGTTCAGTTACATAAATTCTCTAACGAGCTTTTACTCGTTCTTAGTTTGTTTGTTTAAAAGCTTCCATCATCTCGATAAACTCGTCAAATAGGTAGCTTGCGTCGTGTGGACCAGGGGCTGCATCTGGGTGGAATTGCACGGAAAAACCTGGTTGGTATCTGTGACGTACACCTTCAACTGATTTGTCATTGATTTCTTCGTGGGTGATGATCAAATGCTCTGGCAAGTCCTCACGACTGACTGCATAACCATGGTTTTGGCTGGTAAAGTCTACACGTCCTGTTGCAATCTCACGTACCGCGTGGTTAAATCCACGGTGACCAAACTTCATCTTGTAGGTCTTAGCCCCGTTTGCCATAGCAAAGAGTTGGTGTCCCATACAAATTCCGAAGATTGGAATTTTTCCTTGCACACCACGAATCATGTCCAGTGCTTCTGGAACGTCTTCTGGGTTACCTGGACCATTTGACAACATAACTCCATCAGGATTTAGGTGGAGAATTTCTTCTGCCGTTGTTGAATAAGGAACAACCGTCACGTTACAGTTACGCTTAGAAAGTTCACGTAAGATTGAGTGCTTGAGACCAAAGTCTACTAAGACCACACTCAAACCAACTCCAGGAGCCGGATAGGAAGTTTTAGTAGAAACCTGCTTGATATTGTCTGTCGGCAAGACTGTTGCTTGCAGCTGGTCCGTCACATGGTCCATACTGTCTCCAACATGGGTCAAGGTTGCACGCATAGTGCCATGCTTACGGATAATCTTAGTGAGGGCACGCGTATCAATCCCTGAAATACCCGGAATTTTCTTGGCTTTCAAAAACTCATCCAGCGTCATTTGGTTGCGCCAGTTGCTAGCTCGACGTGCCTCTTCGAAAACGACCACTCCCTTACAAGTTGGAATGATGGATTCATAATCATCACGGTTAATTCCATAGTTTCCCACCAAAGGATAAGTAAAGGTTAAGATTTGTCCATTATAAGACTGGTCTGTAATGGATTCTTGATAGCCGGTCATCCCTGTGTTAAAGACGATTTCGCCTGTTACATCAATATCTGCTCCGAAGGCCTTGCCTTCAAAAACTGTGCCATCTTCTAATACTAGAAGTCTTTTTGTCATATTTTCACCTCTCGTGGACGCTCACTGGCGTCTTTTAACGTCTTGTGTTTTCATTGGCGTTTCTACTCGCCAATACGGATTCTAAGATTGCCATTCGAACAAAGACACCGTTGGTCATTTGTTGGACAATGCGTGATTTTGGCGCTTCAACCAAGTGGTCAGCAATTTCCACATCTCGATTAACTGGAGCAGGATGCATAATAATGGCTTCTTCTTTTAAGCGATTATAGCGCTCTTGGTTCAAACCGTGTTGAGCATGGTAGTCTTCTTTTGAAAAGACCGCTCCACTTCCATGGCGTTCATGTTGAACTCGGAGTAACATCAGAACATCCACCTGATCAACAATCTCATCAATAGTTACAAACTGTCCATAGTCCGCAAATTCTTGACTTCTCCATTCCTCAGGTCCTGCAAAGTATAGTTCAGCTCCCAAGCGTTTCAAAATCTGCATATTGGACTTGGCAACACGTGAGTGGTCCAAGTCGCCTGCAATAGCAACCTTGAGACCCTCAAAGTGCCCAAATTCCTCATAAATGGTCATCAAATCAAGCAAGCTCTGGCTAGGATGTTGACCTGAGCCATCACCACCATTGATAATGGAAGTCGTAATCGACGGACTCGCAATCAACTCTCTGTAATAGTCAACCTCTGGGTGGCGAATCACACAGACATCCACTCCTAGAGCAGATAGGGTCAAGATGGTATCATACAGTGTCTCACCCTTATTGACCGAACTAGTCTTCACATCAAAGTCCAGTCGCTCCAATCCTAGCTTAATCTCTGCCACTTCAAAGGACTTATGTGTTCGTGTAGAATCCTCAAAGAAGAGATTCGATACGATAGGTTTGTTCTCGTAGGGAAGTTGGGCTCCATTTTTAAACTCAATCCCTCGTTTGATCAATTTCATCACTTGATCAACTGTAAGATCTTCCATGGACACCACATGGTTCAATACTTGTTGATTTTCTGACATGGCTACTCCTTCAGCTTTCTAAGCTTCTTCAGTAATCAGAACTCTGTCTTGGCCATCAAGTTCTGTCATCTCTACGATGATTTCTTCAGAACGACTGGTTGGGATATTTTTCCCAACGTAATCTGGACGGATAGGCAATTCTCTATGTCCACGGTCAACTAGCACCGCAAGACTCACGCGCGCAGGACGACCATGGCCGACAATGTTATCAATAGCGGCGCGGATGGTACGGCCTGTATAGAGTACATCATCCACCAAGATAACTTCACGGTCTGTCACATCAACAGAAATCAAAGAAGTATCTTCTCCGCTTTTAACATCATCACGGAAAGGTTTGGTGTCCAATTCCACAACAGGAACAGTGATGTTTTCCAACTGCTCCAAGCGTTCTTTGATACGATGAGCGATGAAAACACCACGCGTTTTTATCCCAGCTAGGATAATTTTATTCAAATCTTTATTGCGCTCGATAATCTCATAAGTAATTCGCGTAATCGCTCGTTTGACAGTCAATTCGTCTACAACTTCTTTTGTCTTCATGACAAACCTCCAAAAAGAAAAGTCTCCTTCTACAAGGAGACTTGAAATGTATAGCCAAGCGAGCCCTACTGTAAACAGTATAGACTTCACCCTTCTACTTTATCGCGCTCCTTGCCTGCCTCACGGGACAGGTTTAAAGGACTATTTAGTTATCATTTACTATAGCACAAAGCACCCTTAAAATCAAGCAAAAACTTTTTCAGAGTCCACTTAAACATTGCTAAAATCATATAACTGGGGATAGTGGTCACATTCTGGATTTTTAGGATGACAGATAGCTCGTCCAAAGTAAATCATGGCCTGGTGGGCTGCTAACCATTCTTCTGGTGGTAGGACGTCCATGACACGTTTTTCTACTTCAAGTGGCGTAGCTGATTTTTTAACGATATCGTGATGCTTACAGATACGCTCCACATGAGTGTCCACTGCAAAAGCAGGAATTCCAAACCCCACACTCAATACTACATTTGCTGTTTTACGACCAACACCCGCTAGACTTTCTAATTCCTCTCGAGTCTGAGGGACTTGACCATCAAAATCGTCTAATAGTTGTTGGGCACATTTTTTAAGGAATTTAGCCTTATTTCGATACAGTCCCAGACGAGAAATGTGTGAAGCAATTTCACTTTCAGTCGCGACAGACATGGCTTGTGGTGTCGGAAAGGCAGCGAAGAGACCTGGTGTGGCCTTATTTACCGCTGCATCTGTCGTCTGAGCTGACAACATCACCGCAACCAAGAGTTCAAAATGATTGGTAAAATCAAGACTAGGCTTAGCATCTGGAAAAAGGGCAATAATTTCCTCTATGACATGACGGGCACGTTTCTTGGATAAAACCATCTACTCGTCTCCATCAAATAGTCCTTGCAAGCCAGCAAATGGACTGTTTTCTTCTTTCTTGACTGCTTGTTGGGCTTGATATTCGTCTTCAGTCATGATTTGCCAGTCATTTCCTGACACAAAAACTTGGCCCGCCTCTTCTTCTGCCGTCAAGACTTTGATAGGAATATTGAGCAGAATATTATCTGCTACGCTCTCAGCAAGGTCAATTTCCCCATTTTCGATAGGCAAGACTAAGTCATCGTCTAGAACTTCCTGGTCCAGTTGGTTGGTCGCTCCTTCCATGAAAACTTCTGTGACTGGATAAGACTCAGCTAACTCAACCGGCTCCATACTGCGGCTGGAAGCAAGGACAATTGTATATGACAACTGATAGTCTAAGAAATACAGACGGTCTTCATACTGTACCTTCCCCACTGCAAGGATATTTTTGACATCTAAAATCTCTTGATTTCGTTTACACAATTCTGCTGCCAGGTCTAAAGCTTGTTCAAAATGCAGGCCTTCAGGTTGCTTACGAATTTCTTGAATATTTAATTTCATATTTCCTCCATAAAGATGTACTCACTTGATTATACCATGAAAAGGCTACAAATCAGCCCATCAAACTTTGTAATTAAAATCTCATTTTTTAACATATTTACTATGACAAACTTTCCTATTAGTGCTATACTATAGGCAAGAATAGATCAGAGCAAGGAGGATGCTCATATGGAAGACAAAGCACTCATCACTGAAGCTTACCAACTCCTTTCCGAGTTAAATAAAAGCTACCAAAGCTGTAAACAAGGAACAGCTGATGATCTTCGACTGCAAGAACTGCTGAATAGCACTCTCAAGGAACTTAAAAAAGCGGAAAAGCTAGACAACAGTATCTTAATCGACCTTGAGAAATTTTACCAACATACCAGTCTTCTGATTGGACTAGGGAGCCTAAAACTAAACGATCAAGCTCGTGCTGCTTGGCGCAACTATGACAAGTTCCACTACGAACATGTCAAACACGTGCTAACTCTCTATGGGCCTGTTTTCGGATTTTAGAGTTTATAATTTTAGATTTACTATTGACAAAATTTCCTGAAAGGTATAGGATAGAGGTACTAATACTCGGAGGTAAGGGAGACATGAACAACTAAGTCTATCAAATAAAGAATCTTTATTTAGTAGATCTTGTTTTTGTCTCTTTTTGTGTGCTCTTTTCATACTAGATTTTCTAGTATCTTGTCCCCATTGAAAATCAAAAAACTAGAAAATTATGCTCCTCTTGGGTTGGGTTAGACAACTCCAAGCTAGTTTGACGAGTTTTTCAACGAGGATAATAGAGTTTTGACAGTGACTTTGGGCTCTACTAGATAAAGTAGAGCTTTTTGTTATGCACTATCGACATTCTAGAAAGGGCAACAATATGATAAAAATCAATCATCTAACTATCACGCAAAACAAAGATCTACGAGACCTTGTATCTGACCTAACCATGACTATCCAAGACGGGGAAAAGGTTGCTATTATTGGTGAAGAAGGAAATGGTAAATCGACTTTACTACGAGCTTTAATGGGAGAAGCATTATCTGATTTTACTATCAGGGGCGACATCCAGTCTGACCTTCAATCACTGGCCTACATTCCTCAAAAGTTACCTGAGGAGCTAAAAAATAGGACTCTACACGATTACTTCTTTTTAGATTCCGCTGATTTAGACTACAGTATTCTCTATCGCTTGGCGGAGGAGTTGCACTTTGATAGCGACCGTTTTGCTAGCGACCAAGAAATTGGCAGTCTATCAGGGGGCGAAGCTTTGAAAATTCAGCTCATTCACGAGTTAGCAAAACCTTTTGAGATTCTATTTTTAGATGAACCTTCAAATGACCTTGACCTTGAGACGGTTGATTGGCTAAAAAGGCAGATTCGAAAGATTAGTCAAACTGTTATTTTCATTTCCCATGATGAAGACTTTCTTTCTCATACGGCAGATACTATTGTCCACTTGCGGCTGGTCAAGCATCGGAAAGAAGCGGAAACGCTAGTCGAGCATTTAGACTATGATCGCTATAGTGAGCAGAGAAAGGCTAGTTTTGCAAGGCAAAGTCAGCAAGCTGCTAACGACCAGAGAGCCTATGACAAAACCATGGAAAAGCATCGTCGCGTCAAGCAAAATGTAGAAACTGTACTTCGAGCTACCAAAGACAGTACTGCCGGTCGCCTATTGGCTAAAAAGATGAAAACTGTTCTCTCTCAAGAAAAACGCTTTGAAAAGGAAGCTCAGTCCATGACCCAAAAACCACTTGAAGAGGAACAAATCCAACTTTTCTTTTCAGACATCCAACCATTACCGGCTTCTAAAGTCTTAATCCAACTGGAAAAAGAAAATTTATCCATTGGCGAGCGCATTTTAGTTCAGGGGATACAACTCACTGTCCGTGGCCAAGATAAAATCGGTATCATCGGGCCAAATGGTGTTGGGAAATCAACTCTGTTAGCCAAGTTGCAGCAACTACTAAGCGCCAAAAGAGAAATATCGCTTGGTTTTATGCCACAAGATTACCATAAAAAACTACAATTGGATCTATCTCCAGTAGCCTATCTCAGCCACACTGGACAAAAAGAGGAACTACAGAAAATCCAATCTCACCTAGCCAGTCTCAATTTCAGCTATCCAGAGATGCACCACCAAATTCGCTCCCTATCTGGTGGGCAACAAGGTAAACTCCTACTTTTAGATTTAGTGTTGCGCAAACCAAACTTTCTCCTTCTGGATGAGCCTACACGAAACTTTTCTCCCACTTCTCAACCTGAAATCAGAAAACTCTTTACCTCCTATCCCGGCGGTCTGATCACTGTTTCGCATGACAGACGCTTCTTAAAAGAGGTCTGTACGAGTATCTATCGTTTAACAGAAAATGGTTTAGAAGTCGTCGATTTACAAGATTTTTAGATTTTAAACATAGCAAAAATCCAGAGAAATCTCTCTGGATTTTTTACATGTGTTTCAAACGTTCGATTCGTTCTGAGATAGGTGGGTGGGTATAAAAGAGTTTTTGAAGTCCGCCACTTTTCTTAGGATCATTGATATAAAGAGCGCTGCTGGCATCGTCAACATGGTGATGCATCGGCTCGCTATCCTCCAACTTACGCAAGGCATTGATCATCCCTTGAGGATTGCGAGTCAGCTCCACACTGGATGCATCCGCCAAAAATTCCCTCTGACGGGAAATGGCTAGTTGCACCAAGGTTGCTGCCAAGGGAGCCAAAACAATTGCTAGGAGAGAGATGACAAGCATGATAATCTCTAGACCATTTCCATCGCGATCATTATCACTCCGTCTGCGACCTGCGCCACCCCACCACATCATCCGTCCTGCCATACTAGACAGAAGGGTAATGGCACTGGCAAGGGCGACAGCAATGGTCGAAATGCGGATATCGTAGTTTCGGATATGACTGACCTCATGCCCCATAACGGCTTCCAGTTCCTCGCGATTCATGATAGCTAGAAGGCCCGAAGTGGCTGCGACAGCTGCATTCTGCGGATTCGAACCTGTTGCAAAGGCATTTAAAGATGAATCCTCAATAATGAAAACACGCGGCATGGGAATCTGAGCGACCATGGCCATATCTTCCACTACATGGTAGAGGTCTGGTGCTGTTTGTTCATCAACCTCACGCGCCCCATTCATAGACATGACAATCTCTGTAGATTGAAAGATCATGGTCAGAGCGTAGATAAGACCAATAATCAAGGCAATAATCATGCCACCAAGACCTGAACGCATAAAGAGATAGCCAACAGCATAACCAACCAAGGCCAAGAGTAGGAAGAAAACCAGCAACAAAATCCAGGTTTTTCGTTTATTGCTCGCAATTTGATCAAACAACATCTTAGTCACCTAATCCGCTAAAGTCAACTTTAGGAACTGCCTTTTCCTCTTCAGGTGTTTGAAGGAAGTCTGCAGCTTTAAAGCCAAATAGTCCTGCGATGATGTTACTTGGGAAGCTTTCAAGTTTTACATTGTAGTTGCTGACAACACTGTTGTAGAGTTGGCGAGAGTAAGAAATTTTATTTTCTGTATTGGTCAACTCTTCTTGCAATTTGATAAAGTTAGCACTAGCTTTCAAGTCTGGGTAATTCTCTGCTACTGCAAAGATACCAGAAATCTGGCGGGTAAGGGCATCACTGGCCTTCATCGCTTCAGCTGGTGAAGTTGCTGCGGCTACTTGTCTTCGAAGTTCTGTCACTTTTTCCAAGGTAGATCCTTCATATTTGGCATAGCCTTTGACTGTTTCAATCAAGTTTGGGAGGAGATCATTACGACGCTTCAACTGAACATCGATCTGGCTCCAAGCCTCCTTGGTTTGCATACGATTTTTCACCAAACCGTTATAGCTAACAATCACAAAAATAACAATCAGAGCCAAAACTCCAAGAATAATCCAAGTCATAATCTTATTCCTTTCTGCTTTTAGATTAATACTAGTATATCAAATTTTTAATGAATATGGTAAAATAAGATGATACTAGAGAAGGAAACTACTATGAAACCAGAAACATTTTACAGCCTACTAGCGGAGCAAAACCTTTCACTTTCAGACCAGCAAAAGAATCAATTTGAACGCTATTTTGAACTCTTGGTCGAGTGGAATGAGAAGATTAATTTGACCGCTATTACGGATAAAGAAGAAGTCTACCTTAAGCACTTTTATGATTCGATTGCACCTATTCTGCAAGGCTTGATCCAAAATGAGAATATCAAACTTCTTGATATCGGGGCTGGGGCAGGATTTCCTAGTCTTCCTATGAAAATCCTCTATCCTCAGTTAGATGTGACTATCATTGATTCGCTCAATAAGCGCATCAACTTCCTTCAGCTTTTGGCTCAGGAGTTGGATTTGGATGGTGTTCACTTCTACCATGGCCGTGCAGAAGACTTTGCCCAAGACAAGAACTTCCGTGCTCAATATGATTTTGTAACGGCTCGTGCGGTTGCACGCATGCAAGTCTTGTCTGAGTTGACCATTCCCTATCTTAAAGTTGGTGGAAAACTATTGGCACTCAAGGCCAGCAATGCCCCCGAGGAATTGCTAGAAGCCAAGAATGCCCTCAATCTGCTCTTTAGCAAGGTTGAGGATAATCTCAGCTACGCCCTACCAAATGGAGATCCGCGTTATATCACTGTGGTCGAAAAGAAAAAGGAAACACCTAACAAGTACCCAAGAAAGGCTGGCATGCCCAATAAACGCCCGCTTTAAACAATTTACAAAATCAACCTCGCTCTCTTATTTCTTGACTCGGGAAAAAATGATTTACAAAATCATACCTCGCTCTCGTATTTCTAGGCTCGGGAAAAATTCGTTTACAAAACGAATTTTTTCTGCTATACTATCCTAAGCAAAGGTTTTTAATGTCATCCTGTGAGGTGACGAAGGCGCAGATTTATATAAATTTTTAAAAGATAGCTATTTTTTAAAAAGTCTTACTCTGAGGGCCTATTGCTGCAAAATAATGGGCTCTTTTTTGGTGCCCAAAAGTGAGGTTTTTATGAAACAGGAATCAACTGTTGACTTGTTACTAGACGTTGATCAACGTCCTTCTGCTGGTAAAGGTATTCTTCTAAGTTTCCAGCACGTATTTGCCATGTTTGGTGCGACCATCTTGGTACCCTTGATTTTGGGAATGCCTGTATCTGTTGCCCTTTTTGCATCCGGTGTTGGTACACTGATTTACATGATTTCTACTGGTTTTAAGGTTCCAGTTTATCTTGGTTCTTCATTCGCCTTTATCACAGCGATGTCTCTAGCCATGAAAGAAATGGGAGGGGATGTATCAGCTGCACAAACGGGGGTTATCCTTACAGGGTTTATCTATGTCCTTGTGGCTGCAAGTGTTCGTTTTGCGGGTACGAAATGGATTGACAAACTCTTGCCACCAATCATCATCGGACCTATGATCATCGTTATCGGTCTTGGACTTGCAGGTTCAGCCGTGACCAATGCTGGTCTTGTAGCTGATGGAAATTGGAAAAATGCTCTTGTAGCAGTTGTTACTTTCTTGATTGCTGCCTTTATCAATACCAAAGGAAAAGGCTTCCTACGAATCATTCCTTTCCTCTTTGCCATTATCGGTGGTTATATCTTCGCTATGATGCTTGGTTTGGTTGACTTTACCCCAGTCCTTCAAGCCAACTGGTTTGAAATTCCTGGTTTCTACTTGCCATTTAGTACAGGTGGAGCCTTCAAGCAATATGACCTATACTTTGGACCTGAAACAATCGCTATCTTGCCAATCGCTATCGTAACCATCTCTGAACACATTGGAGACCACACAGTCTTGAGCCAAATCTGTGGCCGTCAATTCTTGAAAGAACCAGGTCTTCACCGTACTCTTCTTGGTGACGGTATCGCAACCTCTGTTTCTGCCTTCCTAGGTGGACCAGCTAATACGACCTACGGAGAAAATACTGGAGTTATCGGTATGACTCGTATCGCTTCTGTCTCTGTTATCCGTAACGCAGCCTTCATCGCGATTGCTCTTAGCTTCCTAGGTAAATTCACTGCCTTGATTTCAACCATTCCAAATGCTGTGCTTGGTGGCATGTCCATCCTTCTCTACGGAGTTATCGCCAGCAACGGTCTAAAAGTTTTGATTAAAGAACGCGTTGACTTCAGTCAAATGCGTAACCTCATCATCGCAAGTGCCATGTTGGTACTTGGACTTGGTGGGGCTATCCTCAAACTTGGCCCAGTTACACTTTCAGGTACTGCTCTATCAGCCATGACAGGAATCATCTTGAACTTGATTTTGCCACACGAAAATAAAGACTAATCATTTAGATACATAAAATCCACTCAGTTGAGTGGATTTTTTATTTATGCTTACTTTCCAGCAGTAAATCTTTCAAAGAAATGATAGTCACTGCAAGCAAAATCATGGCCATACCGACAAAATCAATCGCATAGAATTGCTCCTTCATAATTAGAAAGGCAAAGAAAACAGCTGATATGGGCTCTATGGAAGCCAATAAACTGGACTTAACTGGCCCTAATAGACTAGCTCCTTTTAAGAAGGCTGTATAGGAAAAGACTGTCCCAATAAGGATAATGCCCGCAAACGCAAGGAGGAAATCCAAACTTGTTGGGATAGCAGTCTGTAGAACACCTGTAAAAGGAAGGGCGACCAAACCTGCTATGACCATTCCCGCACCAATCACCAACATGCTTCCCCACTTCTTAATCAAAGCAATAGGGAGGATAATATAGAGGGCATAGGTCAAGGCTGAAAAGAGGCCCCAGAAAAGACCAGCAGGTGTGACCGACAACTGGTCAAGTTCCCCATGCGTTGCAATAAGAAAAGTTCCTCCAATTGCTAAACCAATTGAAATAATCTCTGCCAGAGTCGGCGCCACCTTATCCTTGATGCAGCTATAAATCAAAACCCCGACAGGACAAACATACTGAAGCACCGTCGCCGTTCCTGCATTGGTCTCCTGAATAGCAGACAGATAGGCAAATTGGTTGAGAAAAAGACCAATCAGAGCAAAAATAAGAAGAGACAGCAGACTCTTTCTATCCTTTAAAAAGGCCAGCGTTTTATCCTTTCCAGTAGAATAAGCCAAGACCATGAGTACCCCCCCGGCGATTAAAAGACGCAAGTCGGTCAAGACCAGAGCCGAAATCCCGTGTGCCATTAGGTATTGGCCACTGGTTCCAGACAAGCCCCAAGCAATCCCTGCCACTACTGTATACAGAGTTCCTTTTACGGTTTTTGACATACTTCTTCCTACTCCTCTTGACGAATCATTTCCATCACTTGGTTTCGATCGACTATCCACTGGGCACGCTCATCCTTCTCATACGTTCGATTGGATAGAAAGATAGCCGCTTCCTGCTTCTCCCGATTCCACATAATGAAGGTACCTGTATAACCCGTATGGTCGAGCCAAGCTCCTTCCAGATTCCATGATAGAGACCGCTCCTTATCATCTAAAGGAGAAAAATTTCGGCTCAATTCTGCAGCAAAATCATCTTTCAAGTAATGTTCCAGAAAGATCTGCAAATCCTTAACAGTCGAAAACAAACCAGCACTTCCAGCGTGTTTCCCTAATAGACGAGCTTTGGGATCATGAATGATTCCGGCCTCCACCCCTCTCACTGTTGGGACAGCTTGCTCAACGGGGCCAAACTTGGTTCCCGTCATTCCCCATGGTTCCAAAACTTGTTCTTCTATAATCTGATCCAAGTCTTGGTTAAAGATTTTTTCCAAAAGAAAGCCCAAGAGTAAAAAGTGAACGTCCGAGTATAGGAAGGCTGGCTGATTTCGTCTATTGAGGTGAAACATGGCTTCTTTTAATTCAGGGGCAGTCAAGAGGTCCCGATTTGGAATAAAGGGGTCCAAGTCTGTGGCATGGGTCAGAAGCTGCCGTATAGTGATATCAGGATAATCACACTCCGGTAAAAAATCCGTTACCGGTCGCTCAATATCGAATGTGCCCTGCTGCCACAAGAAGGTCAAAACCGTCCCCACTCCCACGACCTTACTCACACTAGCCAGATCATAAACCAAGCCGGCCTCTGTCTTCAAGCCCCGTTCTGGATCACTCAATCCCAGATAAGACTCTTTCCATTCACCATCCTTATAATACGCAAAAGAGGCCCCGGGATAAATCCCTGCCTCGATTTGATTTTCTATTTTTCTTAGAATTTTTTCCCACTTCATGCTTCTTCAAACCACAATTCAATGTTATTGGTATCTTTACCAAGGAAGAATTTTTCAGACTTTGGAATAAAATAGTCTGTGCCTTCAAATTTCTGACGAAGACTAGTCAACTCTAGATCCTTTACCAAAAATTTCAGCATAGACAAGTCCCAGGTAACATTGTTTTCAACAGCCAAATCTGGTCCTTGCCCTTTAGTAAAGGTAATTGCTGGCGCTACTCCTTCAGGATCAAGTAAACTCTCTGTCCCTTCAGGGAAACGCAACTCCATAGAAACCTCAAATTGACTCACGTATTTTATACTTGTATTTGAATAAAATTCAGGAACAGTTTCCAGTGGAACCAGATCTCTTACATCATTTTCCGCATGAACAAGGATCACATCCTCTTCAGGAGAAACAATCTCAAAAGCATACCCACGTTTTCCTTTAAATAGACGAGGAAGAGACTTCATTTGAGAAAGAAGGGCCTCGATTTCAGAAGGATTTTCAACCTTTATCAAGAGTCTAGCTAGCTTCTTAAGTCCTTCAACTCTGCGTGTTCGCATGCTTGGAGACTCTTCTAAAATCAATCTCTCCGTAGCTGTCTGATCACCTAGAGAAATAAAGGCAGACTCTTCCAGCAAAGGTTTCATCCCCAGGGTTTCAATGTAAAATTTTTCATTTAATTTTCGATTATTAACTTTCAAAGTCGGAACGATCCGAACAATCTCATTCACATTCATAAATTCCTCCAACTCTTTTATTTTAAAGGATTTTCGAATATTTTACAAGCCATATCTATTTTATTTAAAAATTTTATAACAAAAAAACTGGGATACCCCAGTTTCGTTTCTTATAGGTAAAGTAGTTTGAATAGTGCTACTGCTGCAATACCCGCTGCAATTGGAGCTACAACTGGAACCCATGCATACCACCATTTTGAATCACCCTTGTGTTGACCAAGAACTGATTTTGGAAGGAGTTCGTGAAGAAGACGTGGTCCAAAGTCACGAGCTGGGTTCAAACCAGGACCAGTAGGTCCACCGAGTGAAGTTACCAAGGCCATTACTAGGAAACCAAGTGCCAAGTGCGCAACTGAGATCCCAGCAGCTGTATGTGGAGCCACTTGAGCTTTCACTGCCAATTCACTTAAATCAACAGTTTGTCCAGCTTGAGTAGCCATTTGTTTCATGTATTGAAGAACCTCAGCACCAAAGAAGTTTTTAGTCATTCCTAGGGCTGCAAAGAAAAGAACAAATGAACCTACAAACTCATTGAGGAAGCCGTTAACAGTAGCTGCAAAACGTGATTCTTTTGTACCGTGGTCGATGCTTGAAATTGTTGAGAAGGTACCCAAGATATTGTTTGGATTTTCTGTCTTCAAGTAGTAAGGACGGTGAGTCGCTACAACCAAAGCTTGACCAAAGATTGCTCCCAAAACTTGTGCTAGGATGTAATATGGTACTTGCTCCCAAGAGAAAAGTCCACTAACAGCAAGTCCAAGAGTGAAAGCTGGGTTGATGTGGTTACCAGATACATTACCAAACATCAAGGCTGGGATCATAACCCCCATACCATAACCAACCGCGATAACGAGCCAGCCACTTTGGTGACCTTTCGTACCTTTAAGTTCAACGTTAGCAACTGCACCATTACCAAGAATGATCAAAATAGCAGTTCCCAAGAATTCTGTGGCATATTTAATAGCCCATGTAAAATCCATTTGATAGATTCTCCTTAAATTTTTTTAGACAATCCTTATTCTATCAATTTTTAGGCCTTTTAGCAATATCTTTTCTAAAAGAATCTATGGAAAACGCTTTATTTAACTTATCTTTAAGAAAAGGACAAAAGGAGCCAAACTCCTTTTGTCCTAATCATTATTCTTGACGCTTACCAAAGTCTACAATCATCTGCTCCATCTCTTGGCGACTCGGAGTGGTCAGCATATAAAGGTAGTCCCCTTGTAGCTCTGCAAAGGCTGCTGGCATGATTTTTTTGACCTTGAATTGCTGGCTGTACTTAGCAAGCAAGTCTTCTTCTGAATAGACATAGTTTGCATTGGCACGACGTGATGTAGCTAAACAGTATTGTGGTTCAAACTCTGATGCTGGGAACTCTTCTCCTGCGACAATAGCTGCATAGCCACGATAGAGGTCCAAAGAGTGAGCAAAGTTATAAACATCAATGGTAAAGCCACCTGCAGGACGGTTATTGTACTCAATGGCAATGTAGTCGTCCCCGTCACGGAAAAACTCGATATGGAAAAAGCGTTCTCTCATTCCAAATTCTTTGACGATGGCCTCGCCATACTTGCGCAGCTTAGGATCCATATCCTTAAGCACATAGTAAGAATTGTCCATCTTATAAATCATGAGATCAAGTGGTGTATGGGCATAATCGAAAGTCGTTGAAAAGACGATATTGCCATCCTTGTCCACAAGCCCGTCAAAGGTACAGATTTCACTAGAAGTGACAAATTTCTCAAAGAAATAAACGGTAGAATGGTCCCACTCTTCCTTGAAGTGATTTACATCTTCTTCTGTCTCAAGCTTAAAGGTTGCTGCCGCTCCCACTCCGTTATCAGGTTTGGCAATCATTGGTAGGCCAATCGTCTCGACTGCTTGGTCTACATCTGCTTCTGTCTGGATAACAGCCCCAGGTACAACTGGTACGCCTGCCTTCTGGAAGAGTTTCTTCATCTCAGACTTAAACTTGGTTTTTTTAAGATCTTCGGGTTTGGCACCAAAGACATTGAATTGTTCTCTGAGTGTTGCGTCTAGTTCAAGCCAGTATTCATTGTGCGACTCGATGCGGTCGATAGGACCATGCTTGTAGAAAAGAAAGGCAACAGCACGCTTAACTTCGTCTATGTTCTCAAGATTGTCTACACGGAAATACTCGGTCAGGCTATTGCGCAAAGGCTCATCCAGTTGCTCGTAGGGTTCTTGACCAATTCCCAATACTGTGATGCCTTTACTAGCTAGTTCAATAGTAAACTGTTGAAAGTTTTGTGGATAATAGGGAGAAATAACAAGGTAATTCATAGGCAACTCCTTTTATAGATACAGGTGTCCAAGAAAATAAGGCATTTGTTTACGCCACCATTCCCAGTCATGGGCTACATCGTGTCCCCATTCAGCAAACCAGGCTGGAATTTGTTTCTGGTCAAAGGCTTCTTTGAGCTTGTAGAAAGATGGCAGACCATCTTGTTCCCAGGCACCAAGTCCCGTACAAACGACGATTTCTGCCTGACGGTAACGATCAATAAACCAGCCGTCGTTTTGATTCCAGATATAATCTACTGGCGAGTTTTGGTAAATAGCATCGTCATTGTAGTAATCGCCAACAAAGAAACGTGCGTCGTAAACACCACTGAGGGCAATCACCTTGGTAAAGACATCTGGATGCTGGAGAAAGAAATTAAGTGCATGGTAAGCCCCCATTGAGCATCCTGTCGTCATCATGCCATCAAACCAACCTGTCTTATGCTTGATAAAAGGAATGGCCTCCTCAATTACATAGCGTTCGTAGGCGCGGTGCATCTCCGCCTGGTCATGAGCATTTTTCCAAGTAGCCAGCCAGCTCTCACTGTCCACACTGGATAGCGTAAAGAACTGGACGCGGCCCTCCTCGATAAAGGAAGCACAGGCATCAATCATGCCAAAATCATAGTATTCATTGTGACTGCCACCAGATGAAGCAAAAACAACAACTGGAATCCCAGCATGTCCATAACGGTTGAGATACATTTCACGGTTGAGATGGCCACTCCAGTGGCTAAGGTTTTCAATATGCATTGGCTTTCTCCTTTCCTAACTTACCATTTCTCTGCAAAAAATCGGAGACAGTCTGGTAAATTTTCCGACCATGGAATCTCACTATGGATAGCACCAGACTGAACTTTCAAAACAAGATTATCCAAGTGTACTCCACCTGCAATCAAATCACGGTAATAGCGAAGCGACGAATCGATATAGGCTTGCTTGATATTGCCAGCCATCAAGGTCTTGTCCGTATCGTCTGCTTCTTCTGTTCCTACATAGATGAAAATGCGCTGTTCAGGCGACAATTTCTTGCGCTCGATATAGCGGTTAAAGGCTTCTTGGTGAAGCCAGTTAGCAGATGAGAAGACACCTAGACAACCAATTCGGTCTTGGTACTCTAGTCCGATAAACTGAGTAATATTGCCTCCTAGTGACGAACCAATCATAGCCGTATGCTGGCGATCAGCTTTGGTACGATAGGTTTCATCGATAAAAGGCTTGACCACTTCCATGACAAACTCGGCATACTCCACACCCTTACCGCCAAACTGTTGACCTGGGATAGGAGATTCTTGGAACTTCCAAGCAGCGTACTCATGCATCCTCCCCAAGCCATCATTGTCAATAGCAACAACAATCATGCGACTGATGTCAGGATTTCGCTTAATAGCTGGAATAATCTTCCAAGAGTGACCGATATAGGACTCCTTGCTGTAAAAGACATTTTGCCCATCATGAAAGTAAACAACAGGGTAAAAACGGTCTGTGTCTTTCTCGTAGTCCTTTGGCAGGAGCACACGCACACGACGCTCCTTTCCTGTATAAGGAACTTTGAGTTTGTGTTCTTTCATTTTTAAGTAAAAGTAGGAATGATTCATTGTCAGAAAACTCTCTATATTCAAAATTTTATCTCATTATACCATAAAAATAGAAAAAAAGTCAGTAATTGTCCATTTTAAGGGATAAATAACTAACTTTTCTCACTTAATATTCTAAATTCTTCTGGTTTTTCTGATTAGAGGAGATTATCAATTAACTCATCGACAGCATCTTTTTCAGCTTGTGGTGTAATCTTCGTGATCATAATCCCTGCCACTGCACGCTCAACCAAACCTTCAACATCCATCCTTTTTTCATACTGCTCAGCATTCTCTATCTTAGGATTAGTCTTAGGACGATCAGGCGCAAAAATAGTACAGCAGTCCTCAAAAGGCTGAATTGAAATTTCAAAGGTATCGATTTCCTGCGCGATGTCAATGATTTCCAACTTGTCCATCGTAACCACGGGACGAATAATTGGAGTGCTAGTCACAGCGTTGATAGTCTGCATGCTTTCCAAAGTTTGGCTCGCTACTTGACCAAGACTTTCCCCATTGATGATAACTAAACCATTTCGTACCTCACGGATACGGTCGGTAATGCGCATCATAAAACGACGCGTCAAGGTCATAAGGTAGGCTTCTGGCGCCTTAGCCTTGATTTCCTCTTGAATCTCAGTGAAAGGCACCTCAATAAACTGGATATTGCCACCAAACTTGGTCAATTTCCGAGTCAAATCGTGGGCTTTCTTGAGGGCACCAGGACTAGTATATGGCGGGCTAGCAAAGTGAACCGCCTCAATATCTACCCCTCGTTTAAGAGCTAGATAACCTGCTACAGGTGAGTCAATCCCTCCTGACAACATGAGCATGCCTTTACCAGAACTTCCCACAGGTAATCCTCCTGCTCCACGAAAGGTTTCATAGGAAAGATAGGCAGCCTCCTCACGAATCTCAACCTGAAGATTAATATCTGGATTTTTCATCTGAGCTTGCACGTTTGGAATAGCCTCGAAAACAGCACCACCAAGAGTTTGATTAAGTTCACGACTATCCAATTCGAAGTTGTGGTCGCTACGCTTACTAGTGATTTTAAAGGTCATCCCTTCCTTATAGATTTCCTTCATAATCTCTTGGACAGCTGATTTAAGGACTTCTACAGACTTTTCAACTTTATAAACGGGAGAAAAGTTTTGGATCCCAAAGACTTGTTTGAGAGATTCTGCTACTGCTGTATAATCAGCTCCATTCAGGTAAGCGTGGGCACGGTCGCGGTCTGCGGTTACCTTAACTTGAGGATAGATGGACAAAACGTCCGAAATATTATTACGAAGTTTATTGATGAAACGCATACGATTTTTGTGTTTGGTTGACAATTCTCCATAGCGAATCATAATTTCTGAATATTGCATAAATGCTCCTATCTTACTTTTCTAGTTTGATTGTAAATTAATTTTAGCTTGGTCAAAAACTGCTCAACCTGACTCATATCATTTTCAAGGTCTAGGCTAAGACGCACAGCTGACTGGGCCTTATCCTTGTCCACTCCCATGGCAATCAAGGTCCCCGCAGGTTTCCCAGCCTTGGACGAACAAGCAGAGGTTGTGGAAATGAAAATATCATAGTCTTCAAATGCATGAACGATGACTTCTCCACGAACCCCCTTAATCCCAAAAGTCAGGATATGAGGGGCAAAGTCTTCCTCATCCGAAAAGACAAAAATATCTGGATAATCCAGAAGGGCTTGACGAATGACTGCCTTCATCTGCCCTGTCTTGCTAGCAAAGATAGCTAATTTTTCCATAGACAAACGGAGGGCCTTGGCTGTTGCTGCAATCCCTGCTACATTCTCAGTTGTCGAACGATAGTCTCCCTCTTGACCACCACCTGTTAAAAGAGGCATGATCCTCTTACCAGACTTGATGTAGACAAAGCCAACACCTCTGACACCATGAAACTTATGGCTCGAAAAGGTCGCAAAATCCACTCGATCCGTCAGATAGTTTTCAGTCGGAATCTTAGCAAGTGCCTGAACTGCATCAACGTGGAAAGAAATGGTCGGCTTATCTGCTAACAGTTTCGAAATAGCCTCAATAGGCTGGATAGAGCCGATTTCATTGTTAACTGCCATGATGGAAACGAGGATCGTATCAGGTCGTATCAAATTCGCTAGAGCCTCAACATCCACAAATCCTCTGCTATCAACTGGGGCAATATCCACCTCAAAACCTTGACTTTTAAGCCAAAGGGCTGATTCCTTGACTGCTGGATGTTCAATAGCTGACACAATAATGTGCTTGCCAAACTGGGCTTTTTCAAAGGCCACACCCTTGATGACCCAGTTATCTCCTTCTGTACCACCTGAGGTAAAGAAGATTTCATCACTTTTCTTGCCAATCAAATCTGCAATTTGCTGCCGGGAAGCATCTAAAATTCGTGTTGCCTGATCTCCCAAACGATGGAGACTAGATGGATTTCCTACAATTTTTGAAGCGACCTGCATGTAGGTTTCAAGTGCTTCAGGATAAGGCTTGGTTGTCGCCGAATTATCAAAGTAGATCATGTTTTCTCACGCTTTCTAAAATCACTCCTTCTATTGTATCACGAAAAGAGACCTGCGACAAGAAAGGGAGGTTTCTCTTTTTTTAAGATTTTTTTAAAGAAATGAGGTATAATAAATCATAATTAAAGGAGAGTATCATGTCTAACTATCGTAGAACTTCAAAACCAAAAACAGAACACATCAAAAAGGGATTTACTGTCTTTCAAAAAACGATTGCTACCATCGGTAGTATCCTTGGTCTCATCACCGCTACTATCACCATCATGAACGCCATGGATAATAACAAAAACAACAAAAAAGAACCGACGACAACCCAAACAACTGTTGTCAAAGAAATTCAAAAGGAATCCCCTCAGGAAAATACTACACCTAACAGGGACAACACTTCTACTAAAGAAAATACCACGCAAGAAGAAACTTCTCAATCCAATAAAAAAGAGGAGAAAAAAGAAGATCAGAAAACAACAACTCAGGACTCTTCTACACCAGCTACAAATAAAGAAACAAGCGATAATGGAACACAGTCAAATACGACGAGTTCTGAAACTAAAACGAATCAGTAATCAAAAAAATAGCTTCTTTCCAAACTTGGAAAGAAGCTATTTTTTTATTGTTGCAATACTTTTCGTGGTTTGGTTCCTTCAGCTGGACCGATAACACCTGCCATTTCGAGTTCTTCCATCAGGCGGGTCGCACGATTAAATCCAACTGACAAACGACGCTGAATCATCGAAGCACTAGCTTTCTGGGTTTCGATAACCAAAGCCTTGGCTTCTTCAAAAAGCGGATCGCCACCAGCTTCACCATCAGAAAAATCTCCTTCATTTTCAGGAACATCTCCTGGGTCAAAGCTTTCATCGTAGTCCGCATCTGCCTGAGCCTTGATGAAGTTTACGATACGTTCAACATCATCATCCGAGATAAAGGAGCCTTGCAGACGGACTGGATGATTTTCATCAATTGGTTTAAAGAGCATATCTCCTCGACCAAGCAGTTTTTCTGCTCCATTCTCATCCAAGATGGTTCGTGAATCTGTACCTGATGAAACTGCAAAAGCCACACGAGATGGGACATTGGCTTTAATGAGACCAGAGATGACATCAACCGATGGGCGCTGTGTTGCGAGAATCATGTGAATCCCTGCAGCACGCGCCTTCTGTCCGAGACGAATGATGGCATCTTCTACTTCCTTGCTAGCCACCATCATGAGGTCTGCCAACTCATCCACAATGACAACAATCAAAGGAAGCGGTACTTGTTTGTACTCAGATTGGCTATTAAATTCCTCGACCTTGGCATTGTAGCCAGCGATATTTCGCACACCAACCTTAGCGAAGAGTTCGTAACGGTTTTCCATCTCATCCACAACCTTTTGCAGAGCCTTGCTGGCCTTGCGTGGATTGGTCACAACTGGAATCAAGAGGTGAGGAATGTCATTGTAAACAGATAACTCAACCATCTTTGGATCCACCATCATAAACTTGACCTGGTCGGGTCTTGCTTTCATCAGAATGCTCGCGATAATACCGTTAACTGCGACTGACTTCCCTGATCCCGTCGAACCTGCAACCAGTAGGTGGGGCATCTTGGAAAGGTCAAAGGTGCGAGCCGTTCCATTGACCGCCTTCCCTAGAGGAATTTCGAGGAGATTTTCTGGTTTAGTCTGAGACTGTTCCCAGAGTTCACGGAAGGAAACAGTCGCAATCTCAGAGTTAGGAACCTCAATTCCGACTAAGGATTTACCAGGGATTGGAGCCTCTATCCGAACATCCTTAGCTGCTAGAGCTAGCGCTAAGTCGTCTGCCAGATTGGAAATACGGTTAACCCGTACACCAACTGCTGGCTTGACTTCATACTTGGTAACTGATGGCCCAATTTCAGCCCGTTCCACCGTCACCTTGATACCAAAGCTGGCAAAGGTTTCTTCTAGGATTTTGATATTTTCTCGAACAATCTTCTTTTCCTTGGACTGATCTTTGGGTTTATCTGGCGCAAAGAGTTGCAAGCTTGGCAGTTTGTATTCAAGGGCTTCTTTGGCAGAAAAATCAACCTGCACCTCTTCATCCTCAAAGTCTTCTTCCACATCTGGAACTTCAAGGTCAGCTTGAGGAAGGATAATCTCTGGTTCAATCCATTCTTCCTCAGGAATTGGGTGGAAATCGTAGTCTGGTACCTCTGATAAGATTTCTCCCGTTTCAGGATCTACAGGAGGAAGCGGCAGCGCATCCTGCTCTTCTAGTTCTCTCTGAATTCTTGCTGCTTCTTCAGCTTCTTGACGAGTCTTCTCTTCTTCTCTCTTGATGAAGCGTTCCTGTTTTCTCTGTTCCTGTTTTGCCATGAAGGATCTGAACTGAGCGCCAATAAAGGCTGCAACATCGTAAATAGACCAAGGACTAACTAAGAGTGCCCCAACTAGAATCAAAAGAACTCCAATAAAGTACGACCCGATATTGGAGAAAAGAAAGGCTATGGGGATATAAAGTCCGACACCAAGCAGGCCTCCACCAGCGAAGCTAGTCACCCGCATACCAGTCAGGTCCGTCATAACTTGAGACAAGGTCCCTTTTAGAACTGCCTGCTCCAAGCCAAATTTCCAGACAAGGTAAGCCTCAAAAATTAAGAGTAAGCCAGCGAAGATACAGAGAAAGCCTGACAGAAGTCCCTCCTGCTTGCGGATCCATTTAAAAAGAAAAAGATAGATGAGGAGGCCACCTATGGCCACATAGGCCAAACTTCCAACCAACAGTCGAATGAGATTATAAAGGGTGATACCCGCCGCACCGAGCTTGAGGGCTGCAATAATCAACAATAAGGCAATCCCTAAGGAAATCAACATCCTCTGAATAGCTTGTTTTCTTTCGAGTTCTGCTTTAGACGGTCTCCGTCTTGTTTTACTAGTATTCTTATTTGCCATTCTTCTATTATACCATATTTCACAGCCATTTCGAATAGAGAAAAAGATTGTACTAAATGGTAACAATCTTTCTACTCTAATCCATTTTATGCTTGTGGCTTGCGAAGGTAACCAAAGAGGATTCCACTGACTACCGCTCCAATCAATACATATACCAAGTAAAGAATTGGATTGTTTGTCAAAGCGATAACGAAGATTCCTCCGTGAGGAGCCATGAGTTTAAGACCAGATAAACCTACAAGTGCACCTGTTAGTGCAGAACCTACGATAAAGCTTGGGATAGCGCGAGCTGGATCAGCAGCACCAAATGGAATCGCTCCTTCTGTGATGAAGGAAAGCCCCATGACAATGTTTGTAATTCCAGAGTCACGCTCTTCTTGCGTAAATTTGTTCTTGTAAAGAATAGTTGCTACAAATACTGCTAAAGGAGGAACCATACCAGCAGCCATAACCGCTGCCATAACAGTTGAACCACCACTTGTCAATGAATCAGCTAAAGAAAGCGTACCTACAGTATAGGCGGCTTTATTGACTGGTCCGCCCATATCAACAGCCATCATACCTCCAACCAAGAGACCGAGAAAGACTGCTGAGGTGCCTTCCAAGCTCGTAAGGAAGTTATTAAGAGATGTATTAATAGCTGACATTGGAATATTAACCGCCAACATAGCAAATCCTGTAAGAGCAACACCTAGCAAAGGAAGAAGAAGGATTGACTTCACTCCTTCAAGTGAACGAGGAACCTTAATATATTTTTTTAGCAAGAGCACGATACCACCAGCTAAGAAACCACCTACTAGAGCTCCGAGGAATCCAGATGATACTTGAGAGTTAGCCAGAGATTGCAAGATTTCTTGAACTTCTTTTGGAGTTTTATCCGCAAGATCTTTATATATAGGGATATTTCCATATGCAATACCTGCTTTAGCAATTGCACCTGCCACAAAACCAGCCACCAATCCTGGTTTTTCAGCAATAGAGTAAGCAATATAAGCGGCTAATACAGGAACCATGAAACCGAAGGCTGCTCCGCCAATCTGATTGAATAGAGCGGACAAACCATTATAACTCCCCAAGTGACTCAATTGGTCTTTAGGAACTCCTTGGTCGAGCAAGAATGAGATGGCAATCATAATCCCGCCACCAATAACGAATGGCAACATTTGAGAAACACCACTCATTAGGTGTTTATAGAAAGCAGCACCAAGGCTTAGCTTCTCATTGTTTTCTTCTACTGCTCCACCATTAGCGGCCTTGTAAACTTCAGCATTCCCTGAAAGAGCCAGATTGATAAGTTCTTCCGTCTTACGAATACCATCTGCAACGGGTCGTTTAATTAACGGTTTGCCGTCAAAACGATTCATCTCAACTGCCTTGTCTGCTGCGATAATCACGGCTTTAGCCTTGCGGATATCTTCTGCTGTCAATTTGTTGCCAACACCGCTAGCACCGTTGGTTTCAACCTTGATGCCAACACCCATTTCAGCAGCCACTTTTTGAAGGGCTTCTTGGGCCATGTAAGTATGGGCAATACCTGTTGTACAAGCCGTAACAGCAACGATAAAGTCAGCAGATTCATTTACAGGTGCTTGAACAGGTTCCTCAGCTTTTTCTGAAGCTTGGTCAAAGAGTTCAATGACTTGGTCAGCAGATGTTACTTGACGAAGTTTGTCAGCGAAACCGTCTTTCATCAAGTATTGAGACAATTCTGCCAAGGCTGCTAAGTGAGTATCATTGGCACCTTCTGGAGCCGCAATCATGAAGAAGAGATCAGTTGGTTGCCCATCCAAACTCTCATAGTCAACACCCTTGTTTGACTTAGCAAAAAGAACTGTCGCTTCTTTTACAGCAGAGTTCTTGCTGTGTGGCATAGCAATTCCGTCACCCAAACCAGTGGAAGTGAGAGCTTCACGCGCCATAATTCCTTCTTTAAAGGTTTCAAAATCTGTCACATAACCGTGATCTACCAAGCTTTTAATCATCTCTTCAATGACAGCATTTTTTTCAGTTGCCTGCAAATCCAGCAACATAACATCTTTTCTCAATAAGTCTTGAATTTTCATCGTTTTTCTACCTCAACTTTTTCATATGTTTCTTTAATAAATTCCACTGTTGCCAAGTCATCCGAGAAGGTCGTTGCTGTTCCACAAGCTACTCCCCATTTGAAGGCTTCTACTGCGTCTTTTGATTTGACAAATTCACCTGTAAACCCAGCAACCATTGAGTCGCCAGCTCCGACAGAGTTTTTCACTGTTCCCTTGATGGGTTTAGCGAAGTAAGCTCCCTCAGATGTGACAAGAAGGGCCCCGTCCCCAGCCATAGAGATAATGACGTTTTGAGCACCTTTAGCCAGTAACTCTCGCGCGTAGTTCTCGATTTCATCTAAACTTTCGAGTTTCACTCCAAAGATAGCTCCAAGTTCGTGATTATTTGGTTTAACCAAAAGTGGCTGGTAGTCCAAACTATCAATCAAGGTCTGTCCTTCAAAGTCACAAACCACTTGCGCACCAGTCTGGCGTGTCAAGGCAATCAAATCTTTGTAGATAACATTACCTAGATTCTTAGCACTTGAACCTGCAAACACCACCGTATCTTCTGCAGTCAAACTAGACAAAATAGCTTTCAACTCTTCTAGCTGAGCCGGTTCCACATTTGGACCAGTCCCGTTGATTTCTGTTTCTTGGTCTGCTTTAATCTTGACATTGATGCGAGTATCTTCTGCTACTTGGACAAAACGAGTTTCGATTTCTTCCTCTGAAAGGGTATCTGTGATAAATTTACCAGTAAATCCTCCGATAAATCCAGTCGCTGTATTGGGAATACCCAAGCGTTTCAAGACACGACTGACATTGATTCCTTTCCCACCAGCAAACTTATCATCACTATCCATACGATTGACACTACCAACTTTTACTTTATCCAAGCGCACGATATAGTCAATGGATGGATTGAGTGTGACTGTATAAATCATACTTCTATTACCTCCGTTTTCTTCTTAATAGCCTGCAAGAGCTCATGCCCTTGACTTGTGACGACAATAGCGCGTTTGAGAGGTGCTACCTTGGCAAAGCAAGTTTGTCCAATCTTAGACGAATCGACTAAGACATAGGTTTGTTTGGCATTCTCTAAAATAGCACGCTTAACGGCTCCCTCCTCCATATCAGGAGTCGTATAATAACCATCGTCTACACCATTCATCCCAATAAAGGCACGGTCAAAGTGCAATTGATTGATTTGGTTAAGAGCAACACCACCGATACATGCATCTGTTGCCATTTTGACACTTCCTCCAACCATGACAGTTGGAATCTGTTTTTCAACCAACTGAACCGCATGGTGAATGGAGTTGGTCACAACTGTGATATTCTTATTAACCAATTCCTTGATTAAAAAAGCAGTTGTCGTTCCAGCATCGATAAAAATAACATCTTTTTCCTTAATAAGAGAGGCTGCTTTCTGAGCCAGTAGCTTCTTCTCTTGAAGGTTTTTGACAGATTTTTCTTGAATGGTTTCTTCTTCCTGCAAGGAGTGGGGCAATTCTGCTCCACCATGCACCCGGCGAAGCTTATTTTCTGCTTCCAACTCATCCAAATCCCTTCGAACCGTTGATTCTGATGTTTCTAATAGACTAACCAATTTTTCTAAGGAAACTACATGATGTTGATTTAACTCCTCTAAAATCAGTTGCTTCCGCTCAGTTTTTAACACCAAATCACCTCCTGTTATCGTTTACACTATTCATTCTAGCACAATTTCTGGCAAAGTCAAGCAATTTTTATCATTTTCTTTCAAATTCTATCATTTTTCTTATTTCCAAAATTTTTATTGCAAGATAAGTGGCTTTATGGTAGACTATTTGAGTAAGTATTGGAAGATTACTCAAGAGGCTTAAGAGGCCGTGTTGGAAACGCGGTAGGCGTGTAACAGCGTGCGTGGGTTCGAATCCCATGTCTTCCGTAGAAAAAAGAAAAACTGCACCTCAATGCAGTTTTTTTATCGTTCTAAGAACAATATCTAGAAATGAAAGGCTGAGTTACTCTAACTATCACATCACATTTTTCTGTATCCTTCCCTATCCTAATTCATAAAAAAACAAGTAGTCTTAATAGACTACTTGTTTTTTTATGAATTAGGATTAGATATTGCTTTTATCTTTTTTATCTGAAGATTTGTCTGTTGATTTATCAGTAGATTTGTCTGTTGATTTGCTCTTAGATTTTGTAGAGTTCTTACGATCAACCTTATCATATCCCTCAGTAGTATCCATTAACTCAGTTGATAAAGTACGATAATCTTCTTGAGAAATCAGCCAGTTTCCATCCTTATCCTTGGTTAGTTTGATTTCTGTATCAAAATCTCCAGTAGTAAGAGGTGTAAGAGCAGCTTCAGCATCTACATCACTGTAGGTAGCAAAATCTTTTCTGAAGAGGTGTTCGTAAATCCAATATGTCACCAATGTTTGGTAACGCTTGATGTCGACGTTTGAACCAGCTTGGTTGTACTTACCTAAGTTATCGATACCACCAATAAGAATTGTTAGAACTTCTCGAATTGATGAAGTCAACCCTTTAGAATGCAACTTCTTAGAGTTAAAAGTAACAGTCGCAGTATTGCCTGATTCATCAACCTTCACATCTTTAACAGTGTAAGAACCGATATCTTGGAATAACTTGCGTTTCATCTTCAAGAAACCTGAAATGGTTTCTTCTGGAGTTTCTACAGGGAAATCTTTGTGCCATTGTACTGAGTAGGTAGATGCAGGTGAAAGACCTTCTTCTTTGATTTTTTCACTTGTTTGCACTGCAAAAATGGCCTCAGTCCATTTTTCATAGGTTTCGCCATAAATCTTCTTAAATCGACTAGAGTCGCTAGTGAGAACTGAGTCTAAGAGAATTTCAGCATCTTTTGTAACTTTTTCCTTAACTTCTTCTGCTTCATCTTTCTTCTCAACTTGTTCCGTATTCTCCTTGTTATCAGAAGATGCTTCAGATGACTGATTAGAAAATACAGAACATGCACCCAAGACAACTGTTGAAAGTGCTAAGATACTTAGTAACTTGATCTTTTTCATGTTTCACCTCATTATGAAAATTTACTCTTGGAGACCACCTCCAAGGATAGTTGCTTAGAAAAACACTGGGTTTATCTAACGGAGAATGGGGGATTCGAACCCCCGCGCCAGTTACCCGACCTAACGATTTAGCAAACCGTCCTCTTCAGCTTTAGCAAACCGTCCTCTTCAGCCTCTTGAGTAATTCTCCACTAACACACTAGAATAAATAGGATACTACAAAGGATACAATTTGGAAAAAATCTACTGTATACCTGTTCATAATGGAGCCGGTGGGAGTCGAACCCACGTCCAAACACCTGCTAACATATTTGTCTACAACCATAGGTTATGTATTGTTTTAACAGTCCCTCGACACATAACTCAAGCCTAGGAACTGCGAGTCTATTAATCTCTTATCAAACCACTAGACAAGGCTTGATCGTATCTCGCTAATCATAAGACCTGTTATTGAACACGAGCAATCCAAATCAGGTCACGCCTGCTGGTTTTTAGGCAGCTAGAGCGTAAGAAGTGTTATTTTTTGCAGTTATATTTAACTGAGCGTTTACGTCGCTACACGGGTTGCAAAATATGCCTCATAATGCCTGTCGAATCCGTAACGACCCCAGGATGTTAGAACTATTATAACCTATCTTCAAAAAAAATGCAAAATCAAGCCGTTTCTTTAGAAAAGAACCCCTTTTAAGGCTTCTGATAAGGCTTGATAACCGGCTACACTTAGATGGAGGCCATCCGTTGTATAGGCTGATTGAAGTTGCCCTTCTGAATCTGTCAAACTATCATAAATCGGCACAAAATCTACCTGCATATAGGCGGATGCTAGAGCCTCATAGGCTTGATTCCATTCTCTAATCTTTTCATTGGTTCGGATATAAACAGTCTGCTTGTATTTCTCTCCCTCATTGACTGGCAAAATGGAAAGGAGCTTTATTTGTGACAGCGGATAATCTCGGGCAATCGATTGGATTACACGCTCAAGATTATCCAAAGCATCATTCATGGGAATATCTTTTCCAATATCATTTGTCCCTATTAGGAGAACAATTTGATCCACAGCATCACCATACAGATGGGAATCAAGATTGTCTAGTAGAAACCCCGTCTGGTAACCTCGGATGCCTCGATTAACAATCGTCTTGGCAGTCCCAAACAACTCTTGAAGAGGGTAATATTCCACTATCGAATCACCAATAAAGATGATATCTGGCTCTAGAACAGATACTTGATTCAATTCACGATACTTGGTTTGAATCTTTGCCTGCTCCTTTAAGAGCCAATTCTCTAATAACTGTACTGCCACCCTATCCCTCTTTCTCTAACCAATTCTCTAGAACTTGATACACACCCGCCTTGCTGTTGGCTGGTGCTAGGGCAGTCGCAACTGCCTTGACATTATCATCTGCATTTTCCATCGCATAGGCAATTCCAGCCAGCTCTAACATTTCGACATCGTTTTCACTATCACCAAAGGCCATGATTTGTTCCGATTTCAAATTCCAGCGCTTGAGTAATTCTTCTAATCCCCAGGCCTTGTGAACACCAGCCTGTAGGATATCAATACAACCATAACCGCTGGAAACAGCTCTTACGCGTCCATTAAATAGGTCATTAATTTCCTGCAAAACAGAACTAGAGCGTTCTTTACCAACAACCATGCTCATCTTTAACACTCCACCGAAGAGGGCAGCTTGCAAGTCTTCCACAAAATTCATTCGTTGATAGAATTTTTCGATCATCTCTGGTGTCATAAATTTTTCTAGGTCTGTAAAAACAGTCCCTTTCTTGACAAAACCACCCTTCATACCTGTTACGACAAACTGATCTCGGCACTCTCTCCCTTTAAAATGAAATAAAGCCTTGTCAACCATAGCATCATCCCAGGTCTGCGCTTGAATCAGTCTATTGTTTTCAAAAATACGCGCCCCATTGGCAACGACTAGAACTACTCTACTCGCCAAGTGCTCCAGTAATTGCCTCATACGGTGAACTTCATTCCCCGTTGCAATGACAAAACGGATATCCCTTTGATCCAGCTGATCTAAAATCTTTTCCAAGCGGGGCAAATCTAGCTGCCCCCTCTGGTCTAACAAGGTTCCATCCATGTCTGTTGCAATTAATTTAATCGTCATCATATCTCCTTTAGGGTGAGCACCTACCACTTCAACCCTACATGTTCATTCATTTCTTTATAGGCCGTGTCAATTCGTTCTTTGGTCGCCTCGTCCAACTTGTCACGGTGACTGCCTCCCTCAATGAAGTCCTCTAGGATATAGGTCTGATAGAGGAAGAGCGGATAGCCTTCTGGAGAGTAAGTTCCTTTGGGTGTTCGATTGACCCAAGTAGGATGCGCTTTGGCAGTTTCAATCCTAGTCTTGCCATCTTTTTTCTTAATGGTCACATCCATGAGAACACCGCGCTCCGTCCACTTGGCATTTTCCTCATCTTGCATGGTTTCAATGCGCTGGTTTGAGAGGAAATTTCCCATGGAATAGATAATCAGTTTTTTGTCACCATCTTTTTCAACTGTTTCAGCGGGTTCAACGACGTGAGGATGCCCTCCAAAGATAATATCAGCTCCCCAGTCAATCATCTTATGGTACAGTGTTTTCTGTTCTTCCGTTGGTTCTAGCTGGTACTCAATTCCCATCTGAGGCATGATGACAGTAATATCCGCCTCCTTCTCAGCACGCTCGATTTCTGCCTTCATCTTATCTTCATTCAAATCAGAAAGATAGCGATTATAGTCCTCTTGAGAGATATACTGCTCAATGCCATTAAAACCGTAGGAATAGGCCAGGAGAGCTACCTTGATACCATTGACTTCCTTGATGACTATAGGGGCTTGGTCACGGGATTCATGTGTGTAGACACCGATGGGTGTCATTCCAGCCTTTTCAATAGCTTGAGCCGTTGAAACCACTCCCTCAATTTGAGAATCCAAAATATGATTATGAGCCAAATCTAGAACTTGGTAACCTGCATCCTTGATCGCATCCATGACTTCTCCTGGTGCATTAAAGAGAGGATAACCTGCCAAATAGTGGTCCTTGTTCACTGTTCCTTCAAAGTCACCAATTACCAAATCCGCTTGCTTGAGCCAGGGTTTTACATACTCAAAATTTTCATGGAAATCATAGGTTCCATCTTCTTTAAGAGCTGTTCGGTAGATAGGGATATGGTAGAGAAGGTCGCCATTTGCCATGATACGCGCCGTCGTTTCGCCAGACTGATTTTCCTTGGATTGACCAGATGTACTAGCAGAATCAAGAGTTTGACTACTAGGACTCGTTCCCTTACTACCTTGTACTGCTCGAACTAATAAGTTTCCCCCCATGGATAAGGCAACTGCAAGCAATAACACAATAATAAACTGGGCATTGGTCCAGGATTTATAATTCCGAAAGAAATCAACACTAGTTCTCCACACCCCATAAAGAGAGTCATGAGACCGTCTATCTTGTCGCTTTTCCATCTTTATTCCCCCCTTGCTTTTACTGCAAGTTTTTTCTTTTATTATACCACAGACAAAAGAGGAATACCGTTTATTATATTATTTTTTAGGAACTTCTGCGACTTTCTTTCTCGCCTATTTTGTGTTATCATGTAGAGGTAATGAAAGGAGAGAAAATGTCTGCAATAGAACGTATTACAAAAGCTGCTCACTTAATTGATATGAACGATATTATCCGCGAGGGGAATCCTACTCTTCGCGCAGTTGCTGAGGAGGTTACTTTTCCACTGTCTGACCAGGAAATCATCCTTGGTGAAAAGATGATGCAATTCCTCAAACATTCCCAAGATCCTGTTATGGCTGAAAAGATGGGGCTCCGCGGTGGTGTTGGACTTGCTGCTCCCCAACTCGATATCTCAAAACGCGTTATTGCTGTTTTAGTGCCCAATATTGTGGAAGAAGGTGAAACTCCACAGGAAGCCTACGACCTGCAAGCTGTTATGTACAATCCAAAAATCGTCTCTCACTCTGTTCAAGATGCTGCTCTTGGCGAAGGAGAAGGTTGCCTATCTGTTGACCGTAACGTGCCAGGCTATGTTGTTCGTCATGCTCGTGTCACTGTTGATTATTTTGACAAGGACGGCGAAAAACACCGTATCAAGCTCAAAGGCTACAACTCTATCGTTGTCCAACACGAAATTGATCATCTAAACGGAATCATGTTTTACGATCGTATCAATGAAAAAGACCCATTTGCTGTCAAAGATGGACTCCTCATCCTCGAATAAAGAAAATCCCGTTGCAAGACGGGGTTTTGTGTTATAATAGAGGCATGAAAACAAATGATATTGTCTATGGCGTCCACGCCGTTACCGAAGCCCTCCTGGCAAATACTGGAAACAAACTCTACCTCCAAGAAGATCTTCGAGGTAAGAATGTTGAGAAAGTCAAGGAACTGGCTACAGAAAAGAAGGTCTCCATTTCTTGGACTTCAAAAAAATCCCTCTCTGAAATGACCGAAGGCGCTGTTCACCAAGGTTTTGTTCTACGAGTGTCCGAATTTGCCTATAGCGAGTTGGAACACATCCTTGCAAAAACACGTCAAGAGGAAAATCCACTTCTGTTGATTCTGGATGGTCTAACTGACCCCCATAATCTAGGTTCTATCTTAAGGACTGCTGATGCGACCAATGTTTCAGGCGTCATCATTCCCAAGCACCGTGCTGTCGGTGTAACTCCTGTCGTTGCCAAAACAGCCACAGGTGCTATTGAACACGTACCGATTGCGCGAGTGACCAACCTCAGTCAAACCCTAGACAAACTCAAGGATGAGGGATTCTGGACCTTTGGAACGGATATGAACGGTACTCCTTGCCACAAGTGGAATACAAAAGGGAAAATTGCCCTCATCATCGGAAATGAAGGAAAAGGCATCTCCAGCAACATCAAAAAACAGGTTGATGAAATGATTACCATTCCGATGAATGGGCATGTTCAAAGCCTTAATGCCAGTGTCGCTGCAGCCATTCTCATGTACGAAGTTTTCCGAAACAGACTATAAAAAAGTTTCCAGTCATCTGATTGGAAACTTTTTTATGATTATACTCAATGAAAATCAAAGAGCAAACTAGGAAGATAGCTGTAGACAGCTCAAAGCACTGCTTTGAGGTTGTGGATAGAACTGACGAAGTCAGTACCCATACCTACGGCAAGGTGAAGCTGACGTGGTTTGAAGAGGGCAAGGTGAAGCTGACGTGGTTTGAAGAGATTTTCGAAGTGTATTAACTATGTTCTGTAATAAATTTGTATGCTTCTTGACCAGCGATAGCACCATCTCCAACTGCTGTTGTCACTTGGCGAAGGTCTTTATGGCGAACATCCCCAACCGCAAAGATACCGTCAACAGCCGTCTTCATGTGATTATCTGTCACAATCCAGCCTGCCTGATCTTGAATATTCAAATCTTTAGCAAAATCACTAACAGGGTCCAAACCGACATAAATAAAGACACCTCCGAAGGCTTGCTCTGTTACTTGACCTGTTTTCACATTTTCAAATACGACAGATTCTACTCGATTTTCACCTTTAATTTCCTTAACTACAGAGTCCCAGATAAAGTTGACTTTTTCATTTGCAAAGGCACGGTCTTGCAAAACCTTTTGGGCACGAAGTTCATCGCGACGGTGAACAATAGTGACAGTCTTGGCAAAGCGTGTCAAGAAGAGGGCTTCTTCTACCGCTGAATCTCCACCACCGACTACGAGCAAGTCTTGGTCACGGAAGAAAGCTCCATCACAGACTGCACAATAAGAAACACCGCGACTGTTCAGTTCTTCTTCTCCGGGAACCCCTAAGAGACGGTGTTTTGACCCAGTTGCCACGATGACAGTACGGGTTTCGTAAACTTGATCATCAGTGATTACCTTCTTATAGTCACCCTTGTCTTCAATATTTTCAACATAGCCATAAAGATGCTCCACTCCAAGGTTTTCAAGTGGTTCAAACATCTTTTCAGCCAATTCAGGTCCACTGATGTTGGCATAACCTGGATAGTTTTCAATATCAGATGTGTTGTTCATTTGCCCGCCTGGCAGACCACCTTCAATCAAAGCCACTTTCAGATTGCTGCGAGCGGCATATAAGGCAGCGGTCATTCCCGCAGGTCCAGCACCGACAATAATCGTATCGTACATTTCGATTCCTTCTTTCTTGTTGTAACTATCTTTATTCTAACTCATTCTTGCTAGCCACGCAAGGATTATGCCTTGAAAACCAAGAGCAAACTCATGACGGCAAAGGATAACACCGGAACGACCAAAACTCCAATCATAATCATATCATAGAGATGAGCTTGGCGAGCTTTGGCTGTCTTGTCCACACCAGACATGGCTCTCAATCCGATCCAAATCCCCAGAAAAATCACGACAAGGATGGTCGTTAAGATCAAACTCTCGAAATATAAAGAAAATAAATGCAGTAGCATGATCTCTCTCGTTTCTATCTTTTTTAAAGAGTAAACTCAGCTAGTCCAACTAACTGAGTTTTCCTTTTTCTATTATATCAAATATAAGTCCGTTTGTAACTAGCAAAGAATTCTTTTGTTCGTTCTTCTTTCGGATGATTGATGATTTCATCCGGTGTGCCAGACTCGATAATTTTCCCTTTATCTAGGAATAAAACCTTGTCTGCCACTTGGGCTACAAAAGACATATCGTGACTGACCAAAATCATGGTCTGACCTGACTTGGCAGCATCTGCAATAGACTTTTCCACTTCTCCGACCAATTCTGGATCAAGAGCTGATGTTGGTTCGTCCAAGAGCAAGACATCTGGTTTCATAGCAAGCGCACGCGCAAGGGCAACCCGTTGCTTTTGTCCACCTGATAAGTGGCGAGGATAATGGTTTTCACGGTCAGAAAGACCAACCTTGGCCAACTCTTCCTTAGCGATTTTTGTTGCTTCATCGTTCGATAATTTCTTAACGACAACCAAACCTTCCTTGACATTGTCAAGAGCTGTTCGGCGTTCAAACAAATTAAACTGTTGGAAAACCATAGACAACTTGCGACGAAGGGTTAGAATCTCTTCTTGGCTAATCTTAGAAAAATCAACTTTAAAATTGTCAATCTGAATCGTTCCACTATCTGGAGTTTCAAGGTAGTTCAAACTACGAAGAAAGGTTGATTTCCCAGCTCCAGATGAACCAATCAAAGCCACTACTTCTCCCTTTTGAATATCCAGGTCCAGATGATCCAAGACAGTCTGTCCTGAAAAGGATTTGCTTAAATTCGAAATCTTAATCATTAACGAAGGTCCCCTTTCACATCTGTAGATACTGTATCAGGTGCAGAAATAGCCATTTTTCTCTCGATGAAACGGCCGAGGCTTTCAATTCCGATATTGACTACCCAATAAACAAGGGCAACGGAGATGAAACGTTCAAAATAGCGATAATCGGCTCCACCCAAAATTTGAGCCTGAGCAAAGACTTCCACAACCCCCGCACTAAAGGCTAGAGAAGTTCCCTTAGTCAAACCGATAAGGGAGTTAATCAAAGTCGGTGTCGCTACCACCGCTGCATTTGGAATAATCACACGACGATAAACTTGTGCTCGTGTCATGCCCAAACTGCGTGCCGCCTCAATTTCACCTGGATTAACAGAAAGGATGGCCGCACGAATCGTTTCACTTGCATAAGCCGCCTCATTAAAAGCAAAGGCCACAATCGCAAAAAGCGCTGCTGGAATCGCATTGATATTGAGACCAGTTCCCCATTGTTGGTTGATAGCTTTCAGTGCCAAAGGAATTCCGTAGTAGGTCAACATAAGTTGGACTAGGATTGGGGTACCTTTTAAGAAGCTGACGAAAAAGGCCTGCAAAGGATATAAAATCTTAACACGATTGATCTTAACAATGGCAAAAATCAAGGCAAGTAGCAAACCAAAGAGTGCACCTCCAAGAGTCAACATCAAGGTTGTAGGCAGTTGTTGGACAATTCTTGGAATTCCATCAAAGACCGAACGCAAACTAAAGAGCTTACCATCCGGAATGAGTTGCATCAAACTTTGGTACCAATCTGATGCTAAAAATGTTGTAACAGTCATAAAAACATCCTCTCCTGATAATGATTCATTCTATCATACTTCTGCTCGCAAGCAAATTATTTGCTACGGGCGGGCTACTAAGACTTTGTCTATCTTCTAGTTTATCACACTTTAAAACAGGGAGGCTATATATTTTACCTATCAAGGAGATAAATAAAAACTATCTCAAACCTAAGTTCTCATAGGTCTTTCTATAGCCAATTTGTTTAACAGCACCATTCTCCACCAAAATTGGACGTTTCAATAACATGCCATCACTCGCTAGAAGCTTGGCTGCTTCTTGTTTTGACAAACTTCCCACCTTATCTTTCAAGCCCAGTTCACGGTATTTAATCCCGCTGGTATTGAAAAATTGTTTCACTTCAAAACCGGAAGTTTCCAACCAGTTCAAAATCACGTCTTCACTTGGTGTTTCTTCTACGATGTGGACAGCTTGGTATTCCAGTCCAAGTTGATCCAATTCATTTTTTGCTTTCTTACAAGTTGAACATTTTGGGTATTCGATAAATTCTAACATCTTCTTTTCTTTCTATTTTTTATTTTCTTGAAATGCTGCACCTTCATGTTGCAAGAGCCAGGCTTTCTTTTCGACTCCAGATGCATAGCCTGTCAAGCGATTGCCTGACCCCAGCACACGATGACAGGGTACGAGGATGGACCAAGGATTACGCCCCACTGCTCCGCCGATAGCTTGGGCAGAAGCTACTTGCAAGTCTTGAGCTATTTGTCCGTAAGTTACTGTTTGACCATAAGGAATGGCCTGTAAGTAAGTCCAGACTCGCTTTTCAAAATCCGTTCCAATGGGAGCCAGAGGTAAGGAAGACAAATCTTGAGCACATCCATCAAAGTAAGTATCTAAATAGGAAATAACCTGGTCTAGGACAGGATGTTTCTTAACTACTTCTATACTATCTCCAGCGATTCCCCTCTCAAAATGAGTTTGGTCCTGTACCCAAATTCCATACAGATATTGCTTGTCAGCAACTAAGGATAAGGTCCCAATTGGCGACGGGTAGAGCATTTTTGCGTACTTATTTTGCTTCATTTTTTTAATTTCTGATAGGCCAAACGTTCCCCATCAACTGGAACCTTACCAACCTGTTGGAAGCCTAGCTTTTCAAAGATATGCTGCATGGCCTTGTTTTGTGCATGCGTATCTGAACGAAAATCTAGATAATCAAAACCTTCAATCAAGCCTTCTAGGAAAGTCTGAGCAACACCTTGTCCTTGGACATCTGCTGCCACAGCGATACGGTGAAAGACCAGATATTCTGATTCTCCCCCCTGCCAACTCCCTTCATAAATGGCTTCATAGGCTTCCTCTGGGCTCTTGGTCACAGCAGCATAGGCTAGCAGTTCTCCTTCTTCCAAGGCCACATAAGCTTGACCTGAGATGATATCATCGATAATGATGTCGGCATTTGGATAGCCATTTTGCCACTGGTCGCTACCAGACTTGGCTAAGCACTTTTTGGCATCCTCCATCACCTGCATAATCGCATCTACTTCGTTTGGAAAAGCTAAACGAATCTCCATCTTTTCCCCTCATTTCTAACTATTTTCTCTCATCATAGCATAATTTAAAGCTTTCTACAAGCAGTTGAAACTTGACTTTTGTTTTTTATTATTTTATAATCTAGTTATCAAAACTAGATAAAAAGGAGTTGGAAATGAATTCTGACTTTTCCTACCCAAAATGGGAAGACATTCCAAATATTGACCTCTATCTGGATCAGGTTTTGCTTTATGTCAATCAAGTCTGTGCCCCTATTTCTCCAGATAAAGAAAAGGGCCTGACCGCATCCATGGTCAATAACTATGTCAAACACGGTTACCTGACAAAGCCTGACAAGAAAAAATACCAACGCAAACAGATTGCCCGTTTGATTGCCATCACCACTCTAAAGTCTGTCTTTTCGATTCAAGAAATCGCTCAGACCCTCAATACTCTGCAAACTCAAGCGAGCTCAGACCAGCTCTACGATGCTTTTGTAGACTACATGAACCATGGGATTGATCCAGAAAATCCTATCATCCAAACTAGCTGTCAAACGGTTAAACTCTATCATCAAACTCTAGACTTAATCCTTATCAAAGAAGAGGAGGAAATCCAATGAATACCAGTTTAAAACTCAGTAAAAAACTCAGTTTTGGAGAGGAGATTGCCAATAGCGTGACCCATGCTGTGGGTGCGGTTATCATGCTCATCCTACTCCCCATTTCATCCACCTATAGTTATGAAGCACACGGATTTTTATCATCTTTTGGCGTTTCTATCTTTGTTATCAGTCTCTTTCTCATGTTCCTCTCATCAACCATTTACCACTCTATGGCCTACGGTTCGACCCACAAATACGTCTTGCGAATCATCGACCATTCTATGATTTACGTGGCTATCGCAGGCTCTTATACGCCGGTTGTATTGACTTTGATGAATAACTGGTTTGGCTATCTCATTATTGCCATTCAGTGGGGAACGACCATCTTTGGCATCCTTTATAAAATCTTTGCTAAAAAGGTCAATGAGAAATTCAGCCTTGCCCTTTACCTGATCATGGGCTGGTTGGTTCTGGCTATCATTCCTGCCATTATCAGTCAAACAACGCCAATTTTCTGGAGTCTTATGGTAACTGGTGGACTCTGTTATACAGTTGGAGCTGGATTTTACGCTAAGAAAAAACCTTATTTCCACATGATCTGGCATCTCTTTATCTTAGCGGCATCTGCACTCCAATACATCGCCATTGTTTATTACATGTAAAAAGTTGAGAATCTTTTCTCAACTTTTTTCTTTACACATATTGATAAAGTACTGGTGCAAGCCAACATCATCTGTCAATTCTGGATGAAAAGAAGTTACCAGCATATTTTTTTCTTGCGCAGCAACGATTTGATCATCAACTGTTGCTAGAATTTCTACACCCTCTCCAACACTGCTGATAATCGGTCCACGGATAAAAGTCATGGGAATCTGACCGACTCCCTTACATTCTGCCTCTGTATAGAAGCTTCCTAGTTGGCGCCCATAAGCATTGCGCTCAACCACTATATCCATGGTTCCAAGATGACTTTCTTCCTGAGAAGTGATTTCCTTAGCCAGCAAAATCAAACCGGCGCAGGTTCCAAAGACTGGGAGTCCAGATAAAATAGCTTCTCGGATGGGAAGCAGCATCTGCTGGTCACGCAAGAGCTTGCCCATGGTTGTAGACTCCCCACCAGGTAATATCAAACCCGCCAAGTCACTCTGATGTTTCTGAAAATCATCTAAATTTCTGATTTGGACACTAGCGACTCCTAGTTTATCTAGCACTTTTTCATGTTCTGCAAAGGCACCCTGCAAGGCCAATATTCCAATTTTCATCTATTTTCCTCGCTCTGCCATGAGAATTTGAATTTCACTCTCATTGATACCAACCATGGCTTCCCCTAGGTCTTCAGAGATTTGAGCCAGAATTTGAGGATTTTGGTAGTTGGTTACGGCTTTGACAATAGCACTTGCTCGTTTAACAGGGTCGCCTGACTTGAAAATACCTGAACCGACAAAGACACCCTCTGCCCCCAATTGCATCATCAGCGCAGCATCTGCTGGCGTTGCCACACCTCCAGCTGCAAAGTTAACAACTGGTAATTTTCCATGTTCATGGACGTATTGGACCAATTCAACAGGGACTTGCAAGTCCTTGGCAGCCACATAAAGTTCATCCTCACGGAGATTTTGAATGCGACGGATTTCTTGATTCATCATGCGCATATGGCGAACGGCTTGAACAATGTCACCTGTACCCGGTTCTCCTTTTGTCCGAATCATGGAAGCTCCTTCAGCGATACGACGCAAGGCTTCACCCAAATCCTTAGCTCCACAAACAAAAGGAACTTGAAATTCTTTCTTATCTACATGGAAACGATCGTCTGCTGGAGACAGTACTTCACTCTCATCGATATAGTCAATCTCAATAGCCTCTAAAATCTGAGCTTCAACAAAATGCCCAATTCTGACCTTGGCCATCACTGGAATGCTGACCGCTTCTTGGATTTCCTTAATCATCTTTGGATCACTCATACGGGAAACTCCACCAGCTGCACGAATATCAGCTGGAATCCGCTCCAACGCCATAACAGCTGCCGCACCAGCAGCCTCTGCGATACGAGCCTGTTCAGGGTTCTGAACGTCCATGATAACCCCACCTTTGAGCATCTGTGCCAAGTTTTTATTTAGTTCATAACGATTTTCAGTCATTTCTTAATCCTCATCATTTGTATTGGTAGCTACCATTTCATTTTAAGCCAGATTAGAATGAAGTACAAGATAAAAAAAGGATAATTGTATGGGTACAGATTGATACTCAATGAAAATCAAAGAGCAAACTAGGAAGCTAGGCGAAGCTGACGTGGTTTGAAGAGATTTTCGAAGAGTATAACTAAAAAACTATCTGACCTTAACTTAAGGCCAGATAGTTCATCAAATTTTATTTTTCAGCTGTAAGTGCAGCCATTGTGATGTAATTGTATGGTTTGTTGAAATGTGGCAAGAAGAATAGGTCTGTCAAAGCCAATTTATCAATGGTTACATGCTCTTGGATAGCAAGTGAGAACATGTGGATTCCCATACTGATAGCAGCATCATGTGACACCATTTGTGCACCAAGGATTTCGCGGCTGTCTTTGTCAAAGACAATCTTGATGGCAACTTCGTGGTTGTCATGTTTGATAAATTCTGGTTTTTGAAGATCGTTAAAGCCAGTTTCAGTTGCATTATAGCCTGCAGCTTTGGCTTTTTCAAGAGTCAAACCAGTTGAAACCATGTGAAGACCGTAGATAGAGATACCGTTTGATCCTTGAACTCCGATTCCTTCCAATTCATGACCACAAGCGTTATAAGCACCAACGATACCAGTACGTACAGCGTTAGAAGCAAGAGCGATGTAACTAGTGTCTTTACGAGCATTGTCATAAACAGTTGCACAGTCACCAACAGCGTATACACCTGGGATAGATGTTTCTTGTTTCTTATCTACAAGAAAAGCACCGTTACGGAAGAGTTCAATCTTACCATCAGCAAGAGCTGTGTTTGGACGGAAGCCAACAGCAAGAACCACCATATCTACATCAAATGTTTCTTTGTCTGTTACCAAGCGTTCAACTTTTCCATCACCTTGGATGGCTTTAACTGTTTGACCAAGAGCCAAGCGGATGTTGTGGTCTTCCAAGTTCTTCGCCATCATTTGGGTAAAGTCTTTGTCATAGTAGCCGTTCAAGACTGTGTCTACGATATCGACAAGCACCACTTCTTTTCCAAGACGCTCAAAGGCTTCTGCAAGTTCAACACCGATGTAACCACCACCAACAACGGCAATGCGCTCAAGGTGTTTGCTCTTGTCTTCAAGTTTTTCAATAACTTCTTCAGCGTTTTGGTACAATTTAACAAATTGTACATTTTCAAGAGTCGCTTTGAATTCGCGGTTACCCTTAACGATTTCAACACCTTCGATTGGAGGCAAGATTGGAGTTGAACCAGTTGCAAAGATCAATTTATCATAAGACTCTTTGTGTTCTTTACCTTCAACTTCTGCAGTCACAACTTTGTTATCGTAGTCAATTGAAAGAACTGGTGAGTTCATGTAAACTTTAGCACCTTTTGCTTCCAATTTTTCTTTATCAGAGTAGAAGAGACCTTCTGGGCCATCAATTTGTTCCCCGATCCAAAGCGCCATTCCACAACCAAGGAATGAAATATTTGAGTTTTGGTCAAATACTACGATTTCGTTCTCATGTCCGAAGTTGTCCAACATCGTATTAATACAAGCTGTACCAGCGTGGTTAGCACCAACTACAACGATTTTACTCATAGAAAAATTCCTACCTTTAATTTTTGATTTACCTTTCTAGTATATCATTTACTGTTAGCGTTTACAAGGCATTTGCTCAGAATTCTCTTTTTTTCAGAAAAAAATACACTTAACATTGATAAATCTAATTTTTCTATCGTTTTCATATTAATTTTGAGCATATTTCTTGACTTTTTGTCAAAATTCATTTGTGAAAACGCTGACTTTATGATATGCTAGATACATGGAAAGAAAATGTAAGGGGTTTAATTTTTCTTTAACTACCTTATATTGAATGATTTCCTATAAAGAGAAAGGAGCTGGTAGCTTGCCTCTTCATTCACGTTCTGAACGGCTAATGGGAACAACTATCACGATTTCATTAGTAGATGAACAGGCTGATTGCCTACTTCAAGGAGCCTTTGATTTGCTCAAGGAGCTCGAATATCGCTTCAACGCCAACAGTCAAGAATCCGAACTGATGGAAATCAACTACCAAGCTGGAATCGCACCTGTTAAGGTTCATCCTGACCTATTTGAACTGATTGCTCTTGGACTGGAGCATAGCCTAGCTCCATCTAGCCATCTCAATATCAGTATTGGTCCCTTGATTCAAACCTGGCGAATCGGATTTGCAGATGCACGGCTTCCAGACTCTAAAGAAATCGAAGCTGTCTTGCCTCTAGTTGACCCGCATTTTATCAAGTTGGATCCGACTAGCTCTACTGTCTTTTTAGAGAAGAAAGGAATGAAGCTTGATTTAGGTTGTTTAGCTAAGGGCTATAGTGCAGATAAGGTTGCCCAGTATTTGAAAGAACACGGTGTCACCTCTGCCTTGATCAATCTCGGAGGAAATATCCTCACCATCGGTAATAACCAAGCCAAAGAAGGGAAAGCCTGGCAGATTGGGATTCAAGATCCGCGAAATCCTCGTGGCAATCATCTCCTAACTATCCCTGCTTCTAACAAATCCGTTGTCACTTCAGGTATCTATGAACGCCACCTGACAGTAGATGGAAAAGACTATCACCATATCTTTGATAGTGAGACAGGATTCCCTGTCGAAACCGATCTCGCTAGTCTAACGATTGTCTCTGATAAATCTGTTGATGGTGAGATATGGACAACGCGCCTTTTCGGAGAACGAAGCGCTTCTATCCTCTGGCAAGTCGAAAGTATAGATGGTATCGAAGCCATTCTCATCGACAAAGAGGGACGCCTTGCATGTTCTTCAGGCCTTCAAAATTGTATTATGTAAAAAGAGAAAGGAAATCTCATGCTAAAACTTATTGCCATTGTTGGAACGAACTCTAAACGTTCTACAAACCGCCAATTGCTCCAATACATGCAAAAACACTTTGCTGATAAAGCTGAAATTGAACTCGTTGAAATCAAGGATATCCCTGTTTTCAACAAACCAGCAGATAAGCAACTTCCAGCTGAAATTCTTGAGATTGCAGCTAAAATTGAAGAAGCTGATGGTGTGATTATCGGTACTCCTGAGTACGACCACTCTATCCCTGCAGTTTTGATGAGCGCTCTTGCTTGGCTATCTTACGGTATCTACCCACTTTTGAACAAACCAATCATGATCACTGGTGCTTCTTACGGTACACTTGGTTCATCTCGTGCCCAATTGCAACTTCGTCAAATCTTGAATGCTCCTGAAATCAAGGCAAATGTTCTTCCAGATGAATTCTTGCTCTCACACTCTCTTCAAGCATTTAACCCAAGTGGTGACTTGGTTGACCTTGATGTCATCAAGAAATTGGATGCCATCTTTGATGACTTCCGTATCTTTGTGAAGATTACTGAAAAATTGCGCAATGCGCAAGAATTGCTTCGCAAAGATGCAGAAGAATTTGACTGGGAAAATTTGTAAGATAGGAGACCGAAAGAATGAAATTTGTTGGACTTGTTGGATCAAACTACGATCAATCATATAACCGCAAACTCTTGGAATTTATCCGTCGCAATTTCAAATTCAAATTTGAATTAGAAGTTCTTGAAATCGACGAAGTTCCAATGTTTAACCAAGACGAAAAATGGGATGAAAGTTTCCAATTGCGTTTCTTGTATAACAAGATTACACGTGCTGATGGTGTCATTATCGCCACTCCTGAGCACAACCACACTATCTCAGCTTCTCTCAAATCTGTACTTGAATGGCTTTCATACGAAGTTCATCCATTTGAAAACAAGCCTGTTATGATTGTGGGTGCATCATACTATGACCAAGGAACATCACGTGCCCAAGTTCACCTTCGTAAAATCCTTGATGCTCCAGGTGTCAATGCCTACACGCTTCCAGGTAACGAATTTCTTCTTGGCAAAGCTAAGGAAGCTTTTGATAACAACGGAAATATAACCAACGAAGGAACTGTTAAATTCCTTGAAACTTGCTTAGATAACTTTGTAAAATACGTAGGAGTCGTTTCGAAATTGAAAAAACCAAAACCAATCGAACCAGAAGACTTGGATTGTGGAAAACCAATTGCTACAACCATTACAGAAGTTGATCCTGACGATCCAGAATGGGTAGAAAAAGTTGCAGCAATCACTGGCGCTGTTTCTGGTGATACCTATGTCAAATTGGACCACGGTATCTTGACAGTTAATCAAATTGATATGTTCTTGAAAGCTATGCCATTTGAATTGACATACGCTGACGACAACAACCAATTCCTATACTACAACAACGCTCACCAAGATCCAGACACCATGTTTGCTAAACGTGTACCACCTCAATCAGGTAGCCGTATGTCGACTGTTCATGGTTCTCTTCCACCAGCACGTATGAAGAACGTAGAGTGGGTTATCGGAACACTTCGCAACGGAAACCAAGAATACGTCCGTACGATCGTTCCAGGTTCTCCTGCAGGTGTCATCAACACTCACAACTACCAAGCAATGTACTATCCTGATGGATCATACGCTGGTATCAATGAAATCGTCTTTAACTTCCAACCATGGCTTGACTGGTACCTAAAAGAGACTGGTCAACGTTTGGTAGGTGGTAGCGGACCATTTGCTCCTGCTGCTGGAGGTCATGGAGACGCCGATGCTACTTCCGGCGCTTCTGATTCAGGTGATGCTGGAGGCCACGGTGGTGACGCTGACGCTACATCTGGCGCAAGCAACTAAGAAACCAAAAGGAGCCATTTGGCTCCTTCTTTTTTATTACAACAGAAAAGGGGAATGTAAATCATCTACACCCCCTTTCATTTTATGAGTTAGGATCATCTATACTACGGCCGTGCAAACCTTTTTCACGTTGTACCTGACGTAGTTTTTCTGGTGTGACGTCATTGCCTTCCTCGTCCACAATTTTGATTCCCTCGATGTGGTGACGAACAGATCGACGATAGCCTTCGATGTACTCCTCACGAAGTTTAGCTTGTTCCACTTTTTCAGCAGAAGTTAGGCCTTCTGTTTTTTTCTTTTTAGCAAGCTCATTGATACGAGCTATTTTTTTCGGATCCATTTCTTCTCCTTTGTGATAAGATACAGTTCGTTTGACTGAGTTTATTTGGTATTGATTTGGTTGAAACGAGCAAGTTTAGCTGCTTTCTTGGTTAATTGCGACAAGATAGCCAAGCGATTTTGTCGAACAGTCTGATCTTCAGCCATTACCATGGTATTTACAAAGAAAGCATCAATAACTGGGCTAAGCGCAAAGAGTTGTTCTAATTGTTGACTTGCAGTTCCTGACAAAACGAGTGATTCTACGGCTTCTGACAAGGCTTTCTCTTCTTCATTCTCAAAGAGAGCAGAATCAACAGCATCAGATCCTTCGGCTTTCTCAGCCAAATTGAAAGCACGTGAGAGGGATTCGACAGATGGTTTGAAATCTTCTTTCTTGCTTGCTTCGACAAGAGCACTTGCTACTTCTAGCATATCTGCCACAACAAAGTTTGAACTTGCAAGAACTGCTTCCTTGATATCTTTTGGAGTAGAACCCATCATCTTATCAACACGAGCCTTGATAAAGTCCATAACCTCTGCTTTATTTTCATAAGTCAAGCTGTCAAATTTCAAAGTATAAAGGCTATCAATCAACTCATCCATAGCAATGTGCCAACCAAAAGCATCCAAGATACGAACCACACCTTGCGTCGCACGACGAAGGGCATAAGGGTCGTTAGAACCTGATGGAATCAAACCTACTGAGAAGAAACTCAAAATCATATCCAATTTATCTGCAATGGCTAGAATGGCTCCAACCTTGCTCTCTGGAAGTTCGCCTTCGGCAGCTGTCGGCATGTAGTGTTCACGAATAGCAGCCGCAACTGCTGGAGTTTCTCCAGCAAGAAGAGCATATTTCTCACCCATAATACCTTGGAGTTCGTCAAATTCACCAACCATCCCCGTCAACAAGTCAAACTTGTAAATGGCTGCTGCACGAGCTAGATCAACCGTTTCATCCACTGACAAACCAGCTTTTTCTGCCAAGAGAATGGCAATCTGCCCCGTACGAATCATATGTTCACGAAGAGAACCAATCTTTTCATGGAAAGTGACATTGTTTAATTTTTCAACAAGGTCAGAAATGACCAATTTTTGGTCTTCACGCCAGAAGAATTCTCCGTCCTCCAAGCGGGCTACCAAGACTTTTTCATTTCCCTTGATGACATTTTCCAAATGCTCTGCGTTTCCGTTACGGACTGAAATGAAGTTTGGCAAGAGTTTACCGTCTTGATCACGAACAACGAAGTAACGTTGGTGTTCCTTCATCGAAGTCACCAAAACTTCTTCTGGAACGTCAAGGTATTTGGCATCAAAACTTCCCATGAAGGCCGTTGGGTATTCAACCAAGTTCAAGACTTCATTCAACAAGTCAGTATCAATTTCGATGCGTACACCATGTTCAGCTTCGATTGCTTTTATTTGGTCAACAATCATTTGCTCACGTTCACGAGGATCCGCGATTACAAACTGAGCACGAAGGTCTTCTTCATAGCTCAATGCTGACTGAATCTTAGTTTCTTGTCCCAAGAAACGATGACCGCGACTCACACGATCGCCCTTGATATCAAGGAAATCCAAATCAAATTCTTCTTCATCTAAAAGAACTGTCAAAGTATGTACAGGGCGGATGTATTCAAAGGTGTTGTTAGCCCAGTGCATGCTGACAGGGAATGTCAGTGACTTCAAGACGTCTACTACACCTGGAACAATGGCTTCAACTGGTTGCCCCACTTCTTCCTTGATAACATAGACATATTCTTCACCCTTGATTTCACGGAATTCAATATCTTCAACTGTCAATCCTTTTCCACGGACAAATCCTTGAGCTGCTTTGGTGAAGTTTCCATCACTATCCAAGGCAATTTTCTTTGCTGGACCCTTGAAATCTTCTGTCAAATCAGACTGTTTGTCTGCAAGTCCAGTCACACGAACAGCCAAACGACGTGGTGTTGAGAAAGTTTGAATGGCTTCAAAAGACAGGCGGTTTCCCTTGAGGAAGGCTGCCATTTTTTCACCTAGTTGTTTTTCACTTGGAGTTACTACGTAGGCTGGTAACTCTTCAAGACCGAGTTCTACTAATAAGTTTTTTGTCATGTTTTTTCTCCGAAAAGTATCTTTTTATTTTCCAGTTTGCCTTATGTGATTGGCACGCAAGCAACCAACTTCGTTGTTTCATTGCTAAAATTGGAGCCGAAAGTCTCCAATTTTGCCTAGTATCCTTAGCTTCACTAAGGATACCTTCATCACTGCGGCAACTGGATCAAGGCTCACTCTGTTCGCCCATTTTCGTAAACCGTCACTCTCTTTATTCTGCGTCTTCTGCTAGGAGTTTAGCTCGTGTTGCTTCATCCAAAAGTGGGTAACCTAGGCGTTTGCGTTCTGCGACAAAGGTTTTAGCTACGACACGGGCTAAGTTACGGATACGGGCGATATAGCCTGCGCGCTCTGTTACAGATACGGCACCACGCGCATCAAGCAGGTTAAAGGTGTGTGAACATTTGAGAACATAGTCATAGGCAGGGTGAACCAAGCCCTCTTCCAAGGCACGACCAGCTTCTTTTTCGAACTTATCAAAGTTTTCCAGCAACATCTCTTGGTCCGAAATTTCAAATGAATATTTTGAATGCTCGTACTCAGGCTGGATAAAGATTTCTCCATATTTTACACCATCAGCCCACTCAATATCATAGACAGAATCAACTTCTTGAATATAAGAAGCCAAGCGTTCCAAACCATAGGTAACTTCCGCAGTCACAGGGCCAGTCGCCAATCCACCAACTTGTTGGAAATAAGTGAACTGAGTGATTTCCATCCCATCAAGCCAAACTTCCCAACCGAGACCAGCTGAACCAGTCGATGGATTTTCCCAGTTATCTTCAACGAAGCGGATATCGTGTTCCAATGGATTGATACCCAATTTTTCCAAAGACTCAAGGTAAAGTTCTTGGATATTTGATGGAGAAGGCTTCATAACCACTTGGAATTGGTGGTGTTGGTAAAGACGGTTAGGGTTTTCCCCATAACGACCGTCAGCAGGACGACGTGATGGCTCCACATAAGCCGCATTCCATGGCTCAGGCCCGATAGCACGAAGGAAAGTGTAAGGACTCATTGTCCCCGCACCTTTTTCATTATCATAAGCCTGCATGAGCATACAACCTTGGTCATTCCAAAATTGTTGCAAAGTCAAAATAATTTCTTGAAATGTTAATTTCTTAGACATTGAATACTCCTTTTTTATAAATTACTTGCGACACGAGTCTGCCTTGTCGATTATACGAGGCAAGACGAGTTAGTACTGCGTCTAGCTCAGGCACTCTAGTGCTGAGCGTGGGGCAATCCGACTGTAAGGAGGTCTCTGCCACTGACGCAGTGGAAAGTCAATTTCTTAGACATTGTTTACTCCTTTAATTTATATTATCTTTTTAGCTTTATTCATCAAGCAACCAAGAAAAAGCCGGATCCTGAAAAATATGACGTTTGGGAACAGTTTGTAAATTCTGATCGCATTCATCTATTGTACCTAATTTTAAAGCACAGACTTCTGGTATATTTTCTTGAGCAGTGAAAATTTGACTATGACAGTTCTGACAGTAATAGCGTTGTTTTCCTGGAGATGAACTATAGGTAACCAACTGTTCTTTTCCATGCAATACTAGGTTTTTACTGCTAACTTTGGCATTCACTGTATAGGCAGACGCAGTTGCTTTCCGACAGAATGAGCAGTGGCAAAAAACTAATTCCGACAATTCCTCATCTAAAGTGTAGGTCACTGCTTTGCATAAACAAGATCCTTTAAGCATTATGCTCCTTTCTACTTAGGCATTAGACGAAATTCAAAAAGAACCGAATTTCAACACCCAAGCCTTGCGACTAGGGGCGTCTGAAACGCGGTTCCACCCTAATTTATTACTTCATTGTTTTTAAAAATACGACAGAAAGCGCCAGTTTCTTACCTTGTTCTACTTGGCTCCCACTATCCCAAGCTCGCTGAAGAACGCCATAAGACTTTCTTTCCTAGCTAGTATTATAGCAGATTTTCTAGTTAGTGTAAACCAAAAATGAGTCTGAAAACAAAGTTCCAGACTCATTTAATAGTAAAGCTTCAGAAAGTCCTGTTTAAGGATGTCTTTTCGCTTTTGGTTTTTTGCCATGTAAATTTCTCTTGGCTTGTTTCAATGCTGTAATGGCATCTTTGACATCTTCTTGGCTCGCTCCTGGATCTTTAAGGAGTTCCTGTGCATTTTTAAAAGTTAGAAGATAAGCTGCTTTTTCTTTCTTGTCAGCATAGATAAATCTCGCGTTCTTTTCTTGGAAAAGGCGTTCATCTTTGACCAGTTTCTTCAGACTAGAGAAGTCTGTTGCCTTGCCATTCAGTTTGCTTTTAGCTGTTGCTAGGGCAATGAGAGATTGGTCAATTTGATCCTGTTTAACTTTAGGATCCACAGCTAGTAAGGCAATTTCTTGGAAGGCACGATCATAAGCTCGACGTACTTTTTCCTTGGCATTCGCATATCGTCCAGTTTTAGTCGTTGCGTAGTAAGCTTTCATAGCTTCTTTCAAGGCAGCCACGTTCGAATCTTTTCCATCCAAAGCTTTACCAGCAGCTTCAAGACTAGCGAGAACGCCATCAATCAATTCTTGCTTCAACTTGCTTGACAAGGCTGACTGCGCCACTTGGAAAGCTTGGTCGTAAGCTTTTCTCTTATCTACACTACTATTAAAGTAACGAGACGTTTCTACCAGTTCTTTTTGTTGATTTACCGCAGCAATCAAGGCCAACTTAGACACAACAGATAGGCGCAAAGCATTATTTCGACCTGGATGAACGAGCAAGGAAACGAGATTTTCAAGGAGTTCATATCCAGTCGGTAAGCCGATCTCTACAGTATAACGACCTATAGCAACTTTCTTGCCGAAGGCGTATTGACCATATTTTTCAGCAGGAAGAGCGATCCTTGTGCCATCTTCTCCTTTCAGAACCACTGTAGTCGTCTTTGGAACGGCTTGATTGAAGGAAACAGATACCGGAGCATACTCTAGGAGATTTGCTAGGAAGGTAATGGTTTGGAAACTATTTTCTTCCGTCAGGTCAAACTCTTGGGACAAGGCACTGATAAATTTCAATTCTGTTCGGTCATAACTGAAAATTTCTGCCGTATAATGACCAAACTGTAAGAAGTGAGTCGCCTTTGTCTTGTCAACATCAACATACTGTCCCTTGCTATTTTTGATTCGATAGACATAGAGGGTATCAATATCTTGGTTTGTTTTCGCATCCTTCAAGGCGATTTTCACTCGACCACTATTTTGATCGCGCACAAGTTCGGCAAGCGAGATATAGTCGACATTTCCTGCATAGTCCTCTACAAGATAGTAAATATTAGCCTTGTCAACATCCTTAGGAAGTGTATAACTACCATCAGCATTGGCCTTAATCAGATGGGTATTTTCAAACGCACGCGTTCCAGACTGGTCCTTTCCAGTTAGAACCATGGTCCCTTTTTGGTCAAATGGTGTGATATAGAAGACTTTTTCTGAAAGAATACCACCTTGACCAACATCTTTTGGTTTGCGAGCTACGAATTCTTGATTTCCATCTTTAAAGCGAATATAACCACTTGTGATGACAGGTTTTTGAGTATCAATTTGAATTTTGAAGGTCGTGTGTTGTTCTTTAGCTCCTGGAACATCTGGTGTGTAACTAATAACATAGTCATATAAACCATCTGCAACGGTATTGCCATCAAAATCTTGGCCTCTCCAAGCAGTATTATCTAGAATATAACTCTTCAGATTTCTACTGTCACCATCAAAATAATTCTTACGAAGATCCTTTGCATCGCCCTCCCAAATAGGATGTTCATGCTTGGTATCCGTAGCCGCATAAACTGTAGCCCGAAGATTTACAAGATTTCTCAAAGCAACCGTTTTGTATTCAACTAGGTCTTTGTTTCCATCATCATTTGGAGAAATGGCAATACGGACATTCCCTTTTTCGTCCAACTGAAGAACATGCTTACCTTCAGCATTTTGTTCGATTCCAAGAACGGTAATTCGGCGTCCTTGGCGTTGACCTTTAGACACTAGAAGGTCATTTTGCAAGGTAGCTAGATAGGTAGCATCATTAGAGTAGTTAACGGCGGGATTTTCTTTGTCTACTTCCGTGTAAAATCCATTTTTCCCTTCTCGGACAAGATTGTAAATTGGTTTTTCGACAGCAGGGAGATTTTGGAATTCTCCTCGGAAGCCCATAAATGCAAGACTCACAATATCCCCATCATCTGCTGGATCTACAAAGCGAACAAAACCTTCAAGGAAATAGCCATTTGGCATTTGTTTGCTGAGTTCAGCAGCAAATTTTCGAGCATCCACTTTAACAGTGACTGTTTGACTGCTGTGGGCTTTGACCGTCACTTCAGGCCAGACTGTCTCCGTTAGTTTTCGAGGTCGAAGGGTGAATTTCCCATCTTGAACTTCGTCTGTATTGGTATTCACCACCATCTTGAGAGTACGGTCAGTATCTGAAATATTGTGTACAGTGACCTTGAAAGTAAATTGATCTCCAACATTTCCCAAAGTCACACTTGGATAACCATTTTCACCCGTTACATAGAGGTCTGTTGACACTGCAGCAGCAGTATCCACAATCCCAGAACCTTGCTGACGAGGAGAGGTATAAGTGCCTGTGTCCTTATTAACATGTGGTTTTGCAGTTGACATGATCAAGGCCTTGACAGTCTCTGATACTTGCTCAGGAGTCAATTCTGGATGGTGTTTTTGAAGGTATTCCTTAACCAGAACTGCAACACCCGTAACGTGAGGAGCCGCCATACTGGTTCCGCTGATACTACCGTAGGTATTGTCATTAAAGGATGAGTAAATATTGCCGCCAGGAGCTGTCACGTCTGGTTTCAATTGTCCATCGGTAGTCACTCCCCAACTTGAAAAGTCAGATAGCTGATTGGCTACATCAGAAGGACGATTATCCATCTTACCATTAAAAACAATCTTGTAGTTTCCTGATTTTAAGGCTTCACCATACTGTTTAGAAATAAATACAGAAGGAATTTTCTTTGCTTCATCATCAATAGACATATTGATGTTTGCACCTTCTACATTATTGTAGATCAAAGCACCAACTGCACCGTGTTTTCGTGCATTTTTGATCTTCTCTGAAAAATTCATAGCTCCACGCTGAATGAGGGCAAGTTTCCCAGTTAAATCCAACTTCGCAAAGTCTTCTTCACGACCTAACCCTGCTTCGACGTATTCGTACTCTTTTCCTTTTTCAAAGTCCTTATCTGCTTCAGGTTGACTATAATCAAATTTTCCGTTATGAAGGCCGGCATTTCCCTCTAGACCTTTAACTTCAAAAACCGCTGTTGTCAATGTTTTGTTGTTGACAGAAGCAACTGAAATTGAGTCTTCAACAGTGGATGGATTTCCAACCAAGCCATAGTCTGGGTTTTCGGCTAGTGGTTTTGAATAACCATTTCCGAATGTATTGCTATTTCCTGCTGAGATAAGAACAGATACTCCCTTGGCACGAGCCCGTTTGATGGCATCCACGATATCGGAACCAGCATCCACCATAGAACCAGTGCTAGATCCCAAACTCATATTAATGGCATCTGCTCCTAAGGCAACTGCATCATCAATCGCCTTTACATAAAGGGCTGAACTGGTCGTTTTTTGGCGATCTGAAAAGACACGCATAAACATGACTTGGGCTTCTGGCGCAACACCATAGACCTTTTCACCATTTGGTGCTTCTTTATCAGGGTTTCCAGCCGCAATCCCTGTTACGTGCATCCCATGAGAAGTTCTTTCTGCTTCTTTGATCTTATCTGTTCCGTCAAAGTAGTCATAGGCATAGACAACCTTATCGCTATACCATTTACCGTAATCGATTCCAGCAGCCTTTTTAGCTGCTTCGATAGCTTCCTTGTTTTTAAATTTTGCTTTTGACGGGTCTGAAATTCGAAGAACCTCATGATTCAAATCAAGCCCTGAGTCAATAATGGCAACAACGGTACCTGTCCCCTTGTAACCAGCCTTCCAAGTTTTCGGTACTGTGATGATATCATTGCTTGAAAGACTATTGGGTTTTGCAGACTCAGCTTTTTCTTGTTCTTTTTCAGTAGTTGCTGTTTCTCCAGTAGTTTTAGGAGCTGTCGTTGCTTGAGCCTCTTTGTTCTCTATGTTAGAAGCCTTCTCAGTAGCAGGCGCTGTACTGGTAGCGACTGTTGTTTCTTTTTGGACGACACCTTGATTCTCTTCATTTGTAACTGCGCTATCTTTTCCTGATTCTTGGGTTTCAGCAGTTTTATCAACCGGAGCTTCTACCTTAGCATCTTGTTTACTAGCATCCTCTTTAGAAGTTTCAGCTTCTTGTTTCTCTCCAACTACTGGTGCAATCCCATTAGTATTGGTTTGGTCAGTCGCAGAGTTTGAGTGTTTATCGTCTTTTAGCTCTGTCTTAATTTCCTGAGTTTGAGCTTGATTTTCACCTGTACTCTGCTCATTGGCACTGACTTGACTTGCTCCAAAAACCAATGCAGTTCCCAATAAAACTGAAGCAAGACCAAATTTGTATTTCCTTAATGAAAAACGTTGTCGTCTATTCATAAATAATCTCCTTTTTCTTTAAAGTATACCTATTATAACGCAAATAATCATAAATTTTCATAAAAATCTGAATTGTCACAAAAATGTAATATTTACGTATATATTTTGTTTATTTAATTTTATCATTCGTGTTATTTGTTCTATCAAACCAATACTTTCTAAATTCGTTCCTATATTTCAATCCATAAAATTATTTCATTATACAAACAATTTAGATTTTTTATACACAAAAAGACTAGGATTTAAAATTCCTAGTCTTTGTTATTTCGGTATAAATAGATTTTACAAACTAAAAATCCATCTCATCCACACGAGGTGCACCCGAAGTCACTGAAATTGTCTTTAAGACTTCTCGCTCGTCTCTGCTGAGTTCAATCCCAAAACAGTCAAGATTGCTCTGGATACGAGAGGCTGTCACTGACTTGGGTAGGGGTAAAAATCCTTCTGCCAAACTCCAAGCCAAGGAGATTTGAGCCACTGATTTCCCATGCTTATCAGCAATTTCTTGGACTTCTTTCTGTTCAAACAACTCTCCTTGGCCAAAAGGTCCCCAAGCCTCTAAGAGAATTCCTTTCTCTCTACAGTAGTCAACCACTTCCTCTTGATAAACTCCTGGTGCCAAGCGCACCTGATTGACCGCTGGGATGATTCTTGCTGTCTCAAGTAAGGCATCCAAATGATGAGGAAGGAAATTACTAACGCCGATAGCGCGGATTTTGCCTTCTTGGTAAAGGTCCTCCATCGCTCTCCAGACTTCAGCATTACGAGTTTTCCATTCGTCATTTTCTCTTAAAGGTTTTGGATTTGGCCAATGGATAAGGTACAAATCTAGATAATCCAATCCCAGTTTTTCCATTGATTCTTCAAATGCTTGGCGAGCTTCATCATAGCTGTGATTGGTATTCCAGAGTTTGGTCGTTACAAAGATTTCTTGTCTTGGAATACCGCTATCTCGAATAGCACGACCAACACTTTCCTCATTTTTATAGATAGCTGCAGTATCGATATGTCGATAACCAGCCTTTAAGGCTTCTAAAACGGCTTGGTAGGCTACCTCTCCATTTTCAGCTTTCCATGTTCCAAATCCTAGTACAGGAATGGAAATTCCATTATTAAGGGTATAAGATTTCATCGTTTTTCCTTTCTATGTGAAGAAAATCTAAAGAAACAAAATCCTGATTATCAGAACACTTGCTCCTTTAGATTTTAAAAATTATTGATCACGATCGTAATAGATCTCGTGAGCTTTTAAGCGAGAATTGAGTAATTCAGGAACGGTCACAAATGTATACCCTTCACCCTTTAAATACTCAATAACACTTGGTAGAGAATTAACTGAAGGACCATGGATATCATGCATGAGGATGATAGAACCATTGCGAACCTGACGTTGAATCTCTGTCAAAATGGCTGTTTCATTCTTACTCTTCCAGTCTAAACTATCCACATCCCACATGATAAAGCTCAAGTCCAGACTGTTACGGATATCATCTGTAATGGCACCATAAGGTGGGCGCATCAGTTTAGAGCTTGATCCTAAAACTTGAGTTAACAGATCTTCTGTATCAGTGATTTGCTTTTTAGCATCTTCGAGCGAAAGTTGTGAAAGAACGGGATGACTCCAGCTGTGGTTTCCTACAACATGACCTTCTGATTTCATTCGTTTTAGAAGATTTTCATTACCTGCAATGTTTTTACCAAGTACAAAGAAGGTTGCTTTTACACCATATTTAGCTAAAGTATCCAAAGCCTGCGTGGTTGTAGTTGGATTTGGGCCATCGTCAAAGGTCAAGGCTACAACTTTTTTATTTTTCTTAGCAAAGTATGTTTGGTAAAGTTCAGCATCCTTTTCTAATAGATAAGAGGACTCAATGACATCAAAGAAACTAGATATTGGCAAAGCAATTTCCTCAACAGTCTCTCCAGCATTAGCAGGATAAAAGATGATTTGACTATCCTTATAATCAAAGCTCCAAGATGTCAATTCTTGGTCTGTGAAGCTCTTTATAACTTGATCAATTTTTGCCTGGTCAAGTTTCTTATCTTCTAGAGTTGATTTGATTTGACTCAGTAAGAGTTCCTTAGCCTTACTTGCATCTTTGAAGAGTTTACTGAGGTCAAAAGCTTTCCCATCTTCGGTCAAGAAAATTTTCCCTAAAGAAGTCTTTTCTTTTTCTTCAACCTTTGATGCAGACAAATCGTAGACTTGCTTGCTGACATTACGAGCAACAACTCCCTTTAAGACGGGATCCAATTGCTCACTATAATAAAAGACCAAGTCCTCTTTATCTTCCAGCTTTTCTTTAATATCCTGGTTGATTTTTTCTCTAACAGACGCAATGACTTCCTCTCCTTGCAGAGGGTAGTAGGCAATCACCTCAGCTTGACCTTTTCGGAAATGGTCCTTCTGACTACCTGAGTTGAATTGCTGGTCCTTTTCGCTTTTTAGCGCTTCAATTTTTTGTTCGTAAGATTGCTTTTGTAGTAGCTTATAACCAATAGCACTCCCTAATAGAATCGTAGCAATTCCTAAGATTCCAACAAGGGAAAGCAATAGCCTTCTCGTTTTATCGTGAGAAACACGTTTCGATCTATTTTTTTTCATATTTCCATCATATCAAATCGAGGCTATTATTTCAATGATAAACAGGGATTCTGTCTTCTTTTTAGGAAAATAAAAAAGCTTAGAAATCTTCTAAGCTTCTATTTTTAAAAACGAATCGCTTCACGTGTTTTCTCATATGAAGTGACAAAACGGTTTGTAACCCCCGGTTCAGCAACTTCCAAGGCTTGTGAAATTTTTTCAAACGACGCTTGGTAGTCAAACTCTTTTTCAAAAATTTCAAGCGCTTCGTTGAAGGCCTCTTGGATACGTTCATCGAATGAACGGTAACGGTTTGAGTATTGCAAGAGTTGCTCCGTCAAGGTTGCATATTGAACGATATCATAGGTTTCTGTTTCAAGTGCTTCCATATCATTTGTTGCAATTTCAAGAATTCGTTTAACCGATTCAATATTCACTTGCGGTTGTTCTAACTCTGCCATCAAATCTTCTGTGTTATGACTTGCAGTAAAGAAAAGTTTCAAGAAACTTTGAGGAATACCTGGCAAGTTTCTCTTCTCCATGTAACGTTTGATAGTATGCAAACGGTTCACATAGACATTTGCTTTTTGGCGAGCATTGAGGTCGTCTTTTTCAATTTGCGCAAGTCGTTCGCTAACAGAGATTTGCTCATCCTCAATATCCTTGAGGTTGCTTTGAAGCATTTCCAACTGTTCTTCAAGAGCAGAGTAGGCTTGTGTTGACTCACCTTGATCCTCTGTCACTTCCATGATTGCCGTATCAAGTGCAGCCAATTCTGCTTGAAGACGACGAACATGATTTCCATCACTTTCAGGAAGAAGGTAGGTTTTAGTCAAACGTTCAAGATCTTGAACAAGCACCTGATTATTTTCTTTCAAGTGGTTGAGATAAGTTGGTAATGTCGAAAGAAGACTTTCAACCACTTTTTGAGCTGCAATTTCACGAGTGAAGATATCATAAAGTGCGTTGATTTCTTCTTGGATGCGATTATTTTCATACTCTGCATTGTCCAATTCCAACTGACGAATATTTTCTTGATTATTTTTCAAAGACTCATGCAAAAGTTGGAAACGAGACTCGATATCTGTTTCTGTAAAGTGGTAGTTGGCATCCAACAGCTTGCGATAGCCTTCTTCCAAATCTGCTAATTGTTCTGGCAGTTCTTTTGTCAAGGTTTCAACAAGAGCTGGAATTCGCTCAACGATGTGTGTCAAAGCAAGAATATGATTTTCAGTTGAATCAAGAATTGCTGCGGCTTCAACCGGGTCACCTGATGAATTTAGGGTAACAAATTGAGAGAATTCAGATTGGATGTTTTCCAATTGTTTCTCAATCTCAGGAAGGGCCTTCCCATATTTCTCCGAGTCTTCTGCAACGGTATGTTGAAGGGATTCAAACAAGTCCAAGGCATGAAGGACACGGCCACTATTCTTAGATTCTTGCTTTTCAAGTTCAGAAAGGGCATTGCGAATAGCTGCAATATCTTCTTCAATCAAGCCGATTTGGCTCTCAATTTGATCAATCTTGTGAGCAGCTTTGAAAAAACGGAAAGAATTATTGTAGCTTTCAGCTTCAAAGAGGTGATTTTCAATATCAGCAAATGAGTTCAGAGATAAATCAACCCATTTTTGGTTCCATTCACGGAAGGTCACCTGGCTTTGACCAATCAAGTGCATGTTTTTAACGGCTTCAACCTCATCATTTACAGGAAGGTTGTAGAGTTCTTCTTTTCTTTCTTCAAGGGCCGTTAATCTACTTACATTACGCTTACGTAAAAAGATAGCTGTTACATAAGCTAAGATCAGAATGACTGCAATCGCAACCATTAGATAAATTAGTTGTCCATTAGACATATCAAACTCCTTTTATACTAGAAACAATCGTAATGATTATATCATATTTTTTAAACCAAGGGAACTATTTCCCACATTTTTTAGACGTCAAGTGTACTGTAAACAGCGTTTTCTTCGATAAATTCGCGACGAGGTTCTACTCGATCCCCCATCAACATATCAAAGATTTTATCTGCTTCGGCAGCATCATCTACCGAAACACGCGCCATCAAGCGATGTTCAGGATCCATGGTTGTTTCCCACAATTGGTGGTCATCCATTTCTCCCAAACCTTTATAACGTTGGATGGTTGGTTTTGAACGCCCTTCACTATGACGTGCTAAGGCTTCTTGGAGTTTAATTTCTTGATCTGCACCAGGTTGAATGTATTCTTTGATCTCACTTCCCACTTTAACCCCATAAATCGGTGGTTGGGCAATATAGACATAACCAGCCTCTAAGATTGGTTTCATGTAGCGGTAAATCAAGGTTAGCAGGAGAGTTCGAATGTGGGCTCCATCAACATCGGCATCGGTCATCAAAACGAGTTTTTGGTAACGAGCCTTAGTGACATCAAATTCTGCACCAAATCCTGTTCCCATGGCTGTGAAAAGACTTCGAATTTCTTCGTTTGCAAGGATTTTATCCATGCTAGCTTTTTCAACGTTCAAGATCTTACCACGAATTGGAAGGATAGCCTGGAACTCACGGTTACGACCAGATTTGGCTGATCCACCAGCTGAGTCTCCTTCGACGATGAAGAGTTCGGTTTCAGCTGGGTTGTTCGAAGAACAGTCTGCTAGTTTTCCAGGAAGATTGGAAATTTCCAAACCAGATTTCTTGCGTGTGACTTCACGCGCACGCTTGGCAGCTACACGAGCCTTGGCAGCCAAGATCCCTTTTTCCACGATACGCTTGGCGATCTGTGGATTTTCCATAAGGAAATCAGAGAAGGCATCGCTGAAGAGGCGATTGGTAATCTTGACTACTTCACTATTCCCCAGTTTGGTCTTGGTTTGTCCTTCAAACTGCGGATTTGGATGCTTAACTGAGATAACTGCTGTCAAACCTTCACGGACATCTTCTCCTGTTAGGTTATCTTCATTGTCTTTTAGTAGCTTATTCTTGCGGGCATAATCATTGATAACACGCGTCAGAGCTGTACGGAAACCTTGCTCATGTGTTCCACCTTCATGGGTGTGAATGTTATTGGCGAAACTCATGACGTTTTCGTGGTAACCGGTTGTGTACTGCATGGCTACTTCAACTGTGATATCATCCATCTCACCGTCTGTGTAGATTGGTGTATCAAAGATCACATCCTTGTTCTCGTTGATATATTCAACGTAGCTAGCAATCCCACCCTCATAGTGGTAATGTTTAGTCTGTTCGAGACCTTCACGCCTATCTGTGATGGAGATTCGAAGGCCTCGATTCAAAAAGGCTAGTTCTTGAATACGTTTGTTTAATTTTTCAAAGTCAAAAGTTGTTGTTTCTGTAAAAATCTCTGGATCTGGTGTGAAGTGAACTGTTGTTCCCGTTTTATCCGTATCTCCAACCACCTCAAGATCAGCAACAACATGACCACGACGGTATTCTTGGTAATGAATCTTACCATTTTTGTGGACATGAACATCTAGTTGCGTTGAAAGAGCGTTTACTACTGATGAACCTACACCGTGCAATCCACCTGAAACCTTGTAACCGCCACCGCCGAATTTTCCTCCAGCGTGAAGAACTGTAAAGACGGTCTCAACAGCGGGACGTCCTGTCTTTTCCTGAATATCAACAGGAATTCCACGCCCATCATCCACTACGGTGATGGAGTTATCTGGCTCTATAAAGACTTGGATGTGACTGGCAAATCCAGCTAGGGCTTCGTCAATTGAGTTATCAACGATTTCCCATACTAGATGGTGAAGACCTTCTTTTGAAGTCGATCCAATATACATACCTGGACGCATACGAACAGCTTCAAGTCCCTCCAAAACTTGAATTTGACTGGCATCATAATCCTGTGCCTGTTGATTTTTGATTTCTTCTGTCATTTTTTCCCTTTTCTTACATGTCTATTGCTTGTCTCAATGTCGCAACGTTATTAAAAAGATAGGCATCTAAGCCAGCAGCTTTACCTGCTTCTACATCTATATTTCTGTCACCAATGACCAAACCAGATGTAATATGATATTTATCACGTAAATAAATCATGGACTCAGGATCTGGTTTTCGTTTAAAGCCAGAACTGGCAGTCACCACCTCGGTGAAGTAGTTCGCTATCTGGGTCTTAGCAAGAAGTTCTAGAACTTGGTCATTTCGATGAGAAACCAAGAAATGGCGACCACCCTTGTCCGAAACGTCTTTGAGTAATTCTGGAATTCCCTCAAACAAAACTGGATGTTCTAGCTCACGCGCTTCATTTTCTTTATAGTTCTCTAAAAAATCCTCGATATCTGGTGCAAACTTCTCGATGGCAAAAGCTGTCGAAACCTTCAAAGCTTCGTAGACTCGGTCGTGTTCTTGCTCTATTCCGTATTGGGCTAAGGTTTCTACAAAGGCTGCAGTAGAAGTCTCATAATTATCCAATAGGGTACCACCTAAATCCCATATATAGTCGTGATATTTCATACCCTTCATTATACCATTTTTTTATGAAAAAAGCGATGATTTCCTAGATTTTTCGGCTCTATAATTTATATAGAGAGTAAAACACTATTGCATCTATGGAGCCTTTTTGTGAAGAATAGCTCCTCTATAAATAATCAAGCAAAATCTTTCTTATCTCAAATGTACAAATTAAAGAATAGAAACTACTAACAACCGCGTCATTGTTCACAAACGAAACGCTTTTGGATTTTCAAACTTTAAAAATAGAATACTCATTGCTTTGAATACCACAATAGAGTGCAGAAAAAGATTATTCCAATATGGAGTCCCTTGTTAATTCATTACAGTTCCCAATGATTCCATCTTTCTTTTCAATTGTCATTTATTCTCCAAACAGGCAAAAAACGATAACGTCCTTTAAAGGAGTTATCGTTTTTGTATATCGTCAGATAAAGTTTGATTTTTGTTGAGCTAAATTCGCTTAGTTTCTTCCGAAGTTTTGACCTCTACCATCGCGGTCAAAATACATCCAACTTCCATCTTCAAGTTGAATCCATTTGTTTCGAGCCATATCCCCTGAATTGGCATCGAAATATCGACTAACTCCATTCACATCAACAACTTTTCCTTTGACTTGCTTGCCATCTTGCGTGAAATAGAGAGTCTGTTGACCAACTTGCTGCAAGCCTGTCACTGCTTTTCCAGCTTGGTCAAAATAGTACCACTCATTTTGGGAACCTTCGACAAATTTGTTGGTTGCCATCTCTCCTGAGTTACTGCTTTGAGGTTGTAGATAGAACTGACGAAGTCAGTAACATATATACGGTAAGGCGAAGCTGACGTGGTTTGAAGAGATTTTCGAAGAGTGTGTCACGATTTTACCCTTGACTTGCTTGCCATCTTGGTCAAAGTAAAGTGTTTGTTGACCAATCTTTTGAAGACCTGTCACAGCAACTCCATCTGCTCCGAAATAGTACCAATCACTTGGGTTATCACCTTGGGCAAAGCGGTTTGTAGCAGCATTCCCTGAATCCTTGTCAAAGTAACGAAGTTTACCATCCTTAGCACTCACAATCTTGCCCTTAACCTGATAGCCGTTTTCATCAAAGAATTGCTGTCCATCTCCTATCTTGACAAGACCTCGAGCCATAACGCCCTTGGCATCAAAGTAACGCCAGTTTTCACCATCAGTAGTGTAGTAACGGTTGAGAACTTGGGCACCAGTTTGATCATAGTAGTACTGATTACCGTTTTCATCTTCACGGATAGAATCACGAAGTTGAATACCATTCTTCAAGAAATAAACGTGCTTGCCATCAATTTCATGAGCACCTGTTACAAGATAACCTCGTTTATCGAAGTAATACCAATTTCCATTTTCATCTTGGATAAAGGAATTTTTAGCTTGATAACCACTAGTTGAATAGAACTTAGTACCATTGGCATCACTAACAAATCCTGTATAAGCATTCTTATTAACTAATTGCTTAGGCAATACTATATCGCCATTTTTGTTAGTGAGGTAGTCGTTGCTAGCCCAGTCTTTAAGAACATAGTAAGCACCACGACCTAAGATATTGGTACCATTAAAGTACTTAGCCGACCACTTGGTAATCTTCTCATCTGTTCTCATCTTTTGACCATTGGAAATCTGTACTCGTTCAAAGATCTCTGGATATTTAGCTTTAAGCTCATCCAAGAAGGCCCCACCGTACTTACCTTGGAAATCAGTCCCATTAGTTTTACTATTAGCTACATAGAGTTTTTCCTTGATTTCTGAACCTTCACGGTAGGTTCCATAGTTATTGACACGTGTTGCTGTTACCACTTCCTTACCTGGTAGGTTATAGATTTGGTCTGGTACCCAGTCCGCAATGGCTTGGATATTGACACTGTGAAGCGCACGAAGAGCATTGAGCAAATCTTTTAAAGAACCATATTTATTGTTCTTGCTCATCGCCATATCGTAGCGGTCTTCAAAGGCATAACCATTCTGAATGATAGAATCTAAGAAAGTACCGTCTTGACTAGATACATACTGAGGTGGTAGCTCAAATGAAGTTACTCCCCATTCCTTGAAGAGGTTGACATTTTTAGCAATGACTTTATTGGTATATTGGTCATCGCGGGTTGCAAAGTCTTGGAAGTTAGAGAAGCCTTCGTAAATCAACTGAGAATCAAGAGCTGCGCTAGATTCGTAGACCTGACCACTAGCATTTTTCTTCTTGCTAGCTGTTGTACGAGCATCCTGATCTGCCTTAGCGCCAACTGGTACCCAAACAGCCAGATAACCAGAAACCTGTACATTGCTGTAGCCTGCGATATCATTCATATCAAAGGTCAAAATACCATTAGCATCTGTCTTCTTCCAGAGCGATTGCGGCACTTCTTCGTCAGTTAGATAGCGGGAAATACCATCTTTGGTCGTCAAAAGTACAGGACGATAGTATTGATTCTTGTGGGCTGCTCCCATATTGACTTGCAGTTTATCCCATACATTTAACTTGAGGTTAGGGTTGTTTGAAGCAATAACAGCCATCCCTTGAGTACGAGTTTCTGCTGTTCCTTCATCTGTTGCTTCATTGGCACCAGTACCGTAGCGGACAGAAGTCAAAATACCATTGTAAGACCATTTATCAGCCTCACGAGGTACACCCATATATGTAACTTTCATGTCTTGTCCACCTGCTACATACTTAATACGAGCACGCAACAAGGCATCAATAGCGTCGTGGTATGGAGATTTTTTCTCCATGTATTGACCATCATCGGTATAGAGATCACCATAGTAGACCCGAGTGATAGAGTCTTTATTGGAGAGCATGAGAGCATGAGCAGTTGGGATGTTGAACTGCGTATACTTCTTGTCTGCCTTGCGCATATCTTCGTTGTAGATCTTGAAGGCTTGCTTGAGTTCATCCATTGTAAAGGTCAAACCATCCGTATTTGGATTGATATTTTCTCGGATGATGTCAGCAATAACAGTTTGTACTTCACTATCATGAGCCCGAACAAAGATATAGTTAGCCATCCGTTCGCCATTTTTCTTTTCAGAAGAACGGTCATTTAAACTATTTGTAATCGTTGGCTCTACTCCGCTACGGATAGATAGATTACGCATGAATGAATAAAGCAAGGACAAGCGTAGCTTGTTGTCAATTGCTAGTTGAGCGCCTTTAGTATCTTTGTTGTAGTCGGGATCGTTATCAGACCAAGCTTCCAAGATAGACAAATGCTTGATGGCTTCTTCTTCACTTTCTCCCACCTTGTAGCGAGACTTGAAGTAGTCAGATGCGATTTGGAGCAAGTCTGCGTTGACATTGTCCACCGCATCGACACGAACTCCATCAAAATTAGCAGTCGGATCATTGGCTACAATGCTTCCAAAGTTCATCATAAAATGCAACCAGTTGAGTTGTTCGGCTTGAACAGCTGGATTAGAGTTGTCAAAGTCGTTAGCGAGCAAGAACTCATAACCACCGTTTGACTTGTCAATAAAGTACTTAGGTGTACCTGTTTGACTAGTAGGGGTACGGTTAAGCAGACGGAATTTAGACTTAGCATGAGAGCTCTTCTCATTATTGGTATAAAGCAAAGCTCCACCCTGCAAGTGGTCCTTTTTAGTACCAGTTGTTTCAGACTCTGACTTGATATTCCAGTTTGGCTGGGTTTTGACAAAGGCACCCATCAGCGTTCTCAACCATTTGGTATCGCCTTCTTTACCAATTTTTTCCTCAATTTTGCGCTGAACCTGCTGAGAAGCACCTGTCAGGAGAGCTTGTTCCACTTTGTTTTCAAAAGCACCTGCTCCCAGACCTTGCTGGTTCATATAGTTGAGGTAATTAATCTGAGTACGTTTATCAGGCCACCAAGCCATCAAAAGGGGACGCAAGTCTGTTTCTGTCGAAGCCGTCCATGTTTTTCCATCTTTTAAGATGAACTTTGGACGATACCAGCTATCTGCTGTCAAATAACCGTCTACAGTTTCGATATCCTTGTCAGTCGTACCATAGAAAGCATTCTTTTGGGAGAATTCATTATTAAGACTGCTGGTTCCTTGTTGGAACTGATATTCATTTGAATCAACTAAGGCACCCGTTTCTGCATCAAAATAAAGTATTCTCCCATTAAGTTCAACTGCAAAGTTCTTTTTAACTGTACCATCGTCCTGAACATAGTAATTTTTACCATCAATGGTCTTAATATGAGATAGGACATCATCATCGTGATCAGCATTTACAGGTGCAGGTTGAGCCTGATCTGCCACCATTCTTTCAGCTACTGCTCCTTGTTTTTGAGCAGGTTCGAGCAAGCGATCTTTCTTTGCAACCTTTGGATTTGCAACAATCTTGTCTTCAACAGCCGTTTTTTCTCGTTTGTTGTCATCTTCCTCTTGGGCAGTTGTTGGCCTTGCTTGTTTATCCTGGTCTGCTACTTCTGTTTTAGGAGTTTCTGTGATTGCATTAGCAGCTTTAACTTCTTCAGCAACAGCAGCCTTTTCTGTAGATGCTTCTTTCGTATCTGCTGGTTTAGCAGGCTCTTGAGCATTGGTTTGAACTGTTGCTTCTGTATTTTCTGCTGGTTTAGCAGACTTATCACTAGCAGCAGCATCGCCTGTCACCTTGTCTGCAGGGGTTGCTTTTTCTGCTTCTTGCTCAGATGCTACGTTTGCTTGGGCTGGAGTTTGCTGACCCGGACCACTAGTCTGAGCTGTAGCAGGTTCTTGAACTACAACCTGCTTTACATCATCCGCATGGACAACGCCTGGTTCTAGACCAAGTACCTTTGGTGCTACAATAAGGGCCAAGGTAGTCAAAGCAATGGCTACCCAATTTTTCTTAACTTTATGCATCTTATAATGAATCTTTTTCTCCATCATAAAGCCTCCTTCTGAATTTAGTATAAAGTTATGCCCTTATTCTAGTATATTTTTCAAAATGATCATTTTTTGTTGCACATCTACAACTATGAAAGGCAAATTCTTTCAAACTGTTCTTTAAGCTTTTGGGCAACACCAAAGGAATCTAAAAATTCAAAAAAAGATAGGCATTGCTCGATGTCACTGAGAGCATTAGTATTCCCGACCTTGTAGGCATACAGAGCCCTATGATACTTAATCAGCGTTCGATCATATAGATCTGTTTCAGGGATTTTAGAGTGGTCTAGATAATTGAGAAACCTCATAGCAACTAGCAGATGGTTTCCTTCTATACAGACGCTAATGACATTAAGTAGCATCTTGATAATACGGCGACGATTTTCAGGTAGGTTGTTATAAAACTGGGTACGATTGATCATCTCACTAGCAAAGGTTTCCAGCGTTTCCAAGGTCATCAAATCAACACTGTTTGTAAAAAGCCAGAGTTCATAACGTCCCCACTCCTCAACAGAAAAGAGATGATCCGTCAGGAATTCTATATCCTTCTTGCTAATCTGAAAATCTGAGCAACAGGAGGACAAGAGGGCCCTGACAATGATCGTATTGAGTTTATAGTTTTTTTTCTCAGGAAACTGTTCGGTCAAAGCTTCTGAGCTAGACAAAATATTTTGGAGCTTGACAACATTGTTTTCCTGATATGCATCAGCTACTTTTTTTGAGAACAGCACATCATCTGAATCAATGTAATTATGGTAAACATACTGAAACTCCTCTAGGGAAACAGCCATATTTTTTAAACAACAATAAAAAGAATCAAGTGTGATCCCATTGACTCCCCGTTCAAAACGGGATAGCTGAGCCACGGAAATATCACCAGCAGCCACCTCTTTCAGGGACATTTTTTTTGATTCTCTAATGACTTTGAATATTTTTCCGAAAGTTTCCAACATATCACTCCCCCAGTTTCGTATATGCAAAAAATTCTTACTAATTTTAATATACTAGTAACACGTTTCAATTATATTACAGAGAAAGTACTTTATATTTCAAATTAATACAAGCAGATTAATTCGCATGATAAGATCGTTTAATATAGCATTTATTGAATATTCTATCTTTTTCATGAAACTATTGATTTCCTTCTTATGCTAGACAAAGCTTGATTGATTTATAAAAGTTTGATATAAAATCGCAAGACAATCATATGAAACATTTTTAGACACGGAGTAAATAAAAAAAACGAGAGCCGAACTCTCGTCTTACTGTTGATTTCCAAAGACATCTCGATAGAGCATGCCGTCTCGTAAACTTTCGGCATCTCCTCCCAATTGCTCTACCAACTCATAGGCAAAGGCAAGGGCAGTTGACGGTCCTCGGCTGGTTGTTAGATTACCATCCACAACCACTGTTTGCTTTTGATAAATTCCGTCAGTAATTTGCTCCTGAACTCCGTCATAACAAGTAAAGTGCTTGTCTTTCAGGACACCTGCTTGATGGAGAGCGATTGGAGCTGCACAGATAGCTGCAATTTTCTTTCCAGCTTGATCAAAGGCTTTAATCTCAGAAATGAGGGCTGGATTATCCCGTAGGTGAGCTGATCCTGGCATGCCACCTGGAAGAACTACCAAGTCATAGTCAGACAAATCACCATCAAAGATACGGTCGGCTGTTACCCGAATGTCATGTGATCCCGTCACCTGCTCCTCAAATCCTACCATATCACAGGAAATGTTTGCTCGACGCAAGACATCGATTACTGTCAAGGCTTCGATTTCTTCAAAGCCATTTGCTAAGATAACTGCAACTTTTGCCATAGTGGCCTCCTTATTTGATTTGTTTTAGGACGACTTTCTTTCGTTTGAATGGAACTTTTCCACTTTTCTCTTCTGCTAGATTGGTCTGGTAACTCATAGACAAGAGGAGACCAACACCGATGAGGTTACTAATAATTGCGGAGCCCCCTTGAGAAATAAATGGCAGAGGAATACCTGTCAAAGGAAGTAAGCCTGTCACGGCACCGATATTTTCAAAGATATGGAAGAGCAACATCATGATAAAACCAGTCGAAATGTAGGTGTAGAACTGGTTATTTGACCTGAGCGTAATCTTCAACATACGGTAGATGAGAAGCAAGTATAAAGCAACTACAAAGACTGAACCAATAAAGCCAAAGTCTTCAGCAATTACGGTGAAAATCATATCACTTTCACGTACTGGAATGAGGAGATTGGACACATTAAAACCTTGTCCAAACAAGCCACCACTTCCAATCGCAATTTGTCCCTGCGCCTGTTGGTAAGTCGTTGTTTGCGCAAAGTCAAAGGGATTGAGCCAAGCCAAGATGCGGTTGATCTGGTAGGTCGGCATCCCAATCTGATGCAAGAAGGCACGTCCATCCTTGCTTATAAAGATGGCCATGAAGCCTGCAACTGCAGTCACTCCTGTCGCAAATACCGGAATGATAATCTTCCACGAAACACCTGAAAGGAGAACCATACCGGAAAAAATAGCTACAAAGACCAAGGCAGTCCCCAGATCACTTTGTAGGGCTAAGAGGAGCAAGACTGGTATGGTAAAGGCGATCATCCAACCAATCAATAGGAAATCCAAGGGAATAGTCCGTCGCCATTCCTTGTGTCTTTGAGTGAATCTTACAATGGCTCGAGCCAACATCAAGATATAGGAAATCTTCATGAACTCCGATGGCTGGAAAAGTGTCGTTCCACCAATCGATACCCAGTTCTTGGCACCTGTTGACGCTACAAGATTTGGATTGTAGAAAACAAGAGGTAGGATCATCAAAGCTAGCCCTAGACCATAAAGATAGGGAGTCACCTTCCATAAAAACTCGGTATTAAAGAACATGACCACAAAACCAATGACAAGGCCCAAGGAAATCCAAGCGATTTGCTGACCTAGAATTGGTAATACATTATTTGGATAGTCATGACTAACTGCTATATAAATGGCCACTACTCCAATCACCAGTAAACAAAACACTGGTAGGAGGAGGCTATAATCGACTCGAGAGTCGAAGGAACGTTTCATATTTTATACCTTTTCTCTTTCTTGGATTTTTCTTTCATTCTATTGCGACGAGATTGGAGAAAATCAGCTACAGCAGGCTCTAGCTGTTCTCTAGAAAGAACCTGAACAGCCCTTTCTTTTGACAAGGCCTGGGCGATTTGTTTGCCGTAACGCTTGCTAACGACACGACTGTCTAAGATAACAGCAACCGAACCTTGGTCAGATCTTCTAACAGTACGGCCCAGAGCTTGTTTTAGCCGAATAATCGCCATCGGCAACTGATAATCATAGAAAGGATTTTTCCCTTCTTGACGCAGTTCTTGGTTTAATTTTTTGGTTAACGGTTCTTGGGGGTTTTGGAAAGGCAATCTCGGAATCACTTGGATCACGCAAGGATGGGTTGAAAAATCAACTCCTTCCCAGAAACTACCTGTTCCGAGTAAGATCTGGCGTTCACCTTTTTCAAAACGTTTTTTCAGTTGGCTTGGTTCCCCATTTTTATACTGAGCTAGATGCGGTTGGTCGAGCAGGTCTGAAACAGCCAGCAACATCTCTTTTGAGGTAAACAAGACCAGTATGGGTTCTTGAAAGGCCTGTAAGCTTCGAGTGACAGAAGCCACTTCACTAGCATAGTCAACAGGTGAAACTTCTGTCACAAGAGGAAAATCATCGACTAGAAAGACTTCTTGTTGCTCCTGCTTTGCTACATCAAGCTTAACAAGCGGAGCATCTGGAAATCCCAACAAATCTGCTAAGGAAACCCGATTACTGATTTCAAGAGTGGCCGATACTCCTAGGAGTCTACAATCTTCTGGCAATAAGTCTGCTAGTATAAAGCGGCCTTTTTTACTTGAACAAATCAAGACATCCTTGCTCGATTTCTCTGCTGTAGCAAGCCAAAATTCACGATCCGAGGTGAAAAAGTTTGCAATTTCTCGATACTCTGGGAGAGTTAACTCCGAAAAATGTTGGCGCAACTCTTCAAGAGAATCCAACCACTTTCCATTCTTCAGACCTGACTGATAGTGCTCCATCAAGTAACGACATTCAAAACCTATACTCTCCAGCAAGCGTTTCTGAACCAAATCTTCCTCTGTCTCCAAGGACTTTTCAATTTGAGTTACAAGTTCCTCAAGGCGATAAGCCTGCTGGGCTAGATTTTCGAGAGCTAGCAGCATTTTTTGAGCTTCATCCAAGATCAGCAAACGGTTATCGACAAACTCTGGATTGTCTTCCAAACGAGTGACCAGATAGGCATGATTAGTCAAGAGAACGCGACTGGTCTTGGCCTTTTCCTGCCCTCGTTTCCAAAAATCCTCTGTGGCAAATAAACTTTTCTTTGAAAGCTTGCCATCGTGGACTAGTTCTGGCAGAAAGTGCTGGTAGCGATAAAGCTGCCCGATTTCGTCCAAGTCACCTGTCTCTGACTCTGTTAGCCAGATAAGCAACTGCATTTTAAAGCGTGTGAAAAGGCGATTGGACTCTGATCGATGGAGAACTCTGTGAAAGGCATCCAGTTTTAAATAGTTTTGAGGACCCTTGAGACTATGAATCTCCAGATGGAAAACCTCTTTTAAGCGCTGACCTTCTTCTTGCATGATTTGATTTTGAAGAATTTTGGTCGGAACACTCACTAGGATACCTACTTGACTCTCCAAGTTCAAAGCTGGGAGGAGATAACCATAAGTCTTGCCCAGTCCCGTTTGGGCTTGGATAAAGGAAGTCTGGTGTTCTTCCAATAATTGCTCAATCTTCTCCGCAAATTCCATCTGTTGCGGTCGCTCCTCCAGCCCCAATAAAGAAATGTTTTTAGCAAAGGCTTTGGATAACTTTCGTGGGACTAAGGCTTTGCTTTCCTTTCTGAGGAAAAGCCCATGAAGCTCCATCAAGTCTGGCGAAGATAAGAGAGATTGTTGCTGGTAAACCTCCTCAATCAACAGATAACTTTCATAGAGAAGGTTGTCTGCAAGGTCTAACAAGCTTTCTAAGAGCCCTTTAGGTAGCTCAAAAAGTTTTTGACGCATGTAAAGCAAGAGTTCAGCTGTTGCCTGAGCATCTGACAGGGCAGTGTGGGCATGTTCCAGCTCAATTCCCAACTCTTGACAAAGGATACCTAAGTTATACTTTTCAAACTGAGGATACAGAACCTGGGCAAGCTCAACTGTATCCACCCGCGGTGTGCGCAATTCATATCCTTCAAAAAAGAGAAATTCTGCAAGAAGGTTGGCATCAAACTGTACATTGTGCGCAACAAAAATACCGTCCTTAACCAATTCAAAAATTTTTCCAGCCACCTGAGAAAATTCTGGTGCCACAGCCAAACGTTGATCGGTCAGACCTGTTAATTCTTTGATATGAGAATCCAAGGGTTCATGAGGATTGACATCAGTCGCATACTGATCGATGATTTCACCATTCTCAATCACCACAATGCCTACTTGAATAATTTTTGCCTTGCTTCCGGTGCTGGTCGCCTCTAAATCAACGACCACATACCGATCATTTCTCGCATTCATCATTAAAAATTATATCAAAAAAAGCATGATTTGACACCCCTCAACTTTGATAACAATCTCACTTTCCTTGCGAGTTTGAGTAAAAATCAAGACCTTAAAAGTGAGAATTTCACGCAAGTTTAGCAGTTGATTGCTGGTTCTAAGCTAGTTGAAGATCTTATCAACAAAGCTACATCAACATAAAAAGGCAACCAAGGTATTAGCTGCCTTTTTGAGATATTTTTTTCATTGTTTTCGGAAGAGCTTTACTAATTTCGGTAGGCAAGACAAGGTAGTTTTCTTGAGCTAGTTCTTGCGCGATAGCTGAATGAAGGTAAGTCGCTACCACCACTCTTTCATAGAGGCTGACTTGGTGAAACTGACCTGTAAAACCTGCAATCATCCCAGCCAGAGTATCTCCCATTCCACCAGTTGCTTGATAGGGGCCTCCAACCTGTAACTGATAATATTCAGGTTGACCAGCTTGCCAGATACGAGTTGCTGGCCCCTTCTCGACTAGAATCGTTCCTTGAGGAAACGCTGAAAGAGCCCTAGCAGTCGTCTCTGTATTTTGATGGTCAAGAACTATATCAGACAGTCTTTCCCATTCCTTTTGGTGGGGAGTTAGGATGAGCTGACTAGATGGGAATGGAAAATGAGCTTTTGCTAAGATGCCCAAAGCGCCGCCATCTACAATCAAAATCTGGTCTTTTCTATGGCTGTCAAAGACTCGTTTTACGAGTTCTTCTCCGAATGCATCCTCTCGTAAACCCGGACCTATCAAGATAACTTCTGCCTTTTCCAACTGCTCTTTTAACAATTGCTGGTCTTGAAGAGAAAATGCCATGGCCTCCGGTAAATGACTGTGTAGAGCAAGGATATTTTCCCTATCTGTTCCAACGGTCACCAATCCTGCACCACTTTTTACAGCTGCCAAGGCAGACATGATGATAGCTCCCCCATAAGGATAGGTCCCTCCCAGCAAGAGCAGGCGACCGTAATCTCCCTTATGGCTGTGACGAGAACGTTCAATAATGACTTTTTCTAATAAAGCTTGATCAATCACTTTCATCGTTTTTTCCCTCTCACTCCATTATACTACAAAAGGAGGGGCGAACCTCCTTCTACACTATTTTCCCTTAAATTCCGCAAAAGTCTGTAAGATTTTAGCAGCAACTGCTGGAGAAGGAGCTCCTTTAAGCTCTAACGTGTCATCTGCATATGGAGTAAGACCAGCAAAATCTCCTATCTGGACTGAATAGAGCGATGTTTTAAACAGTTCAATATCGTTTTGGTCATTTCCAAAAGCGATGAAGTTCTCCCCGCATAACTTTTCAACAGTTGTCGCCTTATGAGTATCCAAGGGATTAACATAAAGGCACTTTTCATGCGCATGATAAGACAGATGAGCCTGTCCTAGTCTTTCTAACTGACCAAGCAGATCATCAAGCAACTCCTCGTGGTCACCCATATAAACGACTACCTTAATCGGAGTCCCTAAGTCCTCAAGTTTCTGATGACGAGCCACCTTTAGGGGATCCACACTGGAAATAAATGGAATTTTTTCTACAATCTGACCGCTATAGTCAAAGCAATCATCTGCAAAAAAAGGGAGATTGTAGGTCTGGCAATAATCTACTAGCGCCTGATAAACACTAGCATCGAGATTCCTTTCAAAGATAGCCTTCCCCAAATGATAGGCCACACCACCATTCAACCCTATGACCAAGTGCTGACTGAGTTCAGGGCCTAATAAACCCAAGCAATCCCGATAAGAGCGAGCTGAGGCAAACACAAGCTCATGTCCATAATCTTCAGCCTTTAAAAGAACCTGCTTAATCTCCTCATCAATGGTCATATAGTCAAAAGACAGCGTTCCATCCAGGTCAAATACGAATTTCATCTTTCTAGTCCTTGTTTAGTGTTCGAAGCGCTGCCTGATAGGTTTGCTCCATTAGCATGGTAATCGTCATAGGACCAACTCCACCCGGTACAGGTGTGATGTGACTAGCAAGTGGTGCAACAGCATCATAATCAACATCTCCACAAAGCTTGCCATTTTCATCTCGGTTCATCCCAACGTCAATGACAACCGCTCCTGGTTTGACAAAATCAGCAGTCACAAACTTAGCGCGACCGATAGCAACCACCAGAATATCTGCTTTAGCAGCAACCTTAGCAAGATGATGGGTGCGTGAGTGAGTCAAGGTCACAGTCGCATTCTTGGCTAAAAGAAGCTGAGCCATCGGTTTTCCAACAATATTTGAACGACCGATGACAACCGCATTTTTACCTTCTAGCTCAATCCCATATTCATGAAACATTTCCATAATTCCTGCAGGTGTCGAAGGAATCATAACTGGATGACCAGACCAGAGGCGACCCATGTTTAGGGGATGGAAACCATCCACATCTTTTTCGGGGTCAATAGCTAATAAAACTGCCTCTTCGTCAATATGTTTTGGCAAAGGTAATTGAACCAAAATCCCATGCCAAGCTGGATCTTGATTGTATTTGGCAATCAAGTCTAACAATTCCGCTTGGGTAATGGTCTCTGGAACTCGCACGACTTCACTACGGAAGCCAGCAGCGAGAGCTGACCGTTCCTTGTTGCGAACGTAGACTTGGCTGGCAGGATTGTCTCCCACCAAAATCACTACCAATCCTGGAACTAGACCTGTTTCTTCTTTTAGTTTGGCCGTCTTTTCAGCCAACTGGCCTTGTAACTTAGCTGCAAGAGCCTTCCCATCGATAATCTGAGCCATATCTCTTCTCTTTTCTATCAAATATCCTCTATTATATCAAAAAATAACTTGCCATTCTAACACTTCTTGACTAATGGACCTTATAGTCTGAAACTATAAGAAAAAGCCCTTATCGAGCTTTTATGCCTATTTATACTGGGTAAATTTGTCATGCTTTCTTTTTAACTTTTGGAGCCGGTAAGACTTCATACATCTCCTTGATTAGTCTCGCTAGAAATGACTTATCTTCAAGTTCTTCTAGTAAAATCATCTCCTTAGCTCCTTCATAAGGACGTTCAAACCTAGTCTGTCCCAGTTGATCCAAGACCACCTTCACAGGCTTCAGTAACAAACGATTATCATAGATTCCTCCAATAATCTTCCCACGATAATAAAGGATATACTCTCCCATCATTGGACGATAACTCATCTCCTCTAGCTCTGATAGCTGTTCGAGAATAAAATCTAAATATTCTTTACTGGAAGCCATGATGCCTACTCCATTTCTTCTAAAAGTAAGGTCTTACAAAACCTTACTCAAAAATTCCTTGGTCCGTTGTTCTTTTGTTTGATCGAAAATCTCTTCTGGTGTTCCATCTTCGACAACAACCCCATCTGCCATAAAGATGACACGGTCTGCTACCTCACGCGCAAAGCCCATTTCATGAGTCACAATCACCATAGTCATCCCTGATTTAGCAAGGTCTTGCATAACAGCTAGAACCTCACCAACCATCTCAGGGTCTAGGGCTGAAGTCGGCTCATCAAAGAGCAAAACATCCGGTTCCATAGCAAGTCCACGTGCAATGGCAATCCGTTGTTGCTGACCACCTGATAAACTCTGTGGATAGGCCGTTGCCTTATCTGGCAAGCCAACTTTTTCTAACAGTTCCTGTGCTCTTTTCTCCGCAACTTCCTTGCTTTCACCTTTGGTTTTAATTGGTGACAAAGTGATATTTTCCATCACTGTCATATTGGGAAAGAGGTTGAATTGTTGGAATACCATACCCATCTTTTCACGCATAGCAAAAAGGTCATTTTTCTTATCTGTGATATCAACTCCTTCAAAGATAACCTTACCTTTACTTGCTTCTTCAAGGAGATTCATCGAACGAAGGAGAGTTGATTTCCCGCTACCTGACGGACCGATAATGACCACAACTTCTCCTCGTTTAATCTCAAGGTTGATGCCTTTTAAAACTTCATTTTTCCCAAAAGACTTATGTAGTTCTTCAATTTTAATCAAGGTTTCTGTCATTATTTCTTGTCTCCTTGTCCAATATGTTTTTCAAATGCTTTCAACGCCACTGTCAAAACAGAGGTCATAATCAAATAGTAAAAGGCTGCAAATAAAAGAGGAGTCAACGGTAAATAAGTTGTTGTTGCTACTGTCGTTGCACCATTCCACAACTCCATCACCCCAATCGCAGACAAGAGGGAACTATCCTTGATAATGGTGATAAATTCATTTCCTAGAGCTGGAAGAATATTTTTGATAGCTTGTGGCAAAATGACATAACGCATGGCATTTTTCGGACGAATACCTAAAGAATATGCGGCCTCTAACTGCCCTTTAGGAACCGCATTGATCCCCGCACGAACAGTTTCTGAAACGTAAGCTCCACTGTTCATAGAAATAATCAGAATGCCAGGAATCAAACGAGAAAGATCAACTCCCAAAATTCCCACTTGAATAGTCGGAGCATTGATATGCATAAGAGCAAAGGCAATCATTATTTGAACCATCATTGGAGTACCACGGAAGATCCAAACATACACATTTGCAAACCAAACGAGCGGTTTAAAGCGTGAACGTTGGGCAAAGGCCAGTAACACACCTATAATGGTCCCTAAGCAGACAACAAGGATGGAAATCAATACGGTAATCAGAGCACCATAGTTAAAATATGGTAAATACTTTGGTAAAAAAGAAAAATTCATATTCAATCAACTTTCTATGTATTAGATTGTATGATTATAACATGAATTGAATTAAAATGCAATCCTTTTTCCCTAATTTTAACAATTAACTTGATAGAATAGAGAAATAGAGAGAAATCACAGTTTTTTTCTAGTCAACTACCTCTTGTTTATGGTAAAATAGAAACGATAAGAAATGGAGGAGAATCAAAATGGAATCACATTTGGTTAGAATCATTAACCGCCTAGAAGCAATGACAAAAGATGGTGGAAATCTAAAACGTAATTTTGAACGTGAAGGTGTTGTTGTCGCAGAGGTTGCATACAGCCACGACGAAGAAAACGGATCACTCTTCACCCTTCGCGATGTAGAAGCTCGTGAAACTTATACCTTTGATAGCATTGATTTGATTGCAATGGAGATCTACGAACTCCTTTACTAATATAAAAACAACGGGCAGTAAGGCCCGATGAATGAGAATCCTTTTTGTCACCGCAAATGGGATTTTTTCTTACCTTCAATGTCGCTTGATTCTCCATAAATTCTTCTTTTAAAAACGACCATTTCCCAATCTTTTTACTTGCTTTACACCTTAATCATGCTATAATGAGAGTATAAAACTTTGACTATTCTTGACCTTTTTCTTAGACCAAGAATAAGAATGAAATGAGGTAGATGTATGCTCTGTCAAAACTGTAAAATTAACGACTCAACAATTCATCTGTATACCAATATCAATGGACAGCAAAAGCAAATTGATCTTTGTCAAAATTGCTATAAAATTATCAAAACAGATCCAAATAATACCCTCTTTAAAGGAATGACTGACTTAAATAATCATGACTTTGATCCTTTCGGCGACTTTTTCAATGATTTGAACAATTTCAAACCTTCTTCTAATAACGTCCCTCCAACTCAATCTGGTGGGGCATACGGAGGAAACGGTGGTTATGGACCTCAAAACCGAGGCCCGCTTCAAACACCTCCTAGCCAAGAAAAAGGACTCCTAGAGGAATATGGTATCAATATTACTGAGATTGCTCGTCGGGGAGATATTGACCCCGTTATAGGTCGAGATGAGGAGATTATCCGCGTTATCGAAATCCTCAACCGTCGAACCAAGAACAACCCTGTCCTTATCGGAGAACCAGGTGTTGGTAAAACAGCCGTTGTTGAAGGTCTAGCTCAGAAGATTGTCGATGGCGATGTTCCCCATAAACTTCAAGGCAAGCAGGTCATCCGTCTGGATGTGGTCAGTCTAGTCCAAGGAACAGGGATTCGAGGCCAATTTGAAGAACGTATGCAAAAGCTCATGGAAGAAATTCGCAAACGTGAGGACATCATCCTCTTTATCGACGAAATCCATGAAATTGTTGGTGCAGGATCTGCTGGCGATGGCAATATGGATGCAGGAAATATCCTCAAACCTGCTCTTGCCCGTGGTGAATTGCAAATGGTCGGAGCCACTACTCTCAATGAATACCGCATCATTGAAAAAGATGCTGCCCTCGAGCGCCGTATGCAGCCTGTCAAGGTAGATGAACCAACTGTCGAAGAAACCATTATCATCCTCAAAGGGGTTCAAAAGAAATACGAAGACTACCATCACGTCAAGTATACTGATGCTGCTATCGAAGCTGCTGCAAATCTTTCCAACCGCTATATCCAAGACCGCTTCTTGCCAGACAAGGCTATTGACCTGTTGGACGAAGCTGGTTCTAAGATGAATCTGACTCTGAACTTTGTTGATCCTAAAGTGATTGATCAGCGTTTAATTGAAGCTGAAAATCTCAAAGCTCAGGCTACTCGAGAGGAAGATTTTGAAAAGGCTGCTTATTTCCGCGATCAGATTGCCAAGTACAAAGAAATGCAAAAGAACAAGGTGACAGATCAGGATACTCCAATCATCAGCGAGAAAACAATCGAACATATCATTGAGCAGAAAACCAATATCCCTGTTGGAGAACTCAAAGAAAAAGAACAGTCTCAATTGATCCATCTAGCAGACGACCTCAAGGCCCATGTCATTGGTCAAGATGAAGCTGTCGATAAGATTGCCAAAGCCATCCGTCGTAATCGTGTTGGACTTGGAACTCCTAACCGGCCAATCGGAAGCTTCCTCTTTGTCGGACCAACTGGTGTCGGTAAGACAGAACTCTCTAAACAACTAGCCATTGAACTCTTTGGTTCTGCTGACAGCATGATTCGCTTTGATATGAGTGAATATATGGAAAAACACAGTGTGGCTAAATTAGTCGGTGCCCCTCCAGGCTATGTAGGCTATGACGAAGCTGGTCAACTGACTGAAAAAGTTCGTCGCAATCCTTACTCACTCATACTTCTTGATGAGGTCGAGAAAGCCCACCCAGATGTGATGCACATGTTCCTTCAAGTCTTGGACGATGGTCGTTTGACAGATGGGCAAGGACGCACAGTTAGCTTTAAGGATGCAATCATTATCATGACTTCAAATGCGGGTACCGGTAAGGCCGAAGCCAGCGTTGGTTTTGGGGCAGCTCGCGAAGGACGTACCAACTCTGTTCTCGGTGAACTCGGCAACTTCTTTAGTCCAGAGTTTATGAACCGTTTTGACGGCATCATCGAATTTAAACCTCTCAGCAAGGACAACCTTCTCCAAATCGTCGAACTCATGTTAGCGGATGTCAACAAACGCCTCTCTAGCAACAATATCCACCTCGATGTGACAGACAAGGTCAAGGAAAAGTTGGTTGACTTAGGTTATGATCCAAAAATGGGGGCACGCCCACTCCGCCGTACCATTCAAGACCATATCGAGGATGCCATCACTGATTTCTACCTTGAAAATCCAAGTGAGAAAGCCCTCAAGGCAGTCATGACAAGCAATGGCAATATTCAAATCAAATCTGCCAAAAAGACTGAAAAAACAGAAGAAATTGCTTCTGAAAAAGAAGAATAAAACGATCTAACAGGTGCAGGAAGTCTAACGTTTGATATTGAGAGCTATATTAAGAGAAAAGGCAAAGTTAAGCTTAATAAAAATACAATAATTACAAGATTGTAATATTTTCTGTTTGACATGGGTATATTTGGTATAATAAAAGTCATATTAGAGATAGAGGAGATGTATGTGTGAATTTTGATTTTAAGATTGTGGATTTTTTTAAATTGCCTACTAAAATTATGTGTGCTATTAGCATAGCTACTGGACTTGTTTTATTTTTGCCAGATAGTTTCATTCAAAAAATGTATATGATTGATTTTAGAAATAAATATGGATTTACAATAGGTTTGATCTTTTTGATTTCTATTTCTATTGTTACAATAACAATTGTAGTATCACTATATAAGTATTTTAGTAATAAATATTTTTGGAAAAAATTTAAGGATACTGCAAAAGAAAGATTGTTGAAATTAGAAGATTATCAAAAGACCATAGTTTATGTTTTATATAAAGAAGATAATCATACTGAAGAATTACCTATACACGATGGGGCTGTAAGATGGCTTAAACAAAATATGGTGATAACAGAAACAACAAATCAGTACATGGTTTCTGATTTAAATAATGCAGTTTTTCCATTTATGTTAAATCCCTGGGTAGTAGAAGCTATGCAAAATGACGAAGAACTAGTAAATGAATTTTCAAAAGCATATAAAAAAACGGGAAGCAAATACAATAAAATGATCTCCAATAGATATTAAAATAATTGCAATAAAGCCGACGATAGAAAGAAAAAATCTATCGTCTTTTTTAATCCCTATTTTCAATTTATATTGCGATCAATAAATAGGAAAAACTCGCAGAGAAGCTAACTAGTATTTCAAATGCCTCTCACTAATATATACACGACAAAATGCTAGTTCCCTTAAATATGAAAGGAGAAAAGATGATAAGGATAAGAAGCCCTACCTAAAAGACAACTAAATATACAAATACTTGGCGATTGGAATTAACTTTTCAGTCGCTTTTTTAATTGGAGGATAAAATGAACAAAGAATGATTAATATCAATGACAATCTGATAAAAGAACCTACTTTTGGAACTTTTACAAGAGGGGGTGAAGAGGTTCAAGTTGTAAATTTTACTCTTTCGAAAGGATATGGAGAAGGTAGAGAATGTATCAACTGTGCAGCCTATGGCAATAAATCTGAAGTGGCTAATGAATTTTCAGAAGGTGATTTCATTCATGTATATGGTTACTTTAACAAACGAACTAAAAAAGAAAGAAGAAAACGAGGAGGAACAAATAATGGATTTTTTCGTACAAGCAGTTAACAATTTCTGCACCTTTTTTACTAAAATAACTGTAAATTCTTGACAGCTAGCCCCTCGTCCATTATGATAATAATAAAGATACTATAGAATGAGGAAAATGCAATGGCAAACCCAACTTTTGGTGAAAAAAAAGAAAATGTGACCTACTTGCCTCGCTACGGCGTTTACGCAGTTATTCCTGACGCAGAAAAAAAGCAAATCGTTCTAGTTCAAGCTCCCAATGGTGCTTGGTTCTTGCCAGGTGGAGAGATTGAAGAGGGAGAAGACCATCAAGAGGCGCTGAAGAGAGAACTCATCGAAGAACTAGGCTTTACTGCTGAAATCGGAAGCTATTTCGGACAAGCTGATGAGTATTTCTACTCTCGCCACCGTGATACCTACTACTACAATCCAGCTTATCTCTATGAAGCTATTTCTTTCCAAGAAGTACAAAAACCATTGGAAGATTTTAATCATATTGCTTGGTTTCCTATTGATGAGGCAATTGAAAAACTCAAACGTGGTAGCCATAAATGGGGAATAGAAGCTTGGAAAATCCAGCATGGAATTGACTAAAATACACGATTTTATCCAAAAAGTGCTATAATAGAGTTAGAAAATCGGAGGAACTGTTATGAAGCTTATCAATACGACAAACTCACACTCGCAACTTGTTAAAAGCCAATTAGAAAGCACAGACGCAACTCTTGTCGAGGTCTATTCTGCTGGAAACACAGATGTAGTTTTCACACAAGCCCCGCTTCACTATGAAATCCTCATTTCCAACAAACACCGTGCTATTCGTGAACCTGAAATCGAAACCATTCAAGACTTCTTCTTGAAACGTAAAATCGACAAAGGAAGCATTGATGAAGCCAATATCAAGACGCTTTATTCAGATAAATTGATTGAGATTTCAATCCCCATAAAATAAGAAAGCCAGCCAAAAGCTGGTTTTCTTTTGCAAAAAAGATTGGTAGTTCACAGCTACCAATCTTTTAATTTTATTTCACAGCTTCTTTTAATGCATCTACCTTATCCAGACGTTCCCATGGAAGGTCAATATCTGTACGTCCCATGTGTCCATAAGCCGCTGTTTGACGATAAATTGGGCGTTTGAGATCCAGCATTTGGATAATTCCTGCAGGGCGAAGGTCAAAGATTTGACGCGCTGCTTTTTCAAGCTTGCTTTCAGCTACTGTTCCTGTACCAAAAGTATCGATACGAACAGAAACAGGTTGCGCCACCCCGATAGCATATGCCAATTGAACTTCAGCCTTCTTAGCCAGTCCCGCTGCAACGATATTTTTAGCAATATAACGAGCTGCATAAGAGGCTGAGCGGTCAACCTTCGTCGCATCCTTACCAGAGAAGGCACCACCACCGTGACGAGAGTAGCCACCATAAGTATCCACGATGATCTTACGACCAGTCAAACCTGAGTCTCCTTGAGGTCCTCCGATAACAAAACGACCAGTTGGATTGATGAAGAATTTGGTTTGCTCATCCAAGTAAGATGCTGGAATAACTTCCTTGATAACCTTGCTAATCACATCATTGTGAATTTGTTCATTGCTAACTTCTGGGTCGTGCTGAGTTGAAATAACGACTGTATCCACACGTACTGGACGATCATTTTCATCATACTCAACCGTAACTTGTGATTTAGCATCTGGACGGAGATAGCTGATTTCACCAGACTTACGAAGTTCTGCCAAACGACGAACCAACTTGTGGCTAAGTGAGATTGGTAAAGGCATGAGTTCTTCTGTCTCATCCACCGCAAATCCAAACATAAGACCTTGGTCACCAGCACCAATCAAGTCCAGTGGATCTTGATCTGCATTTCCACGAACTTCCAAGGCTTCGTTAACACCTTGGGCGATATCTGGTGACTGCTCAACAAGTGACGGATGAACTCCCACCGTCTCCGCAGAAAAACCATACTCTGTATTGGTATAACCAATCTCTGCAATGGTATCACGAACCACTCGGTTAATATCTACATAAGCATGTGTAGAAATTTCACCAAAAACATGGACCGAACCTGTGTATACAGCTGTCTCGGCAGCAACGTGCGCATCTGGATCCTTTGCTAAAATAGCATCCAAAATCGCATCTGAAATTTGGTCTGCAATCTTATCCGGATGCCCCTCAGATACAGATTCAGACGTGAATAATTTACGTTCTGACATAAAAATGTCCCCCCTTAAAAAATATTGTTATAGAGTTACAAAGTACTGATAGGAAAACTACTAGTAATGAATACCTACCATCTTATCGGGACTATATAACCTTATCATTATACCACTTTTTACTTTTTTTTGCAGTATTTTCTCTAAATCAAAAAAAGAACCTTACGGCTCTTTTCTCGGCATAATAATTTGGCTTGTACTCCATAATACAGAAATTATACCTACGCTAATCTGCATACTTTGTTTACAAACTACCTATTTTTTTATCACAATGTTCTTACAAACAATCTTCCAGTTAGGCTTACTGTTCCTTAGACTTTCTATTGCTTACAGTTAAGCCAAGTCCAGCCATTAGGAGGCCAAGTCCTACAATACCATAGTTCGCTGTATCATTACTTCCTGTATCAGGGAGTTTCGCCACTTCTTTTTTATAAGCTGTAGCTACTGAAACTGTGGTAGTTGGAGTCGCACTTCCTGTCTGAGCAACAGGTAGTGTTGTACGACGTTCTAGGTAAAATTGGTAATTATCTTTCGTTATCTTGTAATTGTGTCCTTCAGTCACAGTTTCAACAATCCATGTAGTTGCATCCTTAGTTAAAGAATCAGCCAAGTTACGATCAATATTCATTAATCGACCTTCAGATGCAAAATCTTTATAGCTAATATCGGTCCCTGTCGAAGTTGCAACAATTCTTTCGATTTTTGCGGCTTTCAAAGACGCAAGAGTATTCGCCATCGTTGGAATTGAAGGATCCTCCTTCATTGGAGCATCTGTCAACAATACGACAAACTTTTTATTTTTAGGTGACTTAGACCAGTCGTAGGTTGAAACAATTTGTGTAAGAGTAGGTGTAGATGTTTCAGGGAAGTCTCCACCATGTGCAAGCTTAATGCCTGCTAAGGCTTTTTCAAGCTCAGCTGGGTCAGAGGTAAAATAAGATTCATTAAATTTTGTTAAAATTGTACCCTCATCTGCTAATCCACCTATACGTCCATATACTTCATCACTAAAGGTAGCTAATCCAAAACGTGCTGCTACTCCATCTTTAGCAAGATTTCTTGCAAACTCATTGATATTGTTACGGACAGTGTCAATAGTTCGAGACATAGATGCTGAACGGTCAACAACAAAAACGATATCGGCAGAGTTAGATTTTGAAATCGTTCTTGTCGCTTTCTTGATTTCGACTGTAGTTGTTTTATCAACACGTTCATATTGGGTATAAGAATTTCCATCTTCATCTTTCCCACTCACTGTACTCTCAGTTGTTTCAGTCTTTGGAGCAGGAAGTTCTTCACTTTTTACAGGTGCCACTTCTGTCTTTGTGACTTCAACTGTTGCAGTTTCTTCATGAATCTTTTGATCACCTTCTTGGCGTTCTTTCACGTCAATAGGTGAAACCTTCTTAGAAACATCAACAAGTTCTCCAGGTTTTGCATCTGATTGGTTAACGACTGGTTTCGCCTCATCAGCTTTAATTTCTGCTACAGCAGCTTCGACTGCCGATTTATTTGCTTCGGTTTTCTTTACTGTTTCAGCTGAAGTAGATGCCGGTTGTGTTGTTTCATCTGCAGACACTTGTCCGACCTGAGCAAAAGCAAACAAAATTGCTACAGAAGCCAACCCAACTTTCATTTTACGGAATGAAAAACGTTGTTGTTTCATAAATGATTTATCCATAGAAGTCCCCTTTTCTTTTCACGGATCAAATGATATAATCCGATTGTTTTATAGTATGATAACACAATTTTGTATAGTTTTCAATTTTTTTCCTTATGATTTCAATAAAATATTGCTCTAAAAAAGGTTTTAAAGCAATTACTGTTTTATAAATCAAATTATTTAAAATATATAATTATTATTTTCTTTGAATAGTTCAGAAAATAAAAACTCAGTAGAATCAGGTGATTCTACTGAGTTTTTAAAATGTTTGACGTTTTGCTTTACGCTCTGCACGCCCACGTGCGCGATTTTCAGCACGCTTGGTTTTGCGGCGTTTTTCATCCACCGCCCATTGAATCTTCTTCTTATAGCCAGGTTTGACTTTTTTCTTTTTCTTTTTAACCAAGCCAATCATTTCAATATCAAGCTTATCCTGCTTCTTTTCACGATTAGCACGACGATCACGGTCATAGGTATCTTGAAACTCTCCGTCTTTGACCATCTTAGGAGTAAACTTGATCCCTAATTTCTCCAACTCACGGATATCCGAGTCATCACTAGGCTGGTAAAGGGTAATAGCTGTACCAGGCAGTCCGTTGCGCCCAGTTCGTCCAACACGGTGAACAAAGAAGGACAAGTCTTGCGGAATGGCATCATTGATAACATGGCTGACCCCTTCAATGTCAATTCCACGCGCTGCCAAGTCTGTTGCAACAATGTACTCAAAATCCAGATTTTTCACCTGATTCATGATCCGTTTGCGTTCACGAGGAGCAATATCTCCATGAATCTTAGCTACCTTCAATCCTTGAGCAGTCAAGTAGGCATGTAACTCATCAGCACGCGTTTTTGTGTTAACAAAAATCATTGCTAAATAAGGCTGCATCAACTGAGTCAACTGATAAATTTGAGCGTTTTTGTCACGGCCCTTGGTCGAAATCAACCAATTATCGATCGTATCTGAGATAACTGTTTTAGTCTTGATTTTTTCCATAACAGGATTTGACAAGTATTTCTTCAAGAACGGTTGCAATTTTTGAGGAATCGTCGCTGAAAAAACCATGAATTGCAAGTCTTTTGGAAGGCTTCCTGCAATCTTATCAACAGTTTCCAAGAATCCCATATCCAAGGTCATATCGGCTTCATCAACTACAAAGGTCTTGGCCTTGTGAATAGCCAAATCACCAGATTTGACCAAGTCATAGATGCGACCTGGCGTTCCGATAACAATATGTGGTTGGTTACTGGCAAGTTTTTCAATCTGACGCGCCTTATCCGTACCACCTACATAATTAACCACACGAACTTCGACATCTGAGTGAGCTGCAATCTGACGAGCTGCTTGGTAAATTTGAGTAGCCAACTCACGACTTGGTGCAGTAATGACTGCTTGCACACTATCGCTAGTTTCATCTAATTGCTGGAAAATGGGTAATAAGAAAGTATGAGTCTTTCCTGAACCTGTTTTTGACTCGCCCACCAAGTCACGACCCGCCAAGACAATAGGAATCAACTTTTCCTGAACTTCGGTAGGAGTCGTAAACTTCAACTCCTCCAAGGCTTCTACTATATAATTTTTAAATTGAAATTTCTTAAATGACATACTATCCTCGATTCTATCCTTTCAATTATACCATATTTTGTCCTATTGCAGTAGCCCCATTTGAGTCTCAGTCCTGTAGTAAAGATTCAAATAGATTAAAAAGTTGGAACTCTCTGGTTCCAACCTCTTTCATTATTTCCAGGTCAATACAGCATTCAAACCATAGTGATCACTGACTTGTGGACTATTTTGGCCATCGAAAACTACTTGTAAACTCTCTACTTCTAATTCCTTGGTCGTAAAGACGTAGTCGATTCGTAGTGGCTCAGTATTGCCTTTCCAACCATCAATTTCTGGTGGAACGGTGTAGCTACCACTTCTTTCTTTCGCAACTTCAAACGCGTCTTGTAATCCTAATGGGCTAGCTAAAATCGCTTGATAGCCTTCCTGACCAGCTGGATTATTAAAATCACCCGCTAAAATCAGAGGTTTGTTCAACTCTTTTAGTACAGCCTCAAATCGTGCCCATTCTTCTTGGAAACCTTTACCCCACCAAGAGAGATGAACACTTGCAAGAGCAAGTTCCTTGCCTTCAACCTCTGTCTCAGCCAAGGCAACGCGACGAGTATGGTAGTCCGTTGGATCATCTACATCTGATACTAAAATCTCACGCGCCTTGATAGGTGTTTTGGATAAGATAGCTACACCTTCATGGTAGCGGTCATAGCCAATATGATTGTAAGCCCAAGTCCAGTAGTAGTTTTTCCCTTTCTCAGCCAATTTTTCAACCAGAAGTCGGACATAGTGGTCCTGATGAATGGGTTCTGCTGATGGTAAAGCTTGATAGTGATTGTTAACCTCTCCCTCAGGCGAAGTCATTTCTTGATTGATTTCTTGGAAACAAATCAAATCATAATCCTTATCAAGAATGTCTTGGAGTAAGATTTGGAATTTTTCCTCTGCTTCCTTCTCCATCCAACTGTGGGTATTGAGTGTTAGAAATTTCATGCTTTTCTCCTAAAACAAGAGGTTGGAAAACAGCTTCCAACCCCAAGTATATTACAATTCTACTTTAGCAACTGCTGTTTTAGCTGCAAGAGAACCTGTTTGTTCTAATTTAACTGATTTGAGGACATCACCATTTGTGAAGACAACCACTGTTGATGTTTTGCGTCCTGCTTCTCGAATAGCATCCAAGTCAGCTGTGACAAGAAGATCACCAGCAGCCACTTTTTGTCCTTCAGAAACATGAACTGTAAATGGTTTTCCTTCAAGACTTACTGTATCTAAACCAATATGAACAAGTACTTCAAGACCTGAGTCAGTGACAAGACCAAGAGCGTGTTTTGTTGGGAAGATACTTGATACAGTACCAGTAACTGGAGATACAATGTTGCCATTTGCTGGCTCTACTGCAAATCCATCACCCATCATTTTTTGAGCAAAAACTGGATCTTCCACTTGTTCCAAAGCAACAACTTGACCGTCAGCTACTGAGAAAACTTCCTCAGTTACACCTTTGAAATGGACAGTATTTTGTTGAGTTTCTGTCATTTGACTTGGAAGAGTTTCAGGAATTACTTCCCCTGAGTCAAGGATATCTTGGATATCAGATTTCAATACATCAGCTTTTGGTCCGTAGATAGCTTGGACTCCTTGTCCTTTCATGACAAGACCCATAGCTCCTTCTGCTTTCCATTGTTCCTCAGTACCAACGCGATCTGCATCTTTAACAGTTACACGAAGACGAGTCATACATGCATCCACATCTACGATATTTGCACGACCACCAAGAAGGTTAATAATATTTACGGCTTGAGAAGCTGCTGCAACTTTTGGAGTTCCAGGAGTTGCTTCTTCTGATGCTCCTTCAGCTGTTTCGTAGTTTCCGTTACGTCCTGGAGTTGCGTAGTTGAATTTCTTGATCATGAAGTTAGCAATGAAGTACATGATAACCGCAAAGAGAACAGTTACCCAGATAAAGTTAACGATATCCATACCAATACCAGCATTAATTGCCAGTGGTGTACGAGTCAAAAATTCAATTGAACCGAATGAGTGGACACGAAGGTGAACAATATCTGCCATAGCAAAGGCAGCACCTTGAACTACTGCATAAACAAGGTAAAGCGGTGTTGCGATGAACATGAACATATACTCGATTGGTTCAGTAACACCTGTCAAGAATGTTGCAAGAGCTGTCGCAATCATCATACCTTTATATTGATGTTTCTTATCAGCATCGACATTACGGTAGATAGCCACGATCACACCCATCAAGATACCGAATGAACCGATCATTTGTCCAACTTTGAAACGAGCTGGGTGAACAGTATCTAACAATTGTTGGTAGTGACTTGCATCTGTACCTTTAAGGTTAACAAGGTCTGTTACCCATGCAAGCCATAGTGGGTCTTGACCAAATACTTGAGTACCTTTAGCTGCACCAGTTAAAATATCATAAGTACCACCAAGAGCTGTGTAGTTCATTGGGATTGTCAACATGTGGTGAAGACCGAATGGCAAGAGCAAACGTTCCAAAGTACCATACAAGAATGGTGCAAGGACTGGAGCAGTTTCTTGTGAGTTGGCAATCCAGATACCAAAGCTATTGATACCTGTTTGAACTACTGGCCAGAAAGCAGCAAGTAGAATTGCAGCGATTGCTGAACGAAGAATAACAACAAACGGTACAAAACGTTTCCCGTTGAAGAATGAAAGGGCATCAGGAAGTTTACGGTAGTTGTAGTATTTGTTATAGGCAGTTGCCCCTACAAAACCTGAGATAATCCCTACGAAAACCCCCATGTTAAGCGCTGGTGCCTCAAGAACACTGATAAAGTAGTCAGCAACCTTGATTGAACCACCAAAGAAGGTAGTAACCATTGCTTCAGGGTTTTTCAACATATCACCTGTAACACCGAAGATAGTACCTGTAATACGGTTAATCAAGATAAAGGCAAGTCCGGCTGCAAATGCACCACCTGCACGTTCTTTTGCCCAGCTTCCCCCAATAGCAAGGGCAAACAAGATATGAAGGTTACCGATAACCCCCCAACCAATTTGCTCAAGGATTCCACCTGTAATCACTAGAGGAGCAAGGTTTGGGTCGATCATCACGATTGATTTACCGATTGAGATCATCAATCCCGCCGCTGGCATAACGGCGATAACCACCATTAAAGCCTTACCGAATTTTTGCCAAAATTCGAAAGACAAGACATTTTTGAATGTAGCTTTCATCATTCAAATCTCCTTTATTTTATTTAGGCAAACGTTTTACGAAAACGTTTGCATTTGGTTATGTATTAATTATACCACTTTTATTTTTTTTGTAAAGGCTTTTATAAAAAAATTGTCTATTTTTTTTAATTTTTAAAAAGGAAAAAGAGAAGTTTACGAAAACTTCTCTTTTAAAAATGTATTATTTTTCTGATTTGTTCTGCAAGTTGCATTTAAATCCAACTAGATCTTCAAGAATCGACGCATCGAAATCCCCGAACCAATTGAACCAATGAAAATTCCGATTATAAATAATAGAACTGTCATCAGAGGAATAAACACATCTGGTGTAATCATTGACAAGTTTTGACCTACCAAGGATTTATTGACCGATTGATAGGCCATATTGTAAATAAAGAAAACAAGAACAGAAGGAATCGCTGCACCAAGCAAGCCAATAAAAGCACCTTCTAGCAAGAATGGACCACGGATATAGCCATTTCTCGCTCCTACCAGACGCATGATCTGAATCTCACGACTACGTGAAATAATGGTGATACGAATGGTATTGGAAATGAGGAAGACTGCGATAAAAATCAAGAGCCCTGCAATAACCAATCCCCAAACACGGATAAAGGAAGCCAATTCAAAAAGTCGTTGAGTGTTGGCTCCACCATCTTGAACCTCTGATACTCCCTCAATTTTCTTAGCTTCTTCAGCTACAGTTTTAACATCACTCGGAGAATTTGTATCGACGATATAAGCATCATAGAGAGGGTTTGCATCCCCTTCAAAGACCTTCCAATCGTCACCCATTGTTTCCGTTAGTTTTTCGTACTGTTCTTCTTTACTTGAGAAGGTAACACTCTTAACAGCAGGCATAGCTTTCAAAGCATCATAGACCTTGTGGTAGTCATTATTGGTAACTGTCTGACCTTCTTTTTCAATCGTTTCACTGTTATCAGCTACATCCTTACGAATGTAAACCATGACCCGAACGTTGTTTTCAATATCGGTAGCCAGTTTTGCTGTATTAAAAATTACAGATGCAAACAGGGCAACGAGTGTTAAGGTAATCATAACCGAACTCACTGCTGCTACTGTCATCCAGCCATTTCGTTTTAAACTTTTTAATGATTCAAATAAATGGCGAAAAAATCTACTAATCATCGTATCCATATTCTCCTTTAGCTTCGTCACGAACGACACGGCCATTTTCAATGGCAATGACACGGTGGCGCAAGGTATTTACAATCTGGCTATTGTGGGTTGCCATCAAGACAGTAGTACCTTGGAGATTGATGCGTTCCAACAGATTCATAATTTCCCATGAATTATCTGGGTCCAAGTTTCCTGTTGGCTCATCGGCAATCAATACCTTAGGATTGTTGACAATCGCGCGAGCAATCGCAATCCGTTGCTGCTCTCCACCTGAGAGTTCATTAGGGAAAGAGCGAACCTTATGTTTCAAACCAACCAGGTCCAACACTTCCATAACACGTTTTTTGATGTTGCGACGGCTCTCACCGATTACTTCCATTGCATAGGCAATATTCTCATAAACAGTCTTCTTAGGCAAGAGTTTGTAATCCTGAAAGACTACCCCGACACTACGACGTAGCAGTGGGACATCTTTCTTCTTAATTTTAACTAAATTAAAGCCTGCAACTGTTAGGCTTCCTTTTTCGATCTTTACTTCTCGGTATAAAGCTCGAATAAAGGTTGACTTACCTGCCCCAGAAGGTCCTACGATATAGGCAAACTCTCCTGGTTCAATGGTAACAGATACACCACGCAGGGCAGTCGTTCCATTGTCATACTTTTTGACAACATCTCTCATTTCAATGATTGACATATGAGTTCCTTTCTATCTTAGCTGATTCGCCACTTGAGGTAGGCATCGATAAAACCATCAAGGTCTCCATCCATCACCTTATCTACCTGAGCAACTTCAAAGCTTGTACGGTGATCTTTTACCATAGTATAAGGCGTGAAAACATATGAACGGATTTGGCTTCCCCATGTGATTTCCTTTTTCTCACCTTTAAGGGAATCAACTTCCGCAGCTTTCTTTTCTTGCTCCATTTGATAGAGCTTAGCCTGCAACATCTTCATGGCACGATCTCTATTTCCATACTGGGTACGATCGACCGTTGATTGGACGACAGTTCCCGTAGGAATGTGTGTCAAACGCACACCTGTTGAAACCTTATTGACGTTCTGTCCACCAGCACCACCTGAACGGAAAGTATCCATTTTGATATCATCTTCACGAATCTCCACTTCGATGGTATCATCCAACTCAGGCATAACCTCTACGGATGTAAAGGAAGTATGGCGGCGTTTGGCAGAGTCAAATGGCGAAATACGGACTAAACGGTGAACACCCATTTCTGATTTAAGTAGGCCGTATGCATTGGGTCCTTCAAAAGACAAGGTCACAGACTTGATACCTGCTTCATCACCAGCCTGGTAATCCAAGACTTCTACTTTAAAGCCTTTGGCATTTCCATAACGAGTATACATACGAAGCAACATATCGCCCCAGTCCTGTGCCTCAGTACCACCAGATCCTGGATGGATTTCCAAGATTGCATTATTATGGTCATAAGGTTCTGACAAGAGAAGGGTCATCTCGTAGCTGGTCATCATCTTATCCAGTTCTGTCAACTGTTCGACCAGTTCATCATGGACTGACTCGTCTTCTGCTAAAAAGTCCAATAAAATCTCAACTTCATCCTGCAACTCTTCCATTTTACGGAAGGTGTTGTAGGTGTTTTTTAATTCATTTAATTCTTGCGACGTTTTTTGGGCCGCGATATTATCGTTCCAAAAATCAGGTTCTGTCATCTTGTTTTCCAAGATGGCAATCTCTTCCTCTAAACCTTCGAGGTCAAAGAGACCCCCTAAAGGAAGCTAATTTTTCACGATTTGCGTCAATTTTTTGACGAATTTCTGAAATGTCCATAGATACTCCTTTTCATATCGTTTTATTATACCATAATCTCTCATTTCTTTCCATATTTTGCTTTTCACCGCTTTTGATGGCAGAAGAAAAGAGGCTCTAAAGCCTCTTGTTTAAAGGACTTTAGCAGAGGTATGAGTAATCTCCTCCACTTGAATTCCTTCTTTTTCAAACTTTTCCTTTAATGAAGTCAAATCGATTTTTCCATCAATTTGAACTTCGATGACGACCTTGCCATCCTTACGTGGGATGTTAACAGTATGGGAAATATTTAAATCCTCTTCTACAATTAGAGCTACAATTTTTCCCAGTACTCCGACTTCATTTTCTGTAATGAAACGAACGCGAATTCCCTCTTCTCCGTATCCAGCGATTTCTAAGAAAGCCTGAAAAACATCACGATCTGTAATGACACCGTAGACCTGATGATTGTCTACGACTGGTAATATCCCAATTTTATTTTTTAGCATCAGGTAGGTCGCATCTTCTAGACTAGCATAGCCAGAAACCGTCACGACATCTCGAATCATTACATCTTTTACTTTGGTTTTATTCAGAAGATAATTCATCTCATAGATAGAGAGACTGGTTGCTTTAGATGGGCTGGCTTCCGCAATGGTTCCTTCTGTTACCAATCCGACTAATTGATCGTTTTCGATAACAGGTAAACGGTGCAAACCTTGCTCGCGCATCAAATCTGCTGCGTGTGCTACAGTCGTATCTGGACTGATATAAACTACCTTACGGGTCATGAAATCTTTAACTGCCATGAGACTTCTCCTTCTATATTGCTACTTTTATTATACACTTTCTTAGAAAATCTATCAAACGCTTTCATCTCTTTTTCAAGATTTTGAATAATCTGAGAAGTTTGCATAAAATGCCAGTGTAAGTTAAAAGGGAACCGAAGTCCCCTTTCTTCTTAAATCGTAATAGTGTCTCGATCTTTTATCATATAACGTTTCAGAGGGCTAAGACTAGCTAGCCAGTATAGTAAACCACCGAATAGCGCAGTAAATCCGCTACCAGTTGTGATTAAAAAGATTGGACTTTGAATTTGTGCAGTTACAGGATTGTAGACAAAAAGTACCGCTACCAATAAGGAGATAAATACGCAAGACAAGCCAACTAAGTTAAATCCTTTAGTAAATTCGTAGGCGTCATGCCCTTCAAGGAAATAGGCTGAACGCAAGTCGAGTTTTCGTTTTCTTAAGATAAAATAGTCGACAACAATCATACCAATAATTGGCCCCTGAATATAGGCGGCTAGGGAGATGAAGGATCCGAAATACTCTTCTACTCCTCCCCAGATAGTGAGTAGACTCACATAAACCATGGCAATCCAAACCATTAGTTTATAGCTTACTTTTGGCATCCCGCTTTTGACAATCATACAGTTCACGTACGATCCAGTCCCCTGGGTTCCAATATTGGCAAAGGCTACTAGTAGTAGACTTAAGAGAGCAAAGGCTGGGGTGCTTAGAGTTGATAGCATAGTTGTTGGATCACTTTCATAAACACCTGTTTTGACAAACATGGCTAGAGCCATGACTCCACCAGTCGCAACGAAGAATGGAGCCACAACTCCGTATGATAAGGCTGTAGCCCAATAACCACTGCGTTCTGATTTTGCTAAACGTGGTAAAACCAATGCCTGTGTAGACCAAGAGAAAGCAAAGGCAACATTTCCTTCTCCAGAGAGCATGAAGCGTTCTAATGGCGTCAAATCTCCTTGGGTGGCTGGTTGGATGTTCATAATATCCGTTATAGGAACGGCGACAAAGCAGATTCCAACGATGATGAGACCGACAATCAATAAGGCGATAACCAAGAAGCGATTGGTCCATTTAATCACTTCCGGGCCTCCAAGAGCAATGAGAGTCCCAAGAAGAACACAGAGGGTACCAAGAATAGGTGCCCATATTCCCTTGTCCAAACCAAGACCAAAATTATTTGCCAAATGAATCATGGAACTGGCAAAAAGATTGGCCGCAACAGCATACCATCCAAAGTTAGCCAAGCTAATAATGGTTGATAACAAGGCTACACCTCTTTTTCCCAGAACAGCTCTCAACCAAATCCACAAATCAATTCCATACTTAACTGCAAACAAAATAGGGAGACATTCAATAAAGACCCAGATAATGTTAAAGCTAAAAATATTTACCAACATTTGATTAAAGGTCAAATATTGAGCTACATAAGCCCCTTGGGTATAACACCAAGTAGCAATGGCAAAACCACTTGTCGATAGAAAGAGATCCCAGAAAGAATACTGACGATCCTTATTGGTCATGGGAACAATTCCTGTTATGGTTTCTTGTTGGATATAGTCATTCATTTTAGACATGTTATTGAATTCCTCCCGTCATTGCTAAGATAATCAAAACAAGGTTGATTAGGACTATGGAGATGATTAAAATGAAATCACTTTTTAGGAAGGGTTGAACAAACTCGTAGTTTGGTGACTCCATTTCTTCCAATCTTCTCTTTGTTTCAGCTGCTACTAATTCTTCAATTTCGGATGTCGTTTTCATCTTAGTTTTCCTCCAAATACAAGTCAAGGGCCAGTTGTCCATATTGTTTGGTATAGCGATACCAGATGTAAAGAAATTCACCAACTGGTTTTCCGACACTCTCCTGGAACAAAGCCCACAAGAACCAGTAATATGAGGTCACTGCTACATAAGCCAAATAGTGACGTTTGGTTTTCTTATCTGGTACTTCTTGTAGATACAGTTCCAGTACTTTTTCAGCATCCTCTACGGTATAATTGGAACACGCGATAAAGGTGCCCAAATCTCCTGCTGGATCTCCCATTCCAGAATATTCCCAATCAATCAAGCTCATTTCGCCTGCTTCATTTAACAAAAAATTAGGACTATAGGAATCTCCATGACAAAGGACAACCTGTTTCGAATCATTCTGTAAATTGTTTTTGAGAATTGAGACAGTTTTATCCAATTCCTCGAGACCATCAAACTCAAATCGATTTCTAGCCTTCAATTTTTCTCTAAAATCATCAATCCCTTCAAATTGGTCAAAGGAATGTCCCGTTTTTTCTCCAGATTGGTGTAACCGTCTCAAGAGGTCCATTGCTTGTGCCACATCATCCCAATTATCATAATCCAGTTGCTTAGCATTAGGAATAAATTCTGAAATTTTCCAGCCCTCATCCTTGTTCATAGCTACAAAGGTACGGTCAATCTTTAATTTTGCAGCAATTTCCATAGAAGCTGCTTCACTAGCTCGGTCGATATAATTTTCTGTTCCCCTACCCGGATGACGGTAAACATATCTTTTCCCTAGACAGTCAAATGAAAATGATGTGTTGGTTAATCCATCTTTTAGTGGTTTGATATTGACAATATCTGAAGCCACACACTTTAATGTCTTACAGATATTATCAATAATGGCCGAATCTGCATTTACCAAATAACGTTCATCAAATTGACGTAGTTCATCTAGTGAATCAAATTCTTTAACAATATCCGCTGAATAGTGGCGCGCTTCTAAAAGGAGTTCTTTGACATGGCGACCATAGTAATCCTCCCAAAGCTGTTCCCGATAAGGTTCGTGTTTAAACTCGGTTTCTAAAACTTCCTTGAATTTCTCGCTGAATGCGCGGTCGAAATAAACGTGTCCCACCATGGCCCAAGTATTTTCTCCACCAATCTGGATATCAATAATCGTGTGATTCGAATCCTCTATAGCACAATATTCGTCCGTTTGACCTTCTGCAAATATCGTCGAGTAGTAACCTCTATAAATATATTGCTCAAAAGGATTTTCCACAAAATAATTATCTGATGAACAAATATACGTGTTGGAAAGTTGATCTTTAACCAACATAAGAGACGAACAGTTATTGTATTTGTAGTAATCATTATTCACTACAATTTTTACACCAAACTTCTCTGCAAGATAGAACATTTTTTCTTGAAGATAGCCTACAATAACGGTTATATCTTCTATTCCTGCTTCTTGCAGCTGTCTGATTTCCCTCTCTATCAAGCGTTCACCCTTGACTTGAAGTAATCCTTTGGGAATCTCATAAGACAAAGGAGCAAAACGACTACTCATGCCAGCAGCCATTATAATGGCATTTTTTACTCGATAGGGTTCTAAAACTTTCTGGCCTAGTTCAGTTAAGTGAAGTTCCTCATCAACCCACTTCTCTTCTTTCAGTTTTTTCAATAATGTGTTAACTGTCCCTAAAGATAGGTCTAACTCTTCAGCTAACTGTCTCTGAGTAAAGGTCTTTTCTTTATGTATCAACATAAAACGCAAAAGTTTAAATTGTTTTTCTGTTAGCATTCTTAGTCCTCCTGTTCAATTTTTTCTTACTCATATTATAATATGAACAAAAAGGACTGTCAATTCAAATAGGGAAACAATGAGTAAAAATTAAGGCCTTCTTCCCTTTCCTCAAAAACATATAAATAAAAGAGCTCCTTATTCTGGAGCCCTGAAATATTTTATATTTTTGATAAGTAGTCGTATTAGGTGTCGCTTGGCTGCAATCCTTATCCGCCGACTAAAAAGGTCTCCCAGACTATAGAGGGATTACGTGCGCAATCTCCATCCACAACCTAAACTAGTCTCTCAGACTAGAGGAGAATTGCTTATGCAATCCTTATCCTCCGACTAAAAAGGTCCCCCGGACTATAGAGAGATTGCTTGCGCAATCCTTATCTACCGACTAAAAAGGTCCCCGGGACCTTTTTAGCCACCTAGATATGCTTTTCTGACTTCATCTGATGCTGCGAGTTCTTTTCCTGTTCCTGATAGGACGATCTTGCCTGTTTCAAGTACATAACCTCGGTCAGAGATAGCAAGGGCCTTGTTAGCGTTCTGTTCAATTAGGAGAACCGTTGTTCCTTGCTTCTGAATATCTTGAATGATATCGAAAATTTCTTGGATAAAGATCGGGGCAAGTCCCATTGACGGCTCATCCAAGAGAAGGAGCTTAGGTGTAGACATGAGAGCGCGTCCCATAGCCAGCATCTGCTGTTCACCACCTGAAAGAGTTGCCGCATCTTGGTTTTTACGCTCTTCAAGACGTGGGAAGCGTGAGAAAACTTTTTTCAAGTTAGCTTGATTTTCTTCACGATTTTTCTTTAAAAAGGCTCCCATTTCTAAGTTTTCCATAACAGTCAAACCTGGGAAAACATGGCGTCCCTCAGGGACTTGTGAAAGGCCACCTGCCACGATTTTTTGTGCAGGCAACTTTTGAATTTCTTTTCCCAAAAACTCAATTTTACCAGCACTTGGACGAACCAAACCTGAAAGGGTACGAAGAATGGTTGTTTTACCGGCACCATTGGCACCGATAAGGGAAACAACTTCACCTTCATTAACCTCGAAACTTACATCACGAACTGCTTGGATCATACCGTAATGCACAGAGAGGTTTTCAACTTTTAACATAGACATCAGGCTTCACCTCCTAGATAAGCTTCGATAACGCGTTTGTTGTTCTTGATCTCATCCGGAGTCCCATGAGCAATCAAACGACCATATTCAAGAACATAGATACGCTCAGTGACTTCCATAACCAAATTCATGTCATGTTCAATCAGCATGATGGTAATTTTAAATTCATCTTTGATACGACGGATCAATTCTGTCAATTCAGCTGTTTCTTGTGGATTCATACCAGCTGCAGGTTCGTCCAAAAAGAGAATCTTGGGTTCGGTTGCCAGAGCACGAACGATTTCTAATCGACGTTGTTGACCATAGGCCAGATTCTTCGCAAGAGTATCTGCGTCACCATCCAAATCAAAGATCTTCAACAAGTCCAGAGCTTTGCTTTTTAATTCTTCCTCATTCTTATAAAAAGCTGGTAGACGTAGAAAGCTCGCAAGGACATGTTGTTTATGATGATTGCTAAATGCAATCAAAACATTTTCCAAAACTGTCAAGTCCTTGAACAAACGAATATTTTGGAAAGTACGACTGAGACCAAGTGAAGCAATCTTATAGGGAGTTTTCCCATTTAGGAGGTGACCATCTAGTGTCACAGTACCTTCGCTTGGTTCATAAACACCGGTCAAGAGATTGAAAAGGGTCGTTTTACCAGCCCCGTTTGGTCCAATCAGACCAACCAATTCTCCCTCATTCAATTCAAGAGTGACATCTCCAACAGCTGTTAGACCGCCAAAATGTTTGGTTAACTGTTTAACTTCAAGTAGTGCCATTAGTTTTGTCCCTCCCTCTTCGATTTTTTAAAGAAACGTGATAGACTCAATTCCCATGTCCCAAGAAGTCCACCTGGTCTGAAAATCATGACCAATACAAGAGCCAAAGCGTAGATGATCATACGTACGCTTGCTACATCCTGAAGGAGCATATTTAAAATTCCTAAAACAATCGCTGAAACGATGGTACCAGTAATCGATCCAAGTCCACCAAATACAACGATAATCAACACATTGATGGAATTAATAAAGGTGTAATCTTTTGGAACAACAGATCCGATAAAACCAGCCTGAAGTGAACCAGCAATACTTGCTGTAATAGCACCAAAGACAAAAGCGATAATCTTGATCTTTGTAGTGTTTACCCCAACGGATTCTGCAGCAATCTCATCCTCACGAACAGATAGAGTAGAGCGTCCAATTGGACTACGTAAGAAGTTGAGAGTGGCAATAGTTGTGATCACCACAAATAGATAAACCATTTGCCAGTTGGTAAAGTTTGGAATACCCAAGATACCAGCAGCACCGTTGGTCAAACTTCCACCATTAATGATAAAGATACGAATGATTTCTGAAACACCTAGTGTCGCAACAGCCAGGTAGTCACCCTTCAAACGGAGTGTTGGAATCCCAACGAACAAAGCGACTGCACCAGAAATCAAAGCGCCCAAGACCATCGCTCCAAAGAAAGCACCATAGGTTGGTGATTTTGAACCAATAATCGCTGCTGCATAAGCCCCAATCGCCATAAAACCTGCATGACCAAGTGAGAATTGTCCTGAAAAACCAACGATTAAGTTCAAGCCTACTGCAAGGATGATATTAATCCCAATTTGTTCTAAAATTTGGACATGGAATAGATTGAGAACACCAGCAGAAACCAGTACACTAATCAATCCATAACCCGCTAACAGAAGGAATAACCAGAGAATATTTACTTTAAGATTTGTCTTCATTGTTTACACCTTCTCTTTCACATTCTTACCAAGGATACCTGCAGGTCGAACAATCAGAATCAAAAGCAAGATTCCATATACGATAGCATCACGGAAATCAGACATACCGAAGGCAGTAGCAAATGTTTCCAACAAGCCAATCACAAATCCCCCTAGAGCTGCACCAGGAATAATCCCGATACCACCGAGTACGGCCGCAACGAATGATTTTAGACCTGGAGTCACACCCATCAAAGGTTCAAGAGAGTTATAGTAAAGGGCAATGAGGACACCTGCCGCACCAGCAAGGGCTGAACCCAAAGCAAAGGTAAAGCTGATTGTACGATTTACATTAATTCCCATCAATTGAGCTGCGTCGCTATCAACTGATACCGCACGCATAGCTTTCCCCATTTTTGTTTTTTGGACGATCAATTGCAATAAAACCATCAAAAATATAGAAACTGCTAAAATCATCAATTGAACATTTGTCAAGCTAATTGGTCCCAAGTCAAAGCGGACTGTTTCAATTGCTTGAGGAAAGGCACGAGTATTGGCACCTACTAAATAAACCATTCCGTATTCCAGTAGGAAAGAGACTCCGATGGCAGTAATCAATACAGCAATACGTGTAGAGTGTCGCAAAGGACGGTAGGCAAGAAACTCAATCACAACACCAAGTAGTGCAGTTCCAGCCATTGAAATAATTAAAGCTAAAAAGAAATCCATTTGGAAAGAATTAATCAAAAAGTAACCAATAAAGGCACCCATCATGTAAATATCGCCATGGGCGAAGTTGATGAGTTTGATAATTCCATAAACCATGGTATAACCCAGAGCTAAAAGTGCATAAACACTACCCAGAATTAGACCATTCACAAGTTGTTGGAGCATAGCATTCACTCTTTTCTATCGTAATTTTTTAGAAAATTTCATTATTTTCACAAGTTCATAAACACCGAAACAGGGAGTGAGTCAAAGGCTCATTCCCCATTTCAATTACTATTCTAATGTTATGGTTTTACAACTTCTGCTTCTTCAACTTTACCATTGTTCATGGTCATCATGTAAGCAGTTTTCACTGTATTGTGGTCAGCATCAAAGCTTGTTTGACCAGTTACACCATCAAAATCTTTGGTTTTAGCAAGGTTGTCCTTGATCTCACTTGAGTTTTTAGCACCTTTTGCAGCATTTGCTACTAGGTAAACTGAGTCATAGGCCAAAGCTGAGAATGTTGAAGGCTCTTCGTTGTATTTAGCACGGTATGCTTCAAGGAAAGCTTTAGCTTTTGCAGAAACATCAACTGTAGTTGAGAATCCAGAGATGAAGTAAATGTTTGATGCTCTTTCAGCAGTTGCTTGTTGAACAAATTCTTCACCGTTAAATCCATCGCCACCAATGATTGGCTTATCAATTCCCATACCACGAGCTTGGTTTACAATTTTACCAGCTTCTGTGTAGTAACCTGGAACAACGATAGCATCAAACTCTTTGTCTTTCATTTTAGTAAGGGCTGCTTGGAAGTCAGTATCACCTGCTACAAACGTTTCATCTGCTACAATCTCACCCTTGTAGGCTTCGCGGAAAGATTTAGCAATACCTTTAGCATAGTCACTAGCGTTGTCAGTATAAAGAACAACCTTCTTAGCATTCAACTTGTTTGTGACATAGTTAGAGATAATCTTCCCTTGGAAGCTATCTTGGAATGTTCCGATAAATAGGTAATCTTGACCTTTAGTCAAACCGTCTTGAGTAGCACTTGGTGAAATCAATGGCACTCCAGCTTTAGTAGCGTTAGCTACAGCTGCAGCAGTTGCACCAGATGTCGCAGGTCCTACAATAGCTGCTACTTTTGATTGGGTAACAAGGTTTGTTGTAACAGAAGCTGCTTCAGCAGTTTCTGACTTGTTGTCTTTGTCCACAACTTCGATTTGTTTTCCATCAATTCCACCTGCAGCGTTGATTTCGTCTACAGCAAGTTGGGCACCCTTTTGTTCAGCTGTACCATAAGCTGCCACAGCACCTGTCTCTTCAAAGTTAAAACCGATTTTAATTGTTTTTTCGTCTACTGGATTTCCAGTTGTGTTTGACGCTCCTGACTTGACCTCTCCACAGGCAGCAAGAAGAGCCACACTAGCAAGAGCCACAAAAGATAGGGCAAATTTTTTCTTCATTTTTAATCTCCTTATAGTTGTTTCAAAAATTGTATGTTAAGAATATACCGAATTATCAGAAAATTGTCAATGTATTTGTTTAACTTTTTAAATGATAACGTTTTCTTCAGTCCGATAGAGATTCCCAACGAAGGGAGTTTCTAGCTCTTGAATATGGCAACGTCTAATTTTCTTGATATATCTTTCCTTACCTAATCTCTCAACCAAGTCATCTAGCTCCCCAGTTGGAACATAGAGCTGCAAGTAACGATGTTTTTTGGAATGGTAACAGATATCACCGTATTCCTGAAGTTTTTTTGCATCTCGGTTATAGTAGAGATAGATGATTAATCCTGATCGATTTGTTTTTTCAAACATGAGGGATCCTCTTTCTAAGAAATCTTCCCCTATTATACCAAAAAAAGCAAACTCCGTCGAGTTTGCTTTCTAGGTTGCTTAGCTTAAAGAATTATTGGCCATGATTTCATCGATAAAGCCATATTCAAGTGTTTCTTGGGCACTCATCCAGTAATCACGTTCTGCATCTGCATGAATTTGCTCGACTGATTTACCAGAGTTATCTGCAAGGATTTGCTCCAAAGTCTTACGAGTTTTGAGCAAGTGCTCTGCAGCGATTGCCATATCTGTCTGTTGGGTACCACCACCTGTACCACCCATTGGTTGGTGAATCATGTACTCTGCATTTGGAAGCATGAAACGTTTGCCTTTTGCGCCACTTGATGCAATGACAGTCCCCATGGATGCAGCCATCCCCATAACGATTGTTTGGACATCTGCCTTGATAAAGTTCATGGTATCAACGATTGCCAAACCAGCTGAAACAGATCCTCCAGGCGTGTTGACATAAAGGTAAATATCTTTTGTGCTGTCTTGGGCATCCAAGAAAAGTAATTGTGCGATAACGGAGTTGGCCATGTTGTCTTCAACTGGACCTGTTAGCATGATGATGCGGTCTTTCAGAAGGCGAGAGTAAATGTCATAGGAACGTTCTCCACGGCTTGTTTGTTCAATAACTACAGGAATCATTCATTTCTCCTTTTAATGTTGAATTTTCTTAGTCTTACGACTCAATACAGAACTATTATATCTTTTTGGTCAAAAAAGGTCAAATTTTTGCTCTATTCTCTAAACAGAAACAAAAACTCAACCTCCTTTCAAGTCAAAAACGAACTTCTAGTTTCACTATTTACTTTGGTATTTTATTTAGTACCGAACAAGCGGTCTCCAGCATCTCCAAGACCTGGAACGATATAACCGTGTTCGTTCAAGCGTTCATCCAAGGCTGCTGTAAAGATCTCTACATCTGGGTGTGCTTCTTGAAGAGCTTTCACTCCTTCTGGAGCAGATACTAGGCAGACAAACTTGATATTTGAAGCGCCACGTTTTTTAAGGGAGTCAACAGCCAAGATAGCTGAACCACCCGTTGCCAACATTGGATCCACTACAAAGATTTGACGTTGGTCAATATCCTCAGGCAATTTCACCAAATATTCAACTGGTTGAAGGGTTTCTTCATCACGGTACATACCGATATGACCAACTTTAGCTGCTGGAACCAAGCTCAAGAGGCCATCCACCATCCCGATACCTGCACGCAAGATTGGGACAATCGCCAATTTTTTACCAGCCAATTGTTTTTGAACGGTCTTTGTGATAGGTGTTTCGATTTCCACGTCTTCAAGTGGAAGATCACGAAGTACTTCATATCCCATCAACATTGCAATCTCATCTACTAGCTCACGAAAAGCTTTTGTAGAAGTGTCTGTACGTCGCAAGATTGACAATTTGTGTTGAATGAGTGGATGATTAATGACTTCAATTTTTCCCATTTTCTGAGTTCCTTCTTTCAATTTATTCTTCTTATTATATCAAAAAACGGTTTAAAAAGCTTTCTAAACCATTTATTTTTATTAATTTCTAAATCAAATCTGCCTCTTGAAGAGCTGTCTGAACAGTCTCTAATGGTAAATGGGTTAACTCGGTGCCTTTTTCTTGATAAAGGTACTGGGCATAGTCATCCATTCGGTACTGGTTGATATAAACCACGCGCTTGCAACCAACTTGTAGCAGTTGTTTGGTGCAGTTCAGACAAGGGAAATGGGTCACATAGGCTGTAAATCCTCTGGGAACCCCTCGCTCAGCCCCTTGGAGAATAGCATTAACCTCGGCGTGAAGGGTTCGAACACAGTGACCTTCAATGACCAGACATTCGTGGTCAATACAGTGTTCCGTTCCTGATACGGAACCATTGTAGCCTGTTGAAATGACTTTATTGTCCTTAACGAGGACAGCTCCCACCTTGGCACGTTTGCAGGTCGAACGATTGGCAATCAGTAAAGCCTGGGCTGCAAAGTACTCATCCCAAGCCAGTCTTTTTTCTGTCATAAGTCTTCTCCTTTTCCTCTATTTTTTGAAAAATGGCAAGCGTAAATCTGCAATCTTTTCAGCCGGAACCTTCATGCCATCCTTGATCCATTTGAGCAGAACCGATACGATGGCAGAACTCCAAAAGGAATGAAGGTAGCTGCTAACGCCTTTTGACTTTCCGTGGTATTTTTCTAGAAATTCCTGCATGGCTTGGACAAAAATCTTTTCCAAATGGTAGTCCAGAGCAAGTTGGATAACTTTGGCTTCTTTCTTGGCTGCGCGGAAAAGGTGTACCCAGACTAGATAAAGGTCTGTTTTAACATCGTAGTGGCTCAACTGTTCCATAATGTTATGGACACTGCGTTTAAAAACACTTTCCAAAATCTCTTCTTTGGAGTCATAGTTACGATAGAAGGCAGCACGAGAGACGCCCGCCCGTTTGACCAGCTCCGAAATGCTGATCTTGGCCAAGTCTTTTTTCTCTAGAAGTTGCAAAAGAGCCGTCTCGATTGCTTCTCTGGTTAAAAAATTGGATTCTTGATTTGATTTTCTGAGATTTTCAAGAGATTTTTCAGATATTTTACGTTCAGACATAACAATTTCTTTCTACTTGTGACAACAGAGAGGTGGTACTTTTGTTTCAAGGGCTTTCATGATATAATTGTAAAAAAAGACAGAACCTTTGTCAATGTATAAGTGACAAAGATGGAGAATTTCTATGACTTGGAAGATTGTAGCTGACTCTGGTTGTGATTATCGTCAACTGGCAACTCCTGCTATTGATACGGAATTTGTTAGTGTTCCTTTAACAATTCAAGTAGCTGATCAGGTCTTTATCGATGATGCCAATCTTAACATTGACCACATGATGGAAACCATGTATGCGACTTCTGAGGCTTCAAAATCAGCTTGTCCTAGCCCTGATGATTACTTGCGTGCATTTGAAGGTGCTAAGCATATCTTTGTCGTTACCATTACTGGTACTCTTTCAGGTAGCCATAATAGTGCTCAGCTCGCTAAGAATATCTATCTGGAAGAACACCCTGACACTCAGATTCATGTGATCGATACATTGTCTGCAGGTGGTGAGGTTGACTTGATTGTCGAAAAAATCAATAGTTTGATTGATCAAGGACTTTCTTATGAGGAAATTGTTGAAGCGATTACAGCCTACCAAGAAAAAACCAAGTTGCTCTTTGTCCTTGCTAAGGTCGATAACTTGGTCAAAAATGGTCGTTTGAGTAAGCTTATCGGTACAGTCGTTGGCCTTCTCAACATCCGTATGGTTGGGGAAGCAAGTGAAACTGGAACTCTAGAACTACTCCAAAAAGCGCGTGGACCAAAAAAATCCCTTCAAGCAGCCTATGAAGAGCTCATCAAGGCTGGCTATGCTGGTGGTCGAATTGTCATGGCTCATCGTTGCAATGAAAAATTCTGTCAGCAATTGTCAGAACGCTTGCTTGAAACCTTCCCACAAGCGGATATCAAAATCATCCCTACGTCTGGTCTCTGCAGTTTCTATGCAGAAGATGGCGGTTTGTTGATGGGATATGAAATTAACTAAGATTATGAGCAACAAGAGATGCCAAGCATCTCTTATTTTTTGTGGTACAATAGAGCTATGAAACATTTTGATACTATTGTCATTGGTGGAGGACCTGCAGGTATGATGGCTACGATTTCCAGTAGCTTTTATGGTCAGAAAACTCTTCTCATCGAAAAAAATCGCAAACTTGGGAAAAAATTAGCTGGAACGGGCGGTGGTCGTTGTAATGTAACCAACAATGGAACCTTAGATGACCTAATGGCAGGCATCCCGGGAAATGGGCGTTTTCTTTACAGTGTCTTCTCTCAGTTTGATAACCACGATATCATCAACTTTTTTACGGAAAATGGTGTTAAACTCAAGGTCGAGGACCACGGACGCGTCTTTCCTGCTAGTGACAAGTCTCGGACCATTATCGAGGCGCTAGAAAAGAAAATCACTGAACTCGGTGGTCAAGTTGCTACTCAAACAGAAATTGTTTCGGTTAAAAAAATAGACGACCAGTTTGTCCTTAAGTCCGCAGACCAAACCTTCACTTGTAATAAACTGATTGTCACAACTGGCGGAAAATCCTATCCTTCTACAGGTTCGACTGGTTTTGGTCATGAGATTGCCCGTCATTTTAAACATACCATTACTGAACTTGAAGCTGCTGAGAGTCCTTTGTTGACTGATTTTCCACACAAAGCGCTTCAGGGGATTTCACTAGACGATGTGACCTTAAGCTATGGCAAACATGTCATCACTCATGATTTGCTTTTTACCCACTTTGGTTTGTCAGGTCCTGCTGCCCTACGCATGTCTAGCTTTGTCAAGGGAGGTGAAGTCCTTTCTTTGGATGTCTTACCTCAACTTTCTGAAAAGGACTTGGTGGCATTTCTAGAAGAAAACCGTGAAAAATCCTTGAAAAATGCCTTAAAAACTTTGCTTCCAGAACGCTTGGCAGAATTTCTTGTGCAAGGCTATCCTGAAAAAGTCAAACAACTGACTGAAAAGGAACGCGAACAACTTCTCCAGTCCATCAAGGCTCTCAAAATCCCTGTAACTGGAAAAATGTCTCTTGCCAAGTCCTTTGTCACCAAAGGCGGTGTCAGTCTCAAGGAAATCAATCCCAAAACCCTCGAAAGTAAGCTAGTCCCTGGCCTCCACTTTGCTGGCGAGGTACTGGATATCAACGCCCACACGGGTGGCTTTAACATCACTTCTGCCCTCTGCACCGGCTGGGTGGCAGGCTCCAATCCAATAAATACCAAATAAGAAAGGAAGTCCTTTGGAACATATTATTTTACTAAGAGGCGTTACTCCTAATGGAAAAAATGCTATCCCGAAAATGTCTTCTTTGGTAGATATTTTGACAGAAGCTGGTTTTCAACACGTTCGAACCTATATTCAAAGTGGGAATATCATTCTTGAGAGTGACTCAGATTTAGAAGAAATACGAGAACGCGTTCATACTTTGATAAAGGAAAAAATTGGGGCCGACTTAAAAATGGTTATCAAGAATAAGAACGATTTTGAAAAGATTGTTCATGAGAATCCATTTAAAGAAGACTATCTTCATGATCGTGTACATGTGATTCTTTATCAAGGACTTATCCAAAGTCTACCACTAGAAAAATTGAAAGCTGACTACGGCGAGGAAGAAATCTGTGTAGGCGATTACTGTCTCTACCTCTATCTTCCTAGAACTGCAAAACAAAAAAAGCTCAATACCAACTATCTTGAAAAATTATTTGGCGTGGTTCTGACCATGCGAAAGTTAAACGTAGTTGAAAAACTATTAACCAAATAGTACTTGAAACCAGAAAAAATCAGCAGAGGTAACTCCGCTGATTTTTATTTTGTCTGTGTCCGAACGTAAGTTGCAATAACATCTGATGTGTATTGAGCTGTTCCAGGTCCAAACTTGTCAATGTTTTCCTTAAACTCTGGGTTGTAGACGTAGCCTTTACCGATATGGCCGAATACTTCAATAGAGCAGTCAAATCCATAAGTTCTAATGGCTTGCAAGAGCTTGGCTGCTTGCTCTTGGTTTTCGGCTGCTGTTGCAGGTAAACCAGCTTGAAGATTTTGTGCCAAAGTTTGAAAGACTTGGTTAAAGGCAGCCGTAGCCTCATCTTCTCTACCACTTTGGCGCTCGAGAGCCTGATCCATGACTTCTTGTCCATACTCTTCTACCGCCTTTTGATGGTATTTTTGATTGTCTTGATAGCTAAATCCAGTGAATTTTTCCTCAATCGTCATTTTTCTTTCTCCTTTTTGTTCTTGAATGGTTTTTTGCAAGGTGGAAATCAAGGTATCCAGATGTTGCCTTTCTTGGGTCAAATAGTCCAACTGCCTGGTCAAATGAGGCAATAAATCTGTCCTTTCTTCCTTTAACAGCTCTGCTATTTTTTCTAAAGAAAAGCCTAGATATTTGTAGTAAAGAATGACTTGAAGGCGTTCCAAATCCTCTTGACTATAAGTTCGATAGCCGTTTTCCGACTTTAACGGAACCAAGAGTCCTATCTTATCGTAGTGGTGCAGGGTCTTGACAGAGACACCCGAAAGCTGCGCAGCTTCTTTGATATGGTACATGATTTCCTCCTTACAAGAATAGTATAACCCCTTCCCTTAGGTCAGAGTCAAGCGTTTTTGCGAAAAATTTTTAACTTTTTGAGAAAGGTGTGAAAACTTGAAAATGGTTTTCTTGACAGACCTTAGAAAACATGATAGGATAGTCAAGTCTATCAATCAAACAGAAGGCTCATAAAGAGCCATTGAGAGAAGGCTATTTGACAACTCAAGTAGCCTTTTCTTATTTTAAAAAAGAGATTGGAGTTTCAACTATGTCAGAAAAATCGCAATGGGGCTCGAAACTAGGCTTTATCTTAGCATCTGCTGGTTCAGCCATCGGACTTGGAGCCGTTTGGAAGTTTCCCTACATGACTGCCGCAAATGGCGGTGGAGGCTTTTTATTGGTCTTTCTCATTTCTACCATTTTAATCGGTTTCCCGCTCTTGCTTGCTGAGTTTGCCCTTGGTCGTAGTGCTGGCGTTTCCGCTATCAAAACCTTTGGAAAACTTGGCAACAATAGCAAATACAATTTTATCGGTTGGATTGGTGCCTTTGCCCTCTTCATCCTTCTCTCCTTCTATAGTGTTATAGGGGGATGGATTTTAGTCTATCTAGGCATTGAGTTTGGGAAATTGTTCCAACTTGGTGGAACGGGTGATTATGCTCAGTTATTTACTTCAATCATTTCAAATCCAGCCATTGCCCTTGGCGCACAAGCTGCCTTTATCTTGTTGAATATCTTTATTGTATCACGTGGGGTTCAAAAAGGGATTGAAAGAGCCTCGAAAGTCATGATGCCCCTGCTCTTTATAATCTTTGTCGTGATCATTGGGCGCTCGCTCAGCTTACCAAATGCCATGGAAGGCGTTCTTTACTTCCTCAAACCAGACTTTTCAAAACTAACCAGCGCTGGTCTCCTCTATGCTCTAGGCCAATCTTTCTTTGCCCTCTCACTAGGGGTCACAGCCATGCTGACCTATGCTTCTTACTTGGACAAGAAAACCAATCTGGTCCAGTCAGGGATTTCCATCGTAGCCATGAACATCTCGGTCTCCATCATGGCGGGACTAGCCATTTTCCCAGCCATGTGTCCCCATCAGGGGGGGACTAGCCATTTTCCCAGCCATGTCAGCCTTCAATATCCAGTCTGAAGGGGGACCAAGCCTGCTGTTTATCGTCTTACCTCAACTCTTTGACAAGATGCCTTTTGGAACTATTTTCTACATTCTTTTCCTCTTGCTCTTCCTCTTTGCAACGGTTACTTCTTCTGTCGTGATGCTGGAGATCAATGTGGGCAATATCACCAATCAGGACAACAGCAAACGTGCTAAATGGAGTGCTATTTTAGGGATCTTGACCTTTATCTTTGGTATTCCTTCAGCCCTTTCTTACGGTGTTATGGCGGATGTCCACATTTTTGGGAAGACCTTCTTTGATGCTATGGATTTCTTAGTTTCCAATCTCCTCATGCCATTTGGAGCCCTCTGCCTTTCTCTCTTTACAGGCTACATCTTTAAGAAGGCTCTTGCTAAGGAGGAACTCCATCTTGATGAAAGAGCATGGAAACAAGGACTTTTCCAAGTCTGGCTCTTCCTTCTTCGTTTCATCATTCCTATTATCATCATTGTGGTTTTTATCGCCCAATTTATGTAATCAAAAAGGACTTGAGTAGTGAACTCAGGCCCTTTCTTTTTATGGATGACTAACAATCAATTCCAAACCTTGCCCTTCTAGGGTCCAAGCTTCAACATCACTTGGTAGGATAAAGTGGCTACCTTTTTGGATTGGATAGTTTTTCCCGTCAACAGTGAGGTGACCTTGACCAGCTAAGACACTAAACAAACTGTAGTCTGCTGTCTTTTCAAAGTCAACTTTTCCAGTAATTTCCCATTTGTAAACCGCAAAGAAATCATTGGATACAAGGAGAGTGGAACGCAAATCATCAGCTTTGACAGTTACTGGACGGCTATTAGCAGGCTCACCAATGTTCAAAACATCGATGGATTTTTCAAGGTGAAGTTCACGCAAGTTGCCCTTGTCATCCTTACGGTCAAAGTCATAGACACGGTAGGTGGTATCGCTAGACTGCTGGGTTTCAAGAATCAAGATACCCGCCCCAATAGCGTGCATGGTACCACTTGGTACATAGAAGAAATCTCCAGCTTTAACTGGTACTTTTGTCAGCAAGGCATCCCAGTTCTTGTCCTCAATTTGCTGGCGGAGTTCTTCTTTTGATTTGGCATTGTGACCGTAGATAATCTCTGAACCTTCATCCGCAGCGATGATGTACCAGCACTCTGTTTTTCCGAGTTCGCCTTCATGTTCTAGACCATAGGCATCGTCTGGGTGAACTTGGACACTGAGCCAGTCATTGGCATCGAGAATTTTGGTCAAGAGTGGAAATACAGGCTCTGGACGATTGCCAAACAATTCACGGTGTTCCGCATACAAGGTAGCTAGGTCTGTTCCCTCGTAGCGACCATTAGCGACCTTTGAAACACCATTTGGGTGTGCTGAGATAGCCCAGTATTCTCCTATTTTTTCACTTGGGATATCGTAGCCAAACTCATCACGTAGCTTGGTTCCACCCCAGATTTTTTCTTGCATAACTGATTGTAAAAATAATGGTTCTGACATCTTCTTCTCCTGTCTGTTTTTCTCACCTCATTATAGCAAAAAGCCAGGTCTAATTGAACTCTTTTTCACATCTTATAAAGTAGGGAGAAGATTTTATAAAAATAGTGAACAAATGTTCTCTACTTAATACTTGCGCCATTGCTGGCAATGACATCCTTGTACCAGTAGAAGGATTTCTTCTTGCTCCGTTTGAGACTTCCTTGACCTGCATTATCACGATCCACATAGATAAAACCATAGCGCTTGTTCATTTCGCCTGTTCCAGCAGAAACCAGATCTATACAACCCCAAGTCGTATAACCAAGCAATTCAACGCCATCTTGGTAAATAGCATCTCGCATAGCCTTGATGTGGGCTTCTAGATAAGCAATCCGATAGTCATCTGCTACATAGCCATTTTCATCTGGCGTGTCCATAGCACCGAGTCCATTTTCTACGATGAACATAGGCTTTTGATAACGATCCCATATGGCATTGAGGGTGATACGAAGCCCCAGTGGGCCAATCTGCCAACCCCATTCAGAGGATTTCAGATAAGGATTTTTGATAGAGGCAAAGACATTTCCAGCGGTCAGATTCGTCACTTCTGGATCCCCTGAGGCCACTCGACTCGCATAGTAAGAGAAGGAAACAAAGTCAACAGTGTGATTCTTTAACAAGTCCAAATCTTCTGTCGACATTTCAATCTTAATTCCCTCACGCTCCCACTGCTTCTTGGCATGATTTGGGTATTCCCCACGCGCTTGGACGTCAATGAAAAAGTAACTCTTACGGTCTTCCTCCATAGCTGCCCAGTAGTCTCTCGGATGGGCAGTGTTAGGATAATATTGCCCTGCTGCCAACATACATCCCACCTTGTTTTCTGGGTCAATTTCGTGGGCAATTTTAGTCGCCATAGCCGAGGCTACCAGCTCATGGTGGGCTGCTTGGTATTTGACTTGCTCTTGATTTTCCCCCTCTTCAAAACAGATCCCAGCTCCTAAAAAGGGGGCATGCAGAATCATATTGATTTCGTTGAAGGTTAGCCAGTACTTGACCAAGCCCTTGTAACGGGTAAAGAGGGTGCGACAAAGATTTGCGTAAAAGTCCAACATACGACGATTGCGCCAACCACCGTACTCCCTAATTAAGTGCATGGGGCAATCGAAATGCGTGATGGTCACCAGTGGTTCAATTCCATACTTGTGACATTCTTTAAACAAATCCTCATAAAAAGCTAGACCAGCTTCATTTGGCTCTGCTTCGTCACCTTGCGGAAAAATCCGAGTCCAAGCAATGGAAAGTCGATAGGTTTTAAATCCCATTTCTGCAAAAAGCGCAATATCTTCCTTGTAATGATGGTACATATCAATGGCTTCCTTTGCTGGGTAAAAATAGCACTCCTCAAACGAAAACATCTTTTTCTGACCTGTAATAATGGCCTCACGGTCTGGACCGATCGGTACCACATCCACATTAGCAAGACCACGACCGTCCTGATTATAAGCACCCTCACATTGATTAGCCGCCGTTGCACCACCCCAGAGAAATCCTTCTGGAAATTGTAGTATTTCTATCATCACTTTACCTCGATTGATTTATTACTTCTATTATACTAAAAAGGAGGCAAAAAGTTTGGAACCCTCTGGATAATAATAGCACTAAACTTACTTTTATATATACGAAAAAAAGACTGAAACTAGTCTTTTTTTTAAATCAAAGCTGTGATAGCCGTTACTAGGCCAAAAACGATACCCGGTGCATTAGCAGCCGCAAGGGGAATATCTCTTTCTTTCTTGAAAAGACCGTAGTAAACCCAGAGACTACAGTTGATGGCTGCAACCAAGGGCTGGATAAAGTTCCCTTTTTGACCAGCCAGGTTGTTCATAATTTGCGGGAAGTAAGAGACGTACATCATAACAGACATGAAGGTCGCTACCCAACCCAAAACTTTCATTTGTTTTTCAGACATTTTCAAAACCTCTTTCATTTTTATGAATCATATTTTATAATCTTTTTTCAAAACAATCAAGTCTTTAAAACTTTTGTTATAAAGATATAAACTATCACAATCTTGTTATAAGAAAGAGGGAACAGAAAAAAGACCGAATTGCTCCGTTCTGTTTACTCAATCAAATATTAGAAAATGAATACTCCTTTTCAATGAATCGATTGATTGATGGTAAATAAGCCGTTAGAAATTATTGACAGTATCGAAATTTTCTAGTAAAATGAATTTTGTTAATACCTAAATGGTGTGTAGTTTTCTATCAACATAGTCAGGAGAAAAGGAACTTATGCTAAAAAAATTTAATGAATTGTCACTGAAAGATAAGGCTTATCTAATTGGCGGTTTGAGCTTATTAGTCATTGTGATCTCATTTGGTCTACTCAATCGTCAAACAGTAACTGTCAGTCTTGTCTTTACACAACTATCTGCTCCCTTGATTTTGGTGATTTTTACTTGTCTAGTAATCGGGATCATTGCTGGTAGTGCTATTGGTATTAGCTATCACCATAACAAGACTCAAGATCTGAGAAGCCGCATTGCTGAAGCAGAAGCGACTATCAATATAAAAGACAGGGAGCTTGTCCAGTACGAGGAACAGGTGCAACAATTAAAACAGGAAGCCAAACAATAAGTGTAGAAATCATAACCACCCGTGAAAACGGGTGGTTTTTTGTCTCGCACCTAACGGAGCGAGACGGACTGAAAGTCGCATAAATACAAAAAAGATCGAATTGCTCCGATCTTTTTAAGTTTCACTCCAAGAATGTTTAGATAAAAAATTTGATAATAGAATTACCTACTTCATACGATAAAAATCAATCACTAGACCAGCAGGCCCTTTAACTAATAAGGACTCTGTTCCCCAATCGGTTACAGTTGGTCCGTTTAAAACCTGGATACCAAGTTCTTTCAACCGTTGGTAATTCTGGTCTACATCCTCAACCTCGATATGAAGAATGATTCCTGACTGAAAATCTTCCAAAGGAATCAAATGATTTTGGGACAACATCAGACAGTGACTGCCAATCGTAAACTGAGCAAAACTGTCATCAACATAATCGGGCTTTTTATCCAAAATACGCTCCAAGTCAGCACAGACTTGGGGAACATCTGAAACGATAATATCTAATTGATTTAAATTCATTTACTATCCTCCAGAAAAAGACCGGATTGCTCCGATCTTTTTAAGTTCCACGAAGGAATTATTTAATTGCGCGTGATTGCAATCCTTCTTCTTCCAAGAAGAGGCGGAATGGTACGAGTTCTTCTGCTTCGTATTTTTCCTTGAAGTCTTTGATTGCTTCTTCTGAGTGAAGTTTTGGATCCAATTCAAGTACTTCTACTGGAAGTGGACGGTGTGGAGTGATGCGAGCATCGATCACAACAGTTTTACCTTCTTTGTTGAGTTTAACAGCTTCTGCAACAACTGCATCGATGTCTTCGATACGGTCAACTGTAAATCCTACAGCACCTTGAGCTTCAGCGATTTTCGCATAGTCAGCATTAGGGAAGTCACAACCAAACAAGTGTTTGTTTGTGTCTTCGTATTTGTCCTTGATGAAGGCATATTTACCATTTGAGAAGACAACGTTGATAACTGGAAGGTCGTATTGAACGTTTGTGATAACGTCTGGGTAGCACATGTTGAATGCACCGTCACCCATGATGTTCCATACTTGGCGATCTGGATTGTCTTTCTTAGCAGCGATACCACCAGGAAGGGCAATACCCATTGTCGCAAAGAGTGGAGATGTACGCCACATGTTCTTAGGTGTCATGTGAAGGTGACGAGTAGATGTTTGAGTAGTGTCACCTACGTCGATTGAGTAGATAGCGTCTTGATCAGCATGTTTGTTGATTGCATTGTAAACTTGATACAATTGCAATTCACCCTCAGTTTTACCTTCGATTTTGTTCATGTAATCACGCCAGTTTTGGTTGTTCTTAACGTTTGCACGCCACCATGGAGTAGATTCTACTGGGTTTACTTTGTCAAGGATTGCTTTCGCTGCTTGACCTGCATCACCAAGGATAGAAGCGTCAAGGGCGTGACGTTTGCCAAGTTTGTAAGGGTCGATATCAACTTGGATGAATTTTTCAGTGTTCTTGAATGCTTCGTAAACTTCAGCAAATGGGAAGTTTGAACCAAGGAAAAGAACTGTGTCTGCTTCGAAGACCACTTCGTTAGCTGGTTTCCAACCAACACGGTAAGCAGAACCTGTCAAACCTTCGTAGTTCCATTCAAAGGCTTCAAAGTTTTTACCAGTTGTGATGATTGGTGCTTTGATTTTACGTGACAATTCAGTAATGACTTCACCAGCTTTAACACCACCGTAACCAGCATAGATAACTGGGCGTTCAGCATTGTTCAAGATTTCAACTGCTTTGTCAATTTCAACTTCGTTCAAAGCAGGAGCGATGAATGAACGTTCGTATGAACCTGAACCGTAGTAAGAGTTTTCGTCGATTTCTTGGAAACCGAAGTTTACTGGGATTTCAACAACAGCTGGACCTTTTTTAGAAACTGCAGCACGGCAAGCTTCGTCGATTACTTTTGGCAATTGCTCAGCGTAAGCGACACGTTTGTTGTAAACAGCGATACCGTTGTACATTGGGTTTTGGTTCAATTCTTGGAAGGCATCCATGTTGAGTTCGTTAACTGGACGTGATCCAAGGATAGCAAGGAATGGAGTGTTATCCATAGCTGCATCGTAAACACCGTTAATCAAGTGAGTCGCACCTGGACCACCTGAACCAACAGCAACCCCGATTGAGCCGCCAAATTTAGCTTGCATGACCGCTGCAAGAGCACCTGTTTCTTCGTGGCGAACTTGCAAGAAACGGATATCTTTGTCTTCAGCCAAAGCGTCCATCAATGAGCTGAGTGTTCCTGATGGGATACCGTAGATTGTGTCTACGCCCCATGTTTTCAATACGTTGAGCATTGCTGCAGATGCAGTAATTTTCCCTTGAGTCATAATGATAACTCTCCTTCAAATATTTTTAAAACTTGATAAATCCGTTTTCATATACTAATTGGAAACGTTTCAGCAAATTTTTACTCTACTACTTTACCACATTTGTTTTGGGTATCCTAAGAATGTGCTCAGAAGTTTTTATTCTCTATTACAGTACAGTTTGAAAACGTTTTTAATATCTGTTTTATAATAAAAAGCGAGCAAGCTCGCTTTTAGTCTATTTTACTAAAGTTTAGCATGAGTGAACTGATTAAAACAGATACTGAACTAAAGGCCATGGCCAATCCTGCAAGTTCTGGATTGAGTACCAAACCAAGAACAGAAAACACTCCTGCTGCAATCGGAATACCAATGAGGTTATAGATAGAAGCCCAGAAAAGATTGAGTAGAATACGATTAAAGGTCTTCTTACTCATATCAAAAGCACGTGCCAATCCTAGTAAATTGTTGGTTGTAAGGACAAGATCTGCTGATTCAATGGCAATATCTGTCCCAGAGCCCATGGCAATTCCGACATCCGCTACACTGAGGGCCGGCGCATCATTGATACCATCTCCAACAAAGGCCAATTTCCCATTCTTTTGAAGCTTGTGAATTTCATGTGCCTTTTCCTCTGGCAAGACATTTGCGATTACTTCTTCGATACCAATTTGTTCTGCAATCGCATGGGCTACTCCAGCATTATCTCCAGTAAGCATGACCGTTCTAAGACCACGTTTTTTCAATTTAGCAATAGCTTCTTTGGCATTTTCCTTAGGGACATCCTGCAAGGCAATTAAGCCTTTTAACTGACCATCCACGGATAGGAAGACAACTGTTTTTGCTTCTTTCTCAAGCAAATCAAATCGTTCTTGATAATCATGTGGAATAGCAAGGTCAGCTAAGAGCTTAGCATTCCCCAGCAAGACTTGCTTACCATTAATAATCCCAGTCACACCTTTTCCATGCAAGGCTTGGAAGTTTTCCACTGGGTGAAGGCTAATTCCTAGTTCAGATGCACGATTAACAATAGCTTGAGCTAGCGGGTGTTGAGATACATCTTCCAGTGAAGCAGCCAAACTTAGCACTTCTCCTTCATCTCCGATAACATCTGTCACTACTGGCTTCCCTTCGGTCAAGGTTCCTGTCTTATCAAAAACAACCGTTTGAACTTTTTGGATTTCCTGTAGAACTGTACCATTTTTGAGAAGAATCCCCATCTTGGCACTTCGTCCTGTTCCAACCATGAGTGCTGTTGGTGTCGCAAGTCCAAGAGCACAAGGGCAGGCAATAATCAAGACTGCAACACCATAGAGAAGCGACGTTACAAAACTTTCACCAAGAAAAACAAACCAGATCCAAAAAGTAAGGAGTCCTAAAATGACAACTGCTGGTACGAAAATTCCAGAAATCTTGTCTGTCAAATCTTGAATAGGAGCACGACTGGTTTGAGCTTTCTTCACAAAGTCTACAATCTGAGCCAACATGGTTTCAGAACCTACTTTTTCAGCTCTAAAAATGATCGTACCACTATTATTGATGGTTGAACCAATGACAGCATCTCCAACTGATTTATCGACTGGAATACTTTCCCCAGTTACCATTGATTCATCAATACTAGTTTCTCCTTCTATTACAGTCCCATCAACGGCAATTTTTTCACCTGGTCGAACGCGAATGAGATCCCCAACTTTGACTTGTTCTAGAGGTATTTGAACATAAACATCATCACGCAAAACCTCTGCTGTTTTTGCTTGTAGGTCTAATAATTTTTCGACTGCCTGCGAAGTATTTTTTCGCATTTTTTCCTCAAAAACTGCTCCCAAAAGAATGAAGAAGAGGATAAATGCAGCACTTTCAAAGTAAACGGGCAGACCAGTGAAGAGGGCAACTAAGCTATAGAAATAGGCCACTAGGGTTCCCAGAGCAACCAAGGTATCCATGTTGGAATTGTGCTTTTTAAAACTAGCCCAGGCGCTTCTGATATATGGAACTCCAGCTACCAGCATAATGGGGGTTGTGGCTAAAAAGGTGCCCCAACGCATGACTTGGTGACTAATTCCTCCTGTAGACATCCCAATCATAAGAATCACAAGAGGCACAGTAAAGATACTAGTAATCCAAAAACGTTGTAAAAGTGATAGAGATTTTCGAGTCTTCTCAACTACGGTATAACTCCCCTTTTGCATCTTCATGCCACATGAAAATTCATGTTGGCCTAACTCTTGAGGTGTAAAACGAATTGTCTTCTCTTCATCCACACCGATTGGTTCTAGAATTCCTTCTTCTTCGAAGAGAATCTCTTTATAACAGTTTGAAGGTGTCACACGATGAAAGGTAATCTCAGCAGGAATCCCTTTTTGCAGTTGAATGTGGTCTGGATGGTAGCCTTTGTCTGCCGTGATACGGATTTTTTGAACACCATTTTCAAGACTTGCTTTTACGATTTCAGTCATATCATTCTCCTATTCTACAATCATCTTACCGTGCATCATATTCATGCCACAAGAGAAACCATACTCTCCAGCCTGTTCAGGTGTGATTTCCACTACATACTCTTCACCCATAGGAAGATCCGCATGCACACCAAAATCTGGAAAGACGATCTGATCTAGGCAGGGTGAAGGGTCCTTGCGGTCAAAGACGATACGGGCTGGCACTGATTTCTTAAGAATAATCAACTCAGGCGTATAGCCCCCTTTGACTTCCACTCGAATCTCTTGGTAGCCGTTTTTTTGCTGGGCCTTTTGTCCAGATTTTTCAGGCTTTTTGAAAAACCAAAACAAGATAAACGCGATAAGGGTAATACAAATAATGGTTACAATACTATTTAACATGACGTCTCCTTTACATACAATTACATTTTACTTCTGTTACTGCGCTAGCTTTTTTCTCAGAAATCACAGCTTCCAATCCTTCCAAGTCAGACAAAGTAAAATCACATTCAGCAATCAAATCAGCCAACAAGTTCTTAATCCTACGAGAACAAACCTTGTCTTTGATATCTTGGACAAGCAAGTCTCGGCTTTGGTCTAGAGTTAAAAGGGCTGAATAAATAAAGGACTTGCCCTCTTTTTTCCGAGTTAAACACTCTTTCTCAACCAGACGAGCCAAAAGAGTCTGAACCGTGGACTTGGACCAGTCAAACCGTTCCGCCAGAACCCTGATCAAATCCGTACTGGTCTGCTCCCCCTGCATCCAAATAATCTTCATGACCTGCCATTCTGCATCTGAAATCTGCATAATCACACCTCCTAAATCTACATTTGTCAATTACAGTTATTAGTATACCGCGAAAATCTACATTTGTCAACTATAATTTTTATTATTTTTTCGAAAAATAGAATTCCAATCATGTAACGAGAGATTTGCAGTCAAATTTTACTATATAAACTATAAAAATATGCTATACTGAAGAAAAAAGAAAACAACCACTAGGGGTGCGTAAAGCTGAGATTAACGACTGTTAGATCCCTTTGACTCAATCTAGGTAATGCTAGCTGATGGAAGTGGAAATGATAATGAGGACTAGCTGGTCTTCTATTGCTTTCCTGAAACAGACTAGCTTGTTCTTAAGAATACAAACTTCAGTTGGTTGGGAGGTTTTAGATGACTTATTTACCCGTTGCTCTAACCATTGCAGGGACTGACCCTAGTGGCGGTGCTGGCATTATGGCTGATTTAAAGTCATTCCAAGCTAGAGATGTCTATGGAATGGCCGTTGTGACCAGTCTTGTCGCTCAAAATACCAGAGGCGTTCAATTAATCGAGCACGTCTCCAACCAAATGCTGGAAGCTCAATTGGATAGTGTCTTTTCGGATATCAAGCCTCAGGCTGTAAAAACAGGGATGTTGGCAACTACTGAGATCATGGAGATCATCCAACCCTATCTTAAAAAGCTGGACTGTCCCTATGTTCTTGACCCTGTTATGGTCGCTACGAGTGGGGACACCCTGATTGATTCTAGTGCCAGAGACTACCTAAAAACAAATCTGCTTCCCCTTGCTACCATTATCACGCCCAATCTTCCTGAGGCAGAAGAGATTGTTGGTTTTTCAATCCATGACCCCGAAGACATGCAGCGTGCTGGTCGCCTGATTATAAAAGAATTTGGTCCTCAGTCCGTTGTTATCAAAGGTGGCCATCTTGAAGGTGGTGCCAAGGATTTCCTCTTTACCAAGGATGAACAATTTGTCTGGGAAAGTCCACGAATTCAAACTTGTCACACCCATGGTACTGGATGTACCTTTGCTGCTGTGATTACGGCTGAACTAGCCAAGGGCAGAAGTCTTTACCAGGCAGTTGATAAGGCCAAGGCCTTTATCACAAAAGCCATCCAAGACGCTCCTCAACTCGGTCATGGTTCTGGCCCAGTCAACCATACAAGCTTTAAAGATTAAGAAAAAACTCTCTAGTTCCTACTTTAAGGGAATTAGAGAGTTTTTGATTAGGAAATCATGTCATCCAGCTTTGTTAAAAAGGCATGTGCTTTTGCCTCAATATCTTCTGCCTGCATCAAATCACGTACGACTGCTACTCCAGCTATACCAGTTTCAGCAAGTTGGTCAATATTCTCTGACGTCAATCCTCCGATAGCAACTACTGGAATGGCGACCGTTTGGCAAATGGTTTTCAAGGTTGAAATCAGGGTGATAGGTGCATTTTCTTTGGTAATTGTCGGGAAAATAGCTCCTGTCCCCAAGTAATCTGCACCCGATGTTTCTGCTTCAAGAGCTCTTTTTACTGTTTTAGCAGTGACACCGAGGATTTTTTCAGGACCCAATACTTGGCGGGCTACCGAAACTGGTAGTTCATCGTCACCAATATGCAAACCTGCAGCATCAACCGCGAGACAGACATCCAAACGATCATCGATAATCAAGGGTACCTGATAGGCGTCTGTTATTTCCTTGACTTGTTTTGCCAGTTGATAATATTGATTGGTTGTGAGATTTTTTTCTCGTAGTTGGATGATGGTAACACCTGAACGGCAGGCTGTCTCCACTTTTTCAAGAAAGCTTTCCAAGGAATCTTGGTAGCGATTGGTTACTAGATACAGTCTAAGTGCTTCTCTATTCATAAACATCTCCTTTGATGGCTTCTAGCCAATTTTCATCTCTTTTTAGGAGAGAGAGTTGGTTGAGAACTTGGTAACGAAAATCTTCCAATCCCATTCCTTGAACAAGTATTCTCTCAGCAGCGATATTGAGATAAGAAACTGCTAGGCAAGAAGCTTCAAATGCAGTCTTTCCTTGGCTGAGAAAAACGGATGTCAAGGCTCCAACTAAGTCTCCTGTCCCTGTTATCCAGTCTAATTCTGCACAGCCATTTCCCAATATTGCAACCTGATTCTCCGAAACAATGAGGTCCTTGGGTCCAGTGACTAAAAATGACATACCAGGATAAAGCTGACACCAGTCTTTCAAGACTTGGAGCAAATCCTCAGTTTCTTGATCTTTAGCACTAGCATCGACCCCAACTCCGTGGTGCTTTAAACCAACAAGACTCCGTATTTCCGACATATTTCCTTTAAGGACTGTGGGCTTGTATTCTAAAAGTTCTCTGACTAGATTCTTACGAATGGATGATGCTGCTAGGCCAACCGCATCTACTACCATTGGTAGAGAAGCTTGATTTGCATAAGAAGCTGCCATACGGATTGCTTTTTCCTTCTCAGCAGACAAATGCCCCAAATTGATGAAGAGAGCCTGGCTTTGTTTGGTAAAATCAAGAACCTCACGGGGATCATCTTCCATAACAGGTTTGCATCCCAGAGCCAAAATGCCATTGGCCAGCATCTCGCAGGAAATCTCATTGGTGATGCAGTGAATCAAGGAACTTGCTACCAGAGGGAAAGGATTTGTAAACGCCTGCATCAGTCTATCCTTTCTCCAAAGAAATATCCCTGCACTTTTTTAAAAAATTCCTGCTTGATTAAAAATCGAAAGGCGAGGAAAGCTATGGCTGTACCGATCAAGGTTGCTCCGAAAAATCGAGGGGTGTAGATAAACCAGCTAAGCTTGGCCGCAGATCCTGTAAAGAGAACCATAACAGGATAGGAAACAATGGAACCGATTATCCCTGTTCCCAAGATTTCTCCTAGAGCAGAATAGTGAAATTTTCGACCATACTTATAAAAGAGACCTGCAAGGAGGGCTCCGAAAGTAGCTCCTGTTAGGGCCAAAGGGGGAATGCCCTGAGTAGACATACGGATAAAGGCTGTGACTGTAGCCATGACCAAGGCATAAACAGGTCCCATCAAGATCCCTGCAAGGATATTGACTACACTGGACATCGGTGCCATTCCTTCAATTCGAAAGATGGGTGTAAGAACTACGTCAAGAGCAATCATCATGGATAAAACAGTTAATTTGTGAACTTGTAGTTGGTGGTTTCTCATTTTCTATTTCTTCTCTTTTTCTAAAGACTGCAAATCACTCGTCCAGGTTTGATGTTGGTAAGCCATCTCCCAAAACTTGGCTTCCATGTGGACACTTCGGTGGAAGGCCTCTAGCATTTTTTGTTTGTCCGTCTCGTTGCTTTCGCGATAGAGTTGATTGACCAGCTCTTCTTCTTCTTTAATCTGCTGTTCTAACTCATCGGTGATATAGGTCTCAATCCACTGTTGATAAAGAGGATTCGGGGATGGTTTGCGATTAAGTGCCTTGCCCAAATCATGGTATAACCAAGGACATGGGAGCAAACTAGCAAAAGCAATGCCCAAGTTTGGCTCTGCAAACTGACGATAAATATGAGAAATGTAATGATAACAGGTTGGAGCGATTGGATGTTGCTCCATTTCCTGGTCGCTGATTCCTAATTCCTTAAAAAATTGTTGGCGGATAAATAATTCCCCTCCACTAGACCCTGAGCATTTTGTTTCAAGAGTCTTTTCATCTCCTCGTTGGAAGTCTTATCAGCCAAGAGGTGATAGGCTTCTGAAAAAGACTTCAGATAGTAGGCATCCTGAATCAGGTAATAGCGAAAGATGGAAGGTTCTAACGTTCCCTCTTGTAACTGTAGAACAAAAGGATGCTGAAAGGAAGCCTGCCAAGCTTCCTTGGATAATTCCATCGCAATATCTGTGAATTCCATAATAACTCCTTTATAAAAATAGACTGGTTTGAAGTAATAAAAAGAACAGCAGGTAGATTAATTTTGTCCTCTGAGAAATATAAAAAGTCCGATAGCGATTCTCCAACTGTGCATGTTCGTCATATCCGTGCGCAGACAAAGCTCTCAGATAAAGATGGCGCCACCTAAAGACCGTCATCAAAACCTTACTGTAAATCAAGGGCGACCAAACATGCAGTTTTTGACCACGCAGTAAGCACGCTTCCTTGAGAGACTTGATTTCTTGCTGAATGAGGGGAAAGGAATTGAATACCACAATCAAGGCATAGGCCCAAGAACGCGATAGCCCCTTTTGAGCCAAGTGCAAGAGAAGCTCTTTTAGGGAAATACTGGAAACAAAGACAAGGCTGATACAAACGGTCACAAAGGCCCTCGTTCCAAGTATCACTGCCTGCGAAGCATCCCCATGTAACTGTACTGCCCAATAGTTGGCGAAGGATGGCAAAATGGCGAGCACAATCATCCAAGCCAACATTTTAAATCGACGGTGGTAGAGCATAAAGAGAATGCAAAATGCGACTACTGAAAGATTAAGAGCAATCGAAGGAATGAAAGATGTTTCCAAGGATAAAATCAGCAAGAAGAGACTGAGTATCGGTGTCTTGGTTGCGACTTTGATCATACTACTTCACCTCCCCTTGAGTATTGATACTCCGAGATGTGAGAGGTTTGCTGATTGTCACGTCTTTCACATGACTGAGACCCTCACTAGTCATCTCAATCCAATAATCAACCACAGAGATCAAGGGATCTAAACGATGGCTAATGATCAAAAAACTTCTTCCTTGATTGCTCTCCTCCACAATCCACTGACAAAAATAATGGCAAGCTCTATCATCCAAACCAGCAAAAGGTTCATCTAGCAAAATCACAGAAGCCTTGCTGGTCAAGATGGTCAATAGCTGAAGAATCTTTTGCTGTCCACCACTTAATTGATAAGGACTCTTATCGAGCGCCTGCTCCAGATCAAAATATCGTAATGCTTGGAGAATCCGCTGATTTCTCACAGTATCTGGAACATCTAATTGCAGTTCCTCTCGCAGACTGACTCGGATAAACTGCTTCTCAGCTTCCTGAACAACACCCGTCAGATCACGATACAAACTCTTTTTCTTTTTCAGGACTTTCCCCTTCCAACTAATGCACCCCTTATACTTTTGAAATTGAAGAATAGAGCGAAAGAGGGTTGATTTCCCGACACCATTGTCACCTAAGATACAGGAAATTCCTTGGTAAAATGTGAAATCCGCAATCGAAAAGAGGGGGCGATTTCCCAGCTCACAAGTCACACGGTCCATATGGAATAGTTCTGGGTTAGAAGCAACTTCCTTTGAAGAAACCTGTGTCATCTCAGAGGTAGGGATTTTATTTATTTCCCATAGTTGCCCGTCTCTCAGCTCCACCATATGGTCAATGTAGGCTCCATAGTCTGATAAATCATGGTCGCACAGGATGACTGTCTTCCCATTAGAGGACAACTCTTTTAGAATCTCTAGGATCTCTAGCCTACTTTTTCGATCAATGGAAGCAAAGGGTTCATCCAAGAGATAGACCCTAGGGTTCATAGCAAAAAGAACAGCCAGTGCAGCTTTTTGCTTTTCCCCACCTGATAAGTGATGGATGGGACGGTTCAAGATTGCCTTGCAGCGACATTGCCGGACCACCTCAGCTATTTTAGCATCAATTTCCTGAACGGGATGCCCAATATTTTCCAAGGTAAAAATCAGCTCTTCAAACAAGTTCTCCATGGTAAATTGATGATTGGGATTTTGAAAGAGAATGCCAACCGTCTGGACACGTTCGACGATAGAAAGCTGACTGACCTGACTCCCATCTATCAGGACTTGACCACTATAGGGAAGAGAACTGACTTGAGCAATAATTTGAAAGAGACTGGATTTTCCTGAACCACTGCTCCCAACTAACAAGGTAAAAGCTTGCTCATGAAAAGTAAAATCAATCGGTTCCGAAAAGATTGGTGACTGAATTCCTCTTAATTCCAGCCCCATCTACGCCTTTCCTCCAGCTGCAAACTGATGGTAGAGTTTGACAATGGCACGAACCAAGATGGTACAGAAGAAAAAGACTGAAATAAAACGCACCAAAAGCAAGGAAAGGACAAAAGGAAGAGAAAAGGCATAGTAACCTAATTTAATGTATTCATAGACAAAGCTAAAAAGCGTAATCCCAATACTATTAGCAGTTAGAGAGAGCCAACTTTCATAGCGATTCTTGGTCACAAGAAAGCCAAATTCACTTCCCAAGCCTTGAACCAAGCCAGACAATAGGGCGCCTAGGCCGAATTGGCTACCATAAAGAACTTCAGCAAGCGCAGCAAGCACTTCTCCAATCGTTGCACTTCCGACTCTTGGAACAAAGATAGCCGCAATGGGCGCAGCCATACACCAGAGACCAAAGAGGATTTCATTGGCAAAGGCCTGCAAACCAAGAGGGGCCAAGATTAGGGTGAGAATATCAAACAGATAGCCTGAACCCACAAAAACGCCACCAAAAAAGATAGACAAGAAAGCAAGCAAGATAACATCTTTTAACTGCCATTTTTTCAACATAAAAAACTCCTTTTTTAAAGAAAAGTGGGGCATTCAAGGAGAGATACCAAAAAGCTTACCGTCAAACTTATCCTCTTTTGATAAACAAAAAAACTCCAATTACAAACGAGAATTAGAGTTTAGCTTACAAGATTAGACAGTTCTTTTCGACATACGAAAAAAATACTGGACCAGTATAACAGAATTTGAAAGCCCTAGCAAGAACTTTGACTGGAAAATATATTTATATAGTTTGTTTGTTCATTCTTTTGATCTACATAAAAGTATTGAATCTGTCCTATAATTCATAACCAATATCAAAAAAAGCTAATTCCAAAGCAACTGCTTGATTCCAGCGTTCCTGAAGTTCTGTCAAATCTTCTCGATTTTTCCCGACACGATTAAGTTCATCAACTAGAAATTGAACCCACTCTGCAAAGAAAGGACCTCTGTGGAGATTAACCCATTCTAAATGAATATAGGCTTCAGGTAGAACCAAATCTTTAGAACCCCAGTCTAAATAAAGACCTTCTGCAATGACCAGCATGACCAAAAGATGAGCATA